>JAIRWT010000005.1:0-15000 GCA_031268795.1 Puniceicoccales bacterium
TGGCGACCGGAAACTGTGGCAAAACAGGTGGAGGTAGATTTGGCCCTGCATGCATCCTGTGGTGCGCGCGAAGGAGTTGGTGGCCATGTGCAAATATCCAGAGTGCTCCGGCCATAAAATCGAATGTCAGGATGCGAATATTTAATAGTTTACCCCAATGAAGCTCCGAGGAAAAGTGCCCCTAAGAGAGGGTACGGAATAGAAAATTTTAACCAGCGGTTGAAAAAAATAGTTGGTGAAGATTTCTCCCGTTTCGCGTCTGGGCCTCTGCCAAAGCGGTGATCGCGGTTGCTCTCGTCGCCATAACCCTTGAATTTTGAATTATGCGAGCGGGGTGCTCCTTCCTGCCTATTACCAGTTGTTGCACCCTAGCAATATTGTCGATGATACATTAAGCGTATTTTTGTATCGTATGCATGCCGGAATCAAATTTGATTCCGGCATGCCACCAATTAATTTACTGAGCATCAAAAAGCGTCTTACGCCATGAGCTGAAAGTATGCTATTAATTATTTTCTTTTGATCTATGGGACTCATGGCGCGCAATAACGCCAGTCCACGGTTACACGCCATATTGTCGCGCGAACTTCTAGTTAACATATCTTGCTCCCATCTCTCGTCCGCCGTCACGGCAAAACCCATCTTTCTAGCGCCCGCATCCATATCCATGGTTTTGCTTCAAACGGTCTATAAGTTGATGCAAGAAAATTTTTGCGTTTGTTCATCGTTGTATATTAAAACTTCGGGATTGTGGATGGGATATTTGCTACGACGACTCGGCTTCAAAAGAAAGGCATTGCATTTGGGGGATTCCGGTTCAGAAATTGCCACGAAAGGAATAGGCGTTGGACAATGGAGAAATCGAAAAACTGGCGGCGTTGATCAAAGCCTATGAATTGGAAGAAATTGAGCTGGAACGGGATGGAATTCGCGTGCGCCTCTGTCGGAGAAAGTTTCCGGAAGTAGGTATTCAAAATTATGGCGGGATGATCCCAGCTGCGGGTTTACAACCGCAGATTATGGAAACTTCGGAGCCACCATCACGAGAACCGGAGGTGCAGCTGCTGGCAATTGCCTCACCCATGGTTGGCACATTTTATCGAGCGCCGGCGCCTGGCAGGCCCGCTTTTGTGGAAATAGGCAGCGCCGTTCAAGAAAGCACGGTGGTTTGCATCATAGAGGCCATGAAGGTGCTTAGTGAGATCCCCGCGGAAGCTGCCGGAACGGTTGTGGATGTTTTGGTGAAAGACGGTCAAGCCGTTGAGTACGGTCAAACACTTTTTAAGGTTCGCCAAAATTGAAATGCCATGTTTGAGAAAGTGCTCATTGCCAATCGGGGGGAAATTGCCCTGCGCATCATTCGGGCCTGCAAAGAATTGGGGCTCAAAACGGTAGCGGTGTATTCGGAGGCGGATGCCGATTCCCTTCATGTGCACCTGGCGGATGAGGCGATTTGCATCGGCCCCGCAGCCGCAGCCGCGAGTTACTTGCGCAGTGATCGCATCCTTGCTGCCGCAGAAATTAGCAATGTGGACGCCATCCACCCTGGTTATGGATTTTTATCGGAAAATGCCCAGTTTGCTGATCAATGCCGAAGTTGTAATATTATTTTTATCGGGCCATCGCCGCACGCCATTGAACTCATGGGCAACAAAGCCTCAGCCAAAGCCGTGGCTCAAAACGCCAAAGTCCCAGTGACCCCTGGTAGCGAAGGCATCGTGGAATCCGAGGTGGAGGGGGTTCGGGTGGCCCAGAAAATTGGCTTCCCCGTGCTCCTCAAGGCTGTTGCTGGCGGCGGAGGAAAGGGCATGCGCCTGGTACATACTCCGACGGCATTCATGAAAGAGTTCGGCGTGGCTAGGGCGGAAGCGGAAAAGAATTTCGGCAATGGTTCGCTTTACATTGAAAAATTCATCGAAAATCCGAGGCACATTGAATTTCAAATTTTAGCCGATGCTAAAGGCAACGTGGTTCACCTGGGGGAACGGGATTGTTCAATTCAAAGGCGCTATCAGAAGCTCGTTGAAGAGGCTCCATCGACCTTTCTTACATCGGGATTGCGGCAAAAAATGGGGAAGGCAGCGGTACGCCTTGCCAGGGCGTGCCAATATGAAAATGCGGGAACCGTGGAATTTTTGATGGATTCCCATGGAAATTTTTATTTCATGGAAATGAATACGCGAATACAGGTGGAACATGGTGTTACCGAGGAAATTACAGGAATTGATTTGGTCCAATGGCAGTTGCGTATTGCGCGTGGGGAGGCTCTAAGTTTTTCCCAAAAGGATGTGCATTTTTCTGGCCATGCCATCCAGTGCCGCATTAATGCGGAAGATTTCACGCGTAATTTTGCGCCACAGCCTGGTGAAATTTCCCTCTACTATGCACCGGGAGGCCCCGGAATCCGCATCGATTCCCATGTTTACGGCGGCTATCGCATTCCGCAATATTATGATAGCATGATTGGAAAAGTGATTGCGGTTGGCAAAGATCGGAATGCGGCTATTCGACGTATGAGTCAGGCACTTTCCGAGTATATTGTTCGAGGCATAGCCACTACTATTCCATACCAACGTGCCATCATGCAGGATCCCATTTTTTGCAGCGGCCAAGTGGACACCGGTTTTATCGAGATGTTTTCCCAGCGTCTTCCTTCGGACCCAACGGAAAGATCCATATGAATCGAAAATCGCCTAACAGTTTAGCGGACGGCATTGCCGGAGATGCCATGACCCCCGATGGAGAAATCCGCATCAATCATAGCGTCATCGCCAGCATCGTTCGATACAGTGCCTTGGCCGTTGACGGTGTTGCCCAGGTTGGCGGAAGGTTCATTGACGGCATTGCGGAAATTTTTTCCAAGCGCGAAACGGACCGTGGTGTGGCGGTTAAGGAGGACGAACAGGGACGCTACGCCATTGACATACGCGTTTTGCTTTATTTTGGATGTCCGCTAACACAGGTTGCTGCCCAAATTCAGCAAAGTGTGGCCCAGCAGATAGCATTTATGACCAATAAGACGGTTGCGCAGGTTAATGTAACCATTGATGGAGTGCGCGTTCGCGAGGATAAGCCGGAATCCGCGCTATCCTTGGGGGTGGAAGAGTAACGGAGGCACACAATGGGAAAAATTTTTCAGACATTTCTGTCATTTGTCATGGAGCATCGACGAGGTTTGGTGTTTTTTTCTGCCGTAGCCATTGGACTGTTTGTCCTGTGGCGCTTCGTTTGCTGCTGGCGGCGAAAAATTTTCATTGCCGGTGGCAAATTGGGGACAATTTCCGTTTCCGTTTGTGCCATCCGTGGGACCATCCGCGGCATATGCGACAGCTTTAGTCCCGATGGCCACCCGTATATACGAATCAGAGAAAAAAAATCAGCCCTTTCAATTACCATCCATTTGCGGGCGCCATTTGGTTGTAGCGTTCCGGAACTGTCTCAAAAAATCCAGGAGTCCGTCGCCAATAACCTCCGGGAGCAATTTGGTTTTTCTACCATCGGTACCATCGATGTGGTCATTGGGCATTTTCGCCAAAGCCATCCGCGGGATAATTGATTCCCTGGCCGTGTGGCGCAAAATTTTTATCGAATTTTCGATTTCGCCGGCAGACACTTGCGATTCGGCGGACATCGCGGCACCAAACGGGAGAACATTGGCGCATGTCGCGGGCAACTTTCAATTGCGAATTCAATGGAATGCCATTTATATATTTTGCAAATAAATTAATGCCATCTTTCAGTGGGAGTGTGACTATATGCTCCGGAAGATAAGATCGGAAGTGGGTTTGCAGTTGTGTTGCATTGGCTCCATTCCCGAGGTCAATCATACCAAGCGCCATGAACATATGAGCTGCGCGAATATTGGAAATTCGCCTAAGTGCACATGATGGATTTTGCCAGCCTTGCACGCAAACACCTATGCCTTTGTGATATCTATAACCTATGTCCTTTATTCCGATAAAGCTTCTAGCATTCGCCAGGATAAAGCAGGATAAAAGCTTGTCGTCAGAGTAGATAATGTTATTGTTGCTCACGAATGGCAGCAGATATTCTGCTGCAGTGATAACCACCTCCCGCGTATACAATTTATCCCATAGGTAGGGAAGGTTGCCATCTGCAAAAGTTTTTGTGATTTGATTCCCGGTCCGCATGTGCGTAACCGGCCGCCGCCAAAATGGTTGCCGGCGCGTTTTTCCTGATGGATAGACCCATTCCGAACCAAAATGTACCACATCGGCCATGGTAGTTGTGGCAATTAATTTGGCCCGATCGACAATATCAGGCAAAATTTCGTCATCGGAATCCAAGAATATGATGAATTTTCCGCGAGACTCTAATGCGCCGCGTACGCGTGAATAGGTTGTTCCGCAATTAATTCCATTTTGCAAAATTATGATACGCGGATCGATTCTGGCATAACCTTCTAAAATATTGAGCGAGCCATCCGTGGATCCGTCATCAACGCAAATAATTTCGATGTTCTTGAATGTTTGCCGCATGGCGCTGTCCATGGCTCGACTCAGGAAAGATTCTCCGTTGTAAACGGGCATAATAATCGATACCTCTGGAATTCGACCCCCGTTGGCATACATTTGATGCGGAGCTAATAACATCAGCGGCAATAGCAGCAAATATCCGAGGTGCATAAGATGCGAAAATCCGCTAAAAAGCATTGATGGAATCGTATTTTTTTTACCCAAGCTCATCTATTTCGAGTGTTTCCGATAAGGCGTCAATCCCGATTGCAAGACTCATTTGCCGATAAAACAGTGCTAACGATTGTATTGCGCTAACTGGTCAATTATTCCAATTGGCCCATTGCCCTCCGCTTGGCGGTGGAATATTGGATCTGAAATCTGCGGACAATTTCGCGTTGTGCGGCGAGCGCCGCTGCCGGATCGGCCGTACTGAGAACGGCAGTCAGTGTACCATTGATTGCATCATATTCGAAATCGGAAAAGTCATCGAAAATTTCTTGTGCCGCCGTTGCATCTTCAATACGCCCTTCCGCTCGTGCGGCCACAATTGCTCGCCATGCGCTGATAAGCTCTTGATGGGGAATAATAAATGCAAATTTAACCATCCATTTGAGAGCGTTGTATACGGGAGCCGTCCGCTCCGGATGAAAATCAAACCCTGCTAAACTGATGTATGGGTTATCATTGCCGGTGCGATGGGCGGCAAATCCCGGCGAATAGATACGCTTGTTGATTGGCGGGCGGTGCAGCGTATGCATCACAGGCCCGCCCGGAGCTCCCGCATTGAATGCAAATATTTTTTGGCCATCTTCGCTGAGGACGTATTCTAAAAATTTTTTGGCAACTGCCACATTGGGTGCGCCACGTAAAATTCCTATGGGATCGGAGCTGGTGGCAGACCCGTCCTGCGGGATAACAAATCCAAGGCGCTCGTACCCGCAGCGTGCATTTTCCGCTGCGCTTTGCGCCTTTCCCATGAAATCGACGATGATTCCAACGGCGCTATTTCCCGTGCCAACGTCCAAAATCATTTTTGTGGGCGTATCGGCAAAATAGCGTGTATTTGCGGAAATGCGCTGGATAATGCGCAATCCGCGCAACCAGCCGGCACGTATTGCCTGCGCATTGCCGTTGGGGTCACTTTGTTCTTTTGTGGTGAACATAATTTGTTGTTGCACAACCATTTCGAGCGCCTTTAACAAGGCGCTGCTTTTCGTTGGATCCGCCAGGGCGATCATACCAATGAGTTGCGGATCGGCAAGTTGTTCCCACTGGGAAATATCTGCCATATTCAAGCCCTTTGCGGCGAGCGCATCGGAATTATAAATAATACCAAATGTGCATAGTGCGCTCCCATACCAGCGGCCTTTTGCATCGCAGAGATCACTCCCTGCAAAATGTTGCGGAATAACGTCTTCGCGTATAAGCTCCGGATGTTCCGCCCCAAATTCGGTATCGGCCAAAAGTCCCTGGTTCGCCACCCGCTCAAATTCGCCAACTCCTCCTCCGAAAAAAATGTCTATTCCGGAGGAAACATTCGAATTATAAAATATGGAACACACATCCCTTTCCGCTGGAGTTTTCCAACCGGATGGGTCAGCTGAGCGATTCGCAAAAATTTGCGCAGTTTCAGAAGTCCATTGGCGATTCAATTCGTTTTCCCAATAATAGCGGAAGGCACTTGTGTAAACTCCGTCCAAATAGCGAATAATTTCACTAACGCCTCCCAAATAGCGCCAATCTATGAAGACGGTCCGCCCAGTTTTCTTTTTGTACCACTCGCTAAATCCGCGACCCACTTCGTAGCGAATATTTTCATTGTGTGCCACGAGGACGACAACCCTGTCATCGCTTTGCGGATAAATGGAACTGCCCTTTTCCCGTACAACAAACGGCAATCCGCAAATAATTAGCAACCCACAAAGGGTGAACAGCCACTTTTTTGCCATAGATCAATACTCAAAAAACCTTACATATACTCCGATGGACAACCTCAAAATTTATTTATGCAAGGGTGCATTTGTGTTGGTAAATTCGAACAATTGACATACCAACGCTTGTTGGCCATATTTAAGACGGTTTGCAAGTTTTGCGAGCAAAAAGGTATTTTTGCGATCCGGGTTTGAATTTGCCTATTGGGACTGCCGTACACGAGATTCATTGATTGCGTTAGCGGATGCCGTCGGAAGACCGCATTCAACAAAATTTTTAGCAAGCACATCTTGACAGAAACAACTTTTTCGGCGGATATACGTTCATCTGCCCCGCTGTTGGCATTTTAATTTGCGGGTGAAACGGTTTTTTATGAGTACGACGTTGGCAAAGAAGGAGCAGCACGATGCGGGGCAAAAACGATGGGTCTTGCTCGATGCCGAAGGTGAAAGTCTGGGCCGCTTGGCCGTGCGCGTCGCGAACATACTGCGCGGGAGGCATCGGCCGATCTATACGCCGCACGTGGACACGGGCGATTTTATCATCATTATCAACGCCGATAAGGTGCGGCTAACCGGCGCAAAGGATGCGAAGAAAAAGTACATGTTCTACTCCGGATACATTGGCAATGAGCGATATAGTGGCGCATCCGAGATGAGAGGGCGCAATTCGCGTTTCCTCATTGAGCATGCGGTTAAGGGCATGCTTCCAAAGAATCGCCTTGCCGATCAAATGATCCGCAAGTTGAAAGTATACGGCGGCACGGAGCACGGCCATGAGGCACAGATGCCAATTAAATTGTAGGGATTTATTCCATGACAACGGATGAAATAGTAGAATTTTTAGGAACTGGGCGACGGAAGACGGCGGTGGCGCGAGTGCGCCTTTCTCGAGGGACTGGAAAAATTGCCGTCAATGGAAAGGCCGTTGCAGACTACTGTGGGGATACGGAGTTTTCCCGCGTTGCTTTTGCTCCCATCGGCGTGGCGGAAATGGATGGAATGCTTAATATCCGCGCGCTTGTGAATGGCGGTGGCGTCATAGGACAAGCGGGGGCCATTTCCCATGCTATTTCCCGTGCACTTGTTGCCATGCAACCGGAAGTGCGCCCTGGACTCAAGCGCGCAATGATGCTTCGCCGCGACCCTCGCATGAAGGAACGCAAGAAAGCTGGGCAACCAGGGGCACGAAAAAGATTTCAATTTTCCAAGCGTTGATATTTGCAAATTTTACCGGCTGTGGCGTTTGTGCGGCCACATTTGCCGTGTTTTTAAACTGGCCACATGCCACAATGTTGTGGTTTTGCCAGATCGGTGGTATGTGGCGTTACCCTGTCTTCGCGCATTGCTAAATTACGCTTGCGGCATTTAAAATTGTGAAGATAAAGAAATTTTCATGGCGGAAGTTAATAAGCCCGAACCAGCGGTGGCAAAGTGCGTTATTCTTGGCGCGGGTGCCTGGGGAACGGCCATGGCTATGCACCTTGCCCTGCGTGGGCTGATGGTTACACTGGTGCCAAGGGATAACGCCCACGCCATACGCATGCGAGCGGAAAATGGGAATATGGAGTATATTCCAGGTATCACTTTCCCAGAAAATTTGCAAATTTCATCGGATTTTGCTGCGACCAAAGGCTGTGATTTTGCCTTTTTTGCCTGCCCATCGGCGGGAATTATTGAATTTTGCCAGCGCGTCCGTGAGGTGTTTCCGCGCGCCGATTCGTCCAAAAAGCCGTTTTTTATCACGCTTTGCAAAGGTCTTGTCCCTGATTCGCTGCGTCTTCCTCTTTCGGTTGTCCGAGAAATCTTGCCAAACTTTCCGTGCGGCGTTCTTTCGGGGCCGACACATGCACTAGACGTGGCCCAGGGACTGCCAACGGCCGCGGTTTTGGCTGCCAAAGCCCCGGTCGAAATAATTCAGTGCGCCCAGCGGGCAATCTGTGGGCCAAATTTTCGTATTTATATGTCCGCGGATACCACGGGCGTTGAGCTTGGCGGGTGCTTGAAAAATCCCTACGCCATCGGAATTGGTTTGGCCGCAGGTATAAATTACGGCGACAACGGCCGCGCGGCGCTTCTAACGCGTATGATGGCCGAATTGGAGCGCATCGGCGTTGCCCTCGGCGGGACAAGGGAAACCTTTTATGGACTAAGTGGACTTGGTGATTTGTTTGCCACCGCTGGTGGCCAGTGGAGTCGCAATCGCATGTTTGGCGAACGGGTTGGATGCGGAGAATCCCCTGAAGCGATTATCCAATCTCAAAATTCCGTTGTTGAAGGATACGGGTCGGCAAAACACTTCCACGAAATATGTAGAATGAAAAATATTCATGCGCCAATTCTCGACGAAATTTATGCTGTTTTATATGAAAATGGCCGCGTCAATCGGGCCTTTCAAAAATTCATGATCGGAGCACCAGAATGGGAATAACGTGCAATGTGCACCATGTGGCGCAAGTTTCACGAGTTATTTGTATCATTTTTTTGGCCATAGTGATTCTGGCCAATGCTTTCCGCATTTTCTGCAAGCCAGCCATGCATTCGTGCGCCTGTGGACCTGGTGCCTGATTGCTTTACGCTCCTCTTTGGTGCATTTAAATGGAAACATATGTAATCCGCCATGGGGAACAACGAGGAAATCCCTCGCATATTGACGCTGTCTTTCTGCCTCGGCTAAAACATCCTTATCAATGTTTGGAGCGATTCCTAGCACTTTTGAAGCTGCGCGGTATATCCAGGGAAAAATTTTAACAACGCCATTTACGCACCTTGGCCCAATTCCATCGCAGTCAAAGACAACACATACCTTTCCCGCATCGCCAATTGATTTATAATCGTAGGCGTGGACTGGAAGATTTGCGCCATAGCTTCCATCACATAATTGGTGAGCTTTGCCGTCTGCCGTGCCCAAGTTCCAATACGGGAATTTGCATACCAACGGTATAGCCATGGAGGCGTATACGGCCACGACAAGTGGCATATCAGGTTGTGTTTTCTTTTGAGCAAAAAGAAGTTTTTTGGCCGTCATATCCCAAATGGCAGTGGCAAAATGATGAAATTGAGTTTTCCCTCCGGGAAGTTTCCGCAGAAACGAAATATCTTGAAATGTGGGTTGCCTCTCCTTGCGAGCATCACTCGGAGTCCTTAAAAGGAGCATTCTTTCCTGGATGGCCGGACTCGTAGAAAATGTGGTGCGGATTACATCCTCTGGGATTTCGAGAAGAAATTCTCTTATCATATCTTGTATGTTTTCGGCGAAAAGCGCGAACACTCCAGTGAAGTCATAATAACTTGGCCAAGGAGCAAATTTTTCATTGAGCCATGCATAAGCGGCAGCCAAATGTTGGTTAGACTTGGAAGATTTGGCATGTACTTCTTGTATGCCGGTAATAAGTTCTTCGCGATTTTTCATTCCAAGCGCCGAAATAAGTGCGGCAATTGCGCCAGCGGATGTTCCGGAAAAGAGGCAATCGTCTGCAAAATAAGGTGCTAACTCTTTAATCGTTTCACCATAGGCATAACCACGGGCGCCGCCACCACTCATTGAAAGATAGTGAATTTTCAACTCCTGCTTAGGGAGGGCATAATTTGTGAGACCTGCTTCGTGGGCAGCTGTTATTAATTGATATTCCTGGATAATAAAAAAATCGGACATGGTTGTATATTGTGCGCGTGTTGCATACTCTGAACTTTTGGTGAGTATTTGCAATTCCGCAGCGAAATCTTCTCGTACCTTTTTTTTAATCTCTTCGACTTTTTGCAGCTGTTCTTCAGTTAAGTCTTGCTTTAAAATGCTATCAAATGTATCCAGTTCATAGGCGAGTTTGCATTTTTGTAAATTCTCGAAAGAATTGCGCATAGTTGTTTTTTCAACGACGGACCCGGGTTGCGTCATGGCAAACCAAGAAGCCGCCTCCCATTCAGCATTTAAGGAATTCAATAGTCTTTTTCCCGAATCTCCCGGCTGCGCAGCCGATGGATCACTTTGAATGATTGTCGTATATTCTTCAAGCAGTTGTTTCTTGTGTCGCTTGGAATAAAATAGGCATAGTCTTAAAATAATGCATAGGACCGCTGAAAGCGATGCGACGCCAGCCATGGCGATTAAGGCGATCCCAATGCCAGGTGTCCATTGGATGCACCCACAGAGCAGAAGCAGTCCACATGATCCACCACCGGTAAATGTTAGCAGAGTTACCACATGAAAAACACGGCCTATTGGGCGAGTAATCGGGATGGCGCAGGTTTGCAAAAGCGATTTGCCAGATTGCTTGTAGGGAACCAACGAGCTGGCATGCACAAAAAAAGGTAAAGCATTTTGTAGCAAATAACAAACAAAAAATTGCCATTGCTGTTTCCCGAGGAAGTCCTTGACGGACTCGCCGGTAGGCGATATAAGTGCACCAGCATGAAGGAAAATCGTGAGATTGCGGATGCCAATGAGGCCGTGGCATCCGTCGCCTTTCGCATGGGCGAGCTGGTGACCATATATCCGATCACGCCCTCGTCGCCGATGGCGGAATTTTGTGACGAGTGGGCGGCAAAGGGGAAAAAAAATATTTGGGGCATGAGGCCATCCATTACGGAGATGCAATCGGAAGCCGGCGTGGCCGGAGCGGTCCACGGGGCGCTGCAATGCGGATCGATGGTGACCACGTTTACCGCGTCCCAGGGATTGCTTTTGATGATCCCGGATATGTATAAAATTGCCGGTGAATTACTTCCGTTTTGCATGCACGTTACGGCGCGTGCGCTCGCTACGCACGCACTGTCAATTTTCGGAGACCATTCCGATGTGATGGCTTGCCGCGCGACCGGTTTTGCTATGCTTGCATCCAATTCCGTCCAAGAGGCACATGACTTCGCCGCTATCGCAACCGCTGCCACTTACGCCTCGCGGGTTCCGTTCCTGCATTTCTTCGATGGTTTCCGAACCTCACATGAAATCAATACCTATACGTCCATTGGGGACGCCACACTCCTGCAATTATTGAATCCAATGGATGTGGAAGCCTTTCGCCTGAGAGCGCTCACGCCGGATGTGCCCGTCATTCGTGGAACAGCGCAAAATCCGGACGTTTTTTTTCAGGGACGTGAGCGTTGTAACACTTTTTACGAGCAGCTGCCCACCGCCGTGGGGCAAGTCATGGAAAAATTTGCCCAATTAACCGGTCGAACCTATGCCCCTTTCGAATACACGGGTGCGACGGATGGCGGAACCATCTTCGTTGCCATGGGTTCCGCGTGTGAAACCGTTGAAGAGACCATTGGAGAGCTTAACCGCGGCGGAGCCAACCTTGGACTGGTCAAGGTACGACTCTATCGGCCATTTGCCGTTGAAATATTCCTTCGGGTATTGCCAAAATCCGCAAGGAAAATCATTGTTTTGGATCGCACAAAGGAGCCGGGGGCCCTCGGCGAGCCGCTTTATTTGGATGTGGTTGGAGCCATGGAGGAAGGCCGTGCAACCGGGGTGCTACCCAAGGAGCTTTGCCCGCAAATTTTTGGCGGGCGCTATGGCCTTGGATCCAAGGAATTTTCACCGGCGATGGTCAAGGGAATCGTTGATGCAGCGGCGGCCGGAGTGCTCAGGCGGCATTTTACCGTTGGCATTAACGACGACATATCACACTTATCCGTGCCTTACGACGCGAATTACCATTTATCCACCGAAGGGGAGCGTTTTTCCGCATTGTTTTTTGGCCTCGGCGCTGACGGCACGGTCGGCGCGAACAAAAATACCATTAAAATAATAGGCAGCGAAACGGATAATCACGCCCAGGCATATTTCGTCTATGACTCGAAAAAATCCGGTGGTACAACCGCGTCTCACCTGCGTTTTGGAAGCAAACCCATCCATGCGCCTTATCTTATTAGCCGGGCGAAATTTATCGGGTGCCACCAATTTTCGTTTTTGTATAAATTCGATGTCCTGCGCCATGCCGCCGCGGACGGCGTTTTCCTCCTAAATGCACCCTATGCATCCGAAGAAATTCAACAGCACTTGCCGCGGAGGGTTCAAGAGCGGATTTTTCAGCTTAATTTACAATTTTACGCCATTGATGCCTATACCGTTGCCGGCGAATGCGGCATGGAAAAGCGCATTAATACGATTATGCAAACTTGCTTTTTTGCCATTTCTGGAATTTTGCCCAGGGAAGAGGCTATTCAAGCCATAAAAAAATCCATTGAGAAAACATATGCAAAAAAAGGCGGCACCGTCGTGGAAAAAAATTTTGCCTGCGTGGACGCCTCCCTTGCTCATTTGCATTTGGTACAATTGGATCCGGAAAAAATCAGCGATGGTGGCCCGGCGACGAATGTGGTCCATCGCCCGGATTTCGTTGAAAAAGTAATTATGCCCATCGCCCGTGATGAGGGCGATGTCCTACCCGTCGGGATTCTGCCCGTGGATGGCACTTGGCCTACGGCCACGTCCCAATGGGAAAAGCGTGGCGTCGCCCAGGAGGTGCCCGTTTGGGACCCGGCCATTTGCCTCCAATGCAACAAATGTGCTTTCGTGTGCCCGCATGCGGCCATACGCAGCAAATTTTACGATGCGGGGTTGTTAGCCGATGCGCCCGCCGAATTCCAATCCATGGATTTTCGCTCTAAAGAAAATTCCGGATGCAAATTTACCATTCAGGTTGCCCCTGAGGATTGCACTGGATGCGGCGTTTGCATTGAACACTGCCCGGTGAAGGATAAAAATAATTTTGGACGCCACGCCATTAATATGGAGCGACTCACAGATGTTTTGGACCGGGAGCGGAGCAATTATGCATTTTTTGAAAAAATTCCAGCGGCCGACGAAGCTAAGTTGCCCCTTGATGTGAAGCATTCCCAGTTCCGCCGGCCACTCTTTGAATTTTCCGGTGCTTGCGCCGGATGCGGTGAAACACCATATGTCAAATTGCTTACACAACTATTCGGGGATCACCTGATTATCGCCAATGCTACCGGGTGCTCATCCATTTACGGGGGTAATTTACCAACCACGCCTTACTGCAAAAATGATCAGGGTCGCGGCCCCGCCTGGGCTAATTCCCTATTTGAGGATAACGGAGAATTTGGGCTGGGCATGCTCCTGTCCATTGAACAACAGCGCAGAACCGCTGAAGAACTGCTCAAGCGACATCGTGACTTCATAGGCGAAGCACTTGTTCGTGAAATTTTAGAGGCAGACCAATCCTCTCAGCTTGGCATTGAAATACAGCGTGGCCGCGTCGATTCCCTGCGAAAGAAGATTATCCTTAGCGGCGACGCTGAATTGCAATTTTTGCATGCCATCGCCGATAAATTAGTCAAAAAATCCGTTTGGGTCCTTGGCGGGGATGGTTGGGCCTACGACATTGGTTTTGGAGGCATTGACCATGCCCTTGCCAGTGGAAAGAATATTAAAATTTTGGTCCTTGATACGGAGGTTTACTCCAATACGGGAGGACAACAGTCCAAGGCCACACCGCTTGGTGCCGTCGCTAAGTTTGCCGCGGAGGGCAAGTCGCTCAATAAAAAGGACCTTGGACGAATTGCCATGACCTACGGCTATGTCTATGTGGCCCAGGTGGCCATGGGCGCCAAGGATTCCCAAACATTAACCGCGATGCTTGAGGCGGAATCTTACGATGGTCCGTCACTGATTATCGCCTACTGCCCATGCATTTCTCACGGCTTTGACATGAGGGAGCAGCTGGAACATCAGAAGAATGCGGTCGCGTCTGGCTATTGGAATCTCTACCGGTTTGACCCGAGGCGCAACATTCGAGGTGAAAATCCATTGCAAATTGATTCCGCCACACCCGACGGAACCCTCAAGCAGTTCATGGCATCGGAAAATCGGTTTAATCTTTTGCGGCAAAGTGCCCCGGAACGCGCGGAAAAACTCGCCGATGAGGCTTCCGTCAGTGCCGTGCGGCGAAGAAAGATTTACGAGACCATTGAATGATGCTCGTGGAACTGGAGTTAATAAGCGGAGAATTGCAAACGTAAAAATTTCCTTGCATTATGCTGGCGAATTGCTAAAATCCCTATCGTCATGGTGAATTTATCGGGTACTCCTCCATTGGATACAGCAGTAATTCAGGCTGGGGTTGCGTCTCTTACAAAGGTGGAAATTAAAAGTTTACTTGACTGTATTGCGAAGTTATTCGCCGGAAAAATTTCATTCGGTGACGTTTGTCAATATGTGAAAGGGAAAAGTGTGACATTTGCAGCGGCGCTTGACTCTAATGCAAAAGTGCAAAGCGAACTTGTTCCGTTATTAAAGGGCTTAACCAGCGAAGACCGTACTAACAAATCAATATTCGACATCCTTTCCGTGCGCGATCCCAGCGGAGTCTCCGTTGCAATGATTGCGTCGACCATAAAAGATGGGGCGAAAATTATTGGAGAATTACTTGCGAAACTAACAAAGGATCAACAGATAGCGATTCTATCACAAAAGACAAATGAAAATGTTTCATTGTACTCCTTCGTAGCCAGTAAGTGCAATGAAGCAGGCGACAATGGATCCGTCCAAATGGTTGATAGTTGGTACACCAACTGCAATATTGATATCGATGCGAATGAAGTAATTTCAACCATTGCACAGC
>JAIRWT010000005.1:17500-20710 GCA_031268795.1 Puniceicoccales bacterium
AAACCGGGCCCAGTTCGGATTGAAGTCTGCAACTCGACTTCATGAAGCCGGAATCGCTAGTAATGGCGCATCAGCTATGGCGCCGTGAATACGTTCCCGGGCCTTGTACACACCGCCCGTCACGTCATGAAAGTCGGTTTTCCCCGAAGTACATGTGCTAACCGCAAGGAGGCAGTGTCCTAAGGTAAGGCTGGCGATTGGGACGAAGTCGTAACAAGGTAGCCGTAGGGGAACCTGCGGCTGGATCACCTCCTTTCTAAGGAGAAGTCATTGGCTTAATTGCCGGTGACTAGGTCGAAGAAGGCCGAACAAATTTTTTCTTGAATTCTCCCTATAGGCTCTTTTAAAAGAATTTCGGTGGATGGCCCTCTGAGAAGAGGGTGGGGCTGTAGCTCAGTCGGTAGAGCATCTGCTTTGCAAGCAGGGGGTCGTCGGTTCGAGTCCGATCAGCTCCACCAGCCGTTGCGGGCTCATAGCTCAGTTGGTCAGAGCACGCGCTTGATAAGCGCGGGGTCGATGGTTCAAGTCCATCTGGGCCCACCAGTGAAATTTTGTGACTTTTCGGTCTTTGACAGTGTATGTAATGTTGTGACAATTTAACGAAAGCGTTTGAGAATATTATTCGCCTTCGAAGTTTTGAGTTAACTGCGTAAAAACATTTAAGCTCTAAATTTGCGGAGGCAAAAACGGTGAAGGTTAAGTTTTGAAGAGCAATAAATGAATGCCTTGGCGATAGGAGGCGATGAAGGACGTGGCTAGCTGCGATATGCTTCGGGGAGTGGAGAGCACACTTTGATCCGGAGATTTCCGAATGGGGCAACCCACCCGAGCAATCGGGTATCACTCGTTGAATAAATAGACGTGTGAAGCGAACCTGCTGAATTGAAACATCTTAGTAAGCAGAGGAAAAGAAAACGAATGCGATTCCCTCAGTAGTGGCGAACGAAAGGGGAGAAGCCCAAACTTCGGATTTTAATCCGGAGGGTTGTAGGACCTCGACATGGAATTGAATGGGATAGGAGAAACCGCTGGAAAGCGGTGCCATAGAGGGTGAAAGCCCCGTATGCGAAATCCCAAAAAATCCTAGAGTGTTCCTGAGTAGCATGGGATAAGTGAAACCCTGTGTGAATCTGTGCAGACCACTGCATAAGGCTAAATACTACCTAGCGACCGATAGTGGACGAGTACCGTGAGGGAAAGGTGAAAAGAACCCCTATTAGGGGAGTGAAATAGACCCTGAAATTTATTGCTTACAAACGGTCGGAGCCCGTTCCGCGAGGGGTGGGTGACGGCGTACCTTTTGCATAATGGGTCTGGGAGTTTTTGTGCGCAGCTTGCCTAAGGTTATAAAACCGGAGGCGCAGCGAAAGCGAGTCTGAATAGGGCGTATGTTGCGTGTATTGAACCCGAAACGGAGGTGATCTATCCATGGTCAGGTTGAAGCTTGAGTAAGATCAAGTGGAGGACCGAACTCATTAACCTTGAGAAGTTATGGGATGAACTGTGGATGGGGGTGAAAGGCCAATCAAACCCCGTAATAGCTGGTTCTCTTCGAGATATATTTAGGTATAGCCTCGTACGTTTGTCATTGGGGGTAAAGCACTGAAAAGACTAGGGCTCGCATTAGGGTACCAAACCTTATCAAACTCTGAATACCAATGATTTAAGTACGGGAGTCAGTCTGCGGGGGATAAGCTCCGTGGACGCGAGGGAAAGAGCCCAGACCGTCAATTAAGGCCCCAAAATTACTGCTAAGTGGTATTAAGGAGGTGGATCTACACAGACAGTGGGGATGTTGGCTTAGAAGCAGCCATCATTTAAACAGTGCGTAATAGCTGACCTATCGAGTGGATCTGCGCCGAAGATGATCGGGACTAAAGCAGTATGCCGAAATTGCGGACTTCACGTAAGTGGAGTGGTAGAAGAGCGTTCCAACTGGGTTGAAGTCAAAGGGGCAACCGATGGTGGACTTGTTGGAAGTGAGAATCCAGACATAAGTAACGATAAGTACGATGGAAATTCGTACCGCCGTAAGGATAAGGTTTCCTGGGGAAGGGTCGTCCTCCCAGGGTTAGTCGAGGGCTAAGGCGAGGCCGTAAGGAGTAGCCGATGCACAATGGGTTGATATTCCCATACCGGTTTTTGTGTGTTATCTTTGTGGGAGTGACGGAGGAGGTTAATCCAGCGCAGTGGTGAATATCTGCGTCTAAGTCTGTAGGCTGTCGCGTTGGCAAATCCGCGCGGCGTTAGGCTGAAGGATGGGATACCCCTGAGGTTCGCCAATGGGGGAAGTGGGTGATACCATACTTCCAAGAAAAACTTCAACAAGGGCACAGAAATCGCTCGTACCGCAAACCGACACAGGTATCCGAGATGAGTATTCTAAGGCGCGTGAGTTAAGTCTCTCCAAGGAACTCGGCAAAATTGCCTCGTATCTTCGGTAGAAGAGGCGCTACGAAAGTAGTTTCAATAAAGAGGCCCTACCGACTGTTTAGCAAAAACACAGCTCTCTGCTAAGTCGCAAGACGATGTATAGGGAGTGACACGTGACCAATGCGGAAAGGTGAAATCTGGAAGTGCAAGCTTTTGGCCTAAGCCCCCGTGAATGTCGGCCGTAACTATAACGGTCCTAAGGTAGCGAAATTCCTTGTCAGGTAAGTTCTGACCTGCACGAATCGTGTAACGAGTTGGGCGCTGTCTCGGAGAGATGCTCAGTGAAATTGTAGTCGCGGTGAAAATGCCGCGTACCTGCAGCAGGACGGAAAGACCCTATGGACCTTTACTGTAACCTGGTATTGGTGTTTGATTTTTAATACGTAGTATAGGTGGGAAACGATGAGCCCCTGCTTCAGGGTGGGGAGGAGTTATCAGTGAAATACCACTTTTTAATGATTAGACATCTAACTTTGTGCCGTTATCCGGCCGAAGGACCGTGCTAGGGGGTCAGTTTGACTGGGGCGGTCTCCTCCCAAAGAGTAACGGAGGATTGCGAAGGTTCTCTCAAGTCGGATGGTAATCGACTGTAGAGCGTATAGGTATAAGAGAGCTTTACTGTGAGACTAACAAGTCGAGCAGTTACGAAAGTAGGTCTAAGTGATCCGGTGGTTTAATGTGGAATTGCCATCGCTTAAAGGATAAAAGGTACCCTAGGGATAACAGGCTGATAGCGCCCAAGCGTTCATAGCGACGGCGCTGTTTGGCACCTCGATG
>JAIRWT010000001.1 GCA_031268795.1 Puniceicoccales bacterium
ACCGGATTACAAACGTTGGTTGGTGAAGCGAAAACCCTCCCAGGAGTGAACACAACCACCGCCGACGGATTGCTTGCCGTAAAGTTGGATACCGCCGACACCAATACGGTCACAAAAAACACTACGGATATCGGAACTGAGACGCCCAATTTGCGAGCGGCAATTGCTACGGCTAAGCAAAAAGCCAAGGCAGATGCCGAAGAAGCGGCACGGCGCAAGACTGCAGCGGATACAAAGCCTGTTGCTAAGCCAATTCCGGCCGACCGTCCACCTCCTGCGCCACCGATCGTGGCTCCGCCAGCAGCGCGAATTCGCAAGGAAGCGGTGGCAGGTGATAATGAGATTGTGAAGCAAATCTGGGGCCTTTTGGCGAAAGGCGAGCAGTGCATTTTACATGGGTATATTGGAACTACCGGTAATTGCCGAACGGTATCCGTTCATACTGATGACATAGAAGGAGTTATGGATACTCTCGACATTGCGGGTCGTGATATATCCACGGAGGTTACCACCATAGCTGGCTTCCGGCAATTCATTAGCGTTAATGTATCGCGTAAAGACAACACGGGCTTGGGATTTTTTTCCATGACGCACATAGACTGTTATTATACTATTACACTCAAAGATGGCTGCAGCATGGTTGCCGAGGATGAGAAATATTATTTTGAAAGCCTTCCAATCGCATAAGATTTAACCTTCCGGGGCTGGAATGGTGGATGACCGTTGTCCTTTATGTATCGAATTTTTCTTGAGGCGCAGCATCGAATAGGAGATCATTCCGGGTGAATGCAGGAACGTTATTTGCAGCTTTTTTCTGTGCATTTTTCTTTGGAATTTTGCTCATGGGGCCTTTCATCCGCTGGATGCGGAATAGGCGCCTGGAACAGGTTTTCCGGCCAAAATCCGAAGTGCGAATGTTAGCTGATCTTCATTCCGGCAAAGAACATACGCCAACCATGGGTGGAATCGTCTTTGTCTCCGGTACCGTTTTCTTTTCAATTATTTTTGCCGAACATAATCTTTCACTGTGGGTAAGTTTAGGCACATTTTTGAGCTTCGCCATTTTGGGGATTTGTGACGACATGCGTAAAATCGTTTTACGGAATAGCCGAGGACTTTCAAAGCGCACAAAATTTTTATTTCAGGCACTCATTTGCGGTGGCGTGCTTACTTCAATTGCCTGGAATGCGCCGGATTACTTCAGTCGCCTACATGAACTATGGATTCCGCTGATGCGCGCCCCACTTTGGCCAAGTTTGCCTCCGGTGTTACTTTTCGGATTTTTATTTCTCATCATTTCCGGCGCAAGTAATGCAGTTAATCTCACCGACGGATTGGACGGGCTTGCGACGATATGCGGCATCATTGCCAGCTTGACCCTTACGGTAATTATTGCATCCGGAGCAAACCATCCAACGCATTTGCCCATCGATCCACAGCCATTAGCGGTTATTCTTGCTTCGCTCTCCGGAGCGCTATTGGCGTTTTTGTGGTGCAACACAAATCCGGCGCGAATATTTATGGGCGATACCGGATCTTTGGCCATTGGTGGACTTTTGGGAATCGTTGCTTTTCTTATTTTGCAGCCATTCATATTGGTCATTGTCGGCGGAGTTTTCGCCCTCGAGGCGGTATCCGTTATTTTGCAAATTTACTTTTTTAAATTTACCCGCGGCCGACGAATCTTTCGCATGGCACCCCTACATCATCACTTTGAAATTAGCGGATGGAAAGAACAGCAGATTGTTATGCGATTTGGAATATTGTCCACCCTGTGTGCCATTGGAGGTATAATCCTATCGCGCAGTTTTCCCCTGTGACATGAAATTTATCCACGCCGTTTGAATTTTTCATATGGAATTCTTCGGATCCGGGCAACAAATCGGCGGGATACTTTTACGCCAAAGTTTTTCCAGATGAGGTCAGCCATTTTCTGATCACTGAGTAAAATGTTTCTCCAAGACTTTTCTACAATGCATTTCATAAGATGGCCGATATAAAGCCGAGACGTTGACAAATCGCCGGGCAAAAAATCCGCAAGCGGAAAGCTTCCATGCGGCGTGTGGACATACTTGTTTGCCAGCGTCCTCGAGACCGTTGACGGCGCTAAGGCAAGTTCTTCGGAAATTTTTTTTTGCGTCATGGAACCAATAGCTTGTATGCCATGCAGTAGGAATGGCATTTGATGAGTAAAAATTTGCTCGCACACTCGCTGCAAGGTCGATTCCCGTAAGGCAATCGCCATCCGCAGGGCGTAAAAATTTTTCCTTTCCGGCGCAAGTACTCCAAAGGCCAACGAATCGGAAAAATCCCGTGGAACATTCACTTTTAAGGTCCCACCCACAATGGATGCGTAAACATCCGGAAGTGCCGAACATTTAATCGTCTCATCGTCCGCCGGCCACGGCGTCATTTTAACCACTCCACTGCGAAGATAATTTAGGCATTCCTCATCAAGCTGCCGATGGACGCGACGTATGACTTGGATAAAACCCATCGCTTGTCCCGATCGTTGAACCTTGGAAAAAAGTTGAAATATTTTTCTGGGGATTTGGTTTTCGCGCTCTTCAATTATCAACGAAAGTTGAAATAGGAGAAATTCCACGAAATGCAAACTTCCGACACCTGAATTTTCGAAATTCCGTAGATCATGGCGCACGCATTGAATTTCATTTTCTGGGATCTGCAACCGCGTGGCAATGGTAGCCGGAGAATCCGCTAAAAATCCATATTCATTCAAATTGCCAATAAGTTCGCTCAAAATCGTCTCCTGCTGATGATTATATCCATGATTGAAACGCATTTCTTCCAGTAATTTGGCTTCCCTGGATTTTTCCAATGCAACCCACTCGAACGAATTCATCCCTCCGTCGTTGGAATGGATATATTCCAAGGTGTTGGCCAATAGACGCCATCGAGGCAGGGACAAAATTTCTAAACGCTGCTTTAGTCGTATGGAAGGCCTCTGTTTGAGTGTCGGGCGGTTAAGCAATTTGGGCATTTGCCATCAACGGTGGTCATTTTTCTCGCATTAGAAAAGACTTCCCTGTTGCCGTACCTGAAGGTGATCGCGGGAAAAACTATGGTCCATGGCTTGTTGGATAGTAAGGGGAATGGAGATCAATAGGTGTCGCAGAAGCAACGCGCACCCAATGGCATCAAAAAGTGCACAGTGGAAAGTACATCGGCCGGATGGACACATTTTGTGCGCCAATGCTAGCATTTCATCCCCAAGGGTAAGGGATTCTATCGCATCCCGCAGAGTGTGTGTTTTAAATTGCGGAAAGTATCGGCGGCAGAGTACAAATGTGTCAATGCACGGGCCCCAGGAAAGCCCGTGGAACGGAATTATTTCCTTTGAAAAATTTGGAACAAAACCGGGCGATGGCCAGGTGTTTCGCAGCAGAGAAAGCTCAACTTGCGAATGATGCGCGGCAAAAACTCCCCTCTTCCGCAGAGACTTAAAAAGCTGAAAATATTCCTGGAATGGTTTGCCGTCGTTAATCGGCTGCATCGATTTTTGAGATCTTTTTAAAAAAAATGATGTCTCGGCTGGAATGGCACAAAATTCCGTCAGAGGGTTCATTATTCCTTTTTGCGCGAGCTGAACGAGCCCAAACTCCCAAACGCCATCCCTGGTTGTTCCCTCGAAATCTAGGGCAAAAATTTCTGGCATGCCAATGTGGTGGAGCTGATCGGGATCGAACCGACGACCTCATCATTGCGAACGATGCGCTCTACCAACTGAGCTACAACCCCAAACCTCACCGCGATCTGAATGGCATTGGCCCCTTCCGTCAAGTGATTTTGGTCGGTTTTGCAGGCATGAGGAGTAATTTCCACTTTCGTTTGTGGCGCATTCATTTACAATAATGTCATGGAAAATGTTCTCGTGTGCGTCGATGGTTCAACACATGCCATAAGCTGCTGTGCCCATGCACTTGCACTTGCCAAAATAGGCGGTGCCCACGTGGATGTGCTCTATGCCAGCGACATACGCTCATTTGAGTCGTGCATGGTCAATGAATTTGATTCGGACGGATACACCCCCGAGGCCGTCGGACATTTACGTGCCTTGGAAGAGTTAAAGGCCAAGCGCATCGAAAAAAATGTTCGGAATATTTTTCGAAGTGGTGATTACGGGGATCACGTGGATTTTCACCACCTACATGGATTTATTTTGGATATTATTGGTGAATTCGCCCAAAATACACGAGGCGTTGATCTTCTTGTTGTCGGCCGGCGAGGGGAGCACTCCGGCAGTTTCAAAGAACACATTGGCAGTACAGCCGAACGCATCATCAAGGCTTCCATGATGCCCTGCCTGGTGGCGGCGGAAAAATATATGCCAATTAATTGCATAATGATTGCCTATGATGGAAGTGAACACTCCGAAGCAGCCGTACGCAGCTTGTTAGCCCTCGGAACAATTCCGTACGGCGAAGTTCATTTGGTAACCGTCGAAGCGGAAAACGCCCCATCCCTAGAGGCGGCACACCTGGAAAAAGTTTGCCAGTCATTAGGAAATACAAACATTGAGATAATTACAGCCAGACTGAGTGGGCGGGTGGATGAGGCCATCGTTCGATACATTGAGGTACATTCCATCGACACGCTTGTCATGGGCGCATATGGCAGATCCGGCATTCGTCATTTTTTTGTTGGGTCTAATACGGCTAAAATTCTTGCCAGCACAGGCATAACCGCCATCGTGTGCCGCTGTTCTTGAGCATTTGAAGTCTAGCAATTTGCGAATAGCGGCAACCGTATTTCATGTGGCGAGGCTTTTTTCGCCACAACTGGTCGATTATGCACCAGCAGCACTGCCTATATAGCTGGAAACCCATGAACTGTCTTGTGTTTTTGATCCAAGGAATCCTATGAGTGCATCACGCTGCGGTTCGTCATGGGTAATACCTAAAAATAATGTTCTGATATTTCCATCAGCATTGAGGGCCTCGACGTTAATGGTTCCATTATAAATTTGCATATATAAAGCGAATCGCTTTAAGTCGCCCTCGCTCACATCTGCCATTGGATTATCTTCCGGCGCAAATCTGTCATCGGGCTTACCCCTTGTATCAATAATTCGAGCATCTTTCAATGCTCCATCCATGATCATTTCTCCATAGTCATCAACCTCGCTCGGAGTTAATAGCATACCTTTCATTTTCCCGGCGGAATCCTTATATACCAACATGCGCTGCGCACTGCGTGAATAGTTGGATGATGGATCATTTTTGCCTTCGAATGCATGCATAAACTGTTCACTTGCACAAAACTCAGACGGAAAAATATTCACACTCCTCCCGGTAAATCCGGCTGTTTGCCCCGATTGCTCCGTAAGCCATTCGTTGATGGACATAGATCCGGTGGTTGGAGTACAAGTCTTTTTTTCCACACTTTCATCCTCATCTTCCGGATCTCCAATAGCAGTTGGGCACACAACTAAAGCATCGGCCCTTTGGCCGCCAATTTGGACAAGATATTTTTTTACATCTTGTGCCGCAGCAAGAAGCGGATCAAAAAGTGGCCCTTTGGCTATGCGTAAAACAGAAGCTAGGCCATCCACAAGAAACTTATATTCATCGGACGCACCAGGAATATCGAACTCGGCCACAGTTTTAATAAAATCAGCAAACCCTCCAACTATGATATCGGCAAATTCCGACGCTTTTTTCATGTCATACATTCCCGTTTTGGGGTTCCTACAACTTTCCAAAATAGCTTTTGCCAGCATTTCTTTGGCGGCCTCGCTGGCATCCGGAGGAAGAGTAAGTCTACATGCAACCTGAAATACGGTAATCATTGCTTGCGCCTCCTGGGGAACAAAAAAATTCCCCAAAAGTTTAGCCAGATCTTTTTCAATCCACTTTAAAATTTTTTGCTTTCGCACTGCATCTAGCCGGGTAACATATTTTTTCTCTGTAATACTGCGCAACATTGTCGGGAGAAGCACAACTAGTCCTGCCAGGTCTTGCCCGCCGGATAAGAAAGCTTGCGCAGTGCCCCCTATCAAATTGAACACTCCGCCAGCGGCGGAGGTGATACTACTAGCCTCTTGCCCATCCTCGAGATATATATTTAAAAGACCAATTATTCCATTTAATAACCCGTAGGCGTTGGATTGTACTTTCTCCAAAAGACCCCTACCCACATTTTCTGGATCGGTTTGAAGATCTTTAAATGAGGTTAATCTTTCATCGCTGGGCGTTTCTTCATCATCCGCCATGTCGGGATGATCAGCTTTCGCACTTTCGATTAATTTATCGATCGCATTTGAGCATTTTTCGAAACATCCGAAAGTTTTAGTTATCTGTTCCTTGGAATAACCCAATGCGATTGCCGCATTTATCCATGCCATTTGGGCGGATTCATCTTCGCCAAAATAGCGGATTTTTTCTTCAGTCGGAATGCCCTGGAACCATTCCAGCACACTTTCCTTTTCCGGATTTTCATTTTCTTCAACCTCATGCTTCGGAGTCTTGAGGGTGCGGGTCACGGCTTTCGCCAGCGCATCCATTTCATTTATAATCTTTTCCGGAGGAACGCCGAAACCGAGCGCATCCTTGCGCACAGTGTCGAAAAATTTACCTGGAACTTTTTCGGCCTCTCCTCCTGTAGTGGGTGAATCCCTTTTCGATAATGGCGTGCAACATCTTTCTCTACAGTCTGAGAAGTCATCACCGGACATCAAATTTCCCAGAAGTAAAGCCAGTTTACCTACCCTAAATGTCTCACCAACTGTAAGCTCGCCGAGAAAACCAGAAAGCAATTTCTTCATGAAAACACCCCCCGATCTGCTTTCCACATGGCCAGCTGCCCGCCGATGTCGATCGACAAGGGAATCACCCAATGACTTTAGTGCACTGGCGGAATCGTTTTGCGAAGAAACTTCCATCTGCTGCTCGGCTTCAGTCTCGGTTTCCGCTTCCGCCTGAGTTTCCACCTCCGCGCCCACATCGACGGCCGCACCGCCAATAACCATTTTGACACCTGCTAATTGATGACTGGCGGTTTCCATGATAAATTCCGTCTCTCTCAGGAACTTTCGGGAAAGCCCACATCCCACCAAGGATGCAGCAGTTTTTTTACGCATTTCCACAATATGGCCATAAGCGTCAGCTTCATTTTTTGTCGCACCATACCAACCGACCGGATCAAAGCGTGCATCCGTGAGACATGCGTCGGCACATTCTTTTTGCAAAGCCTCGAACCTACGCAGCCAATATGATGGAACAAATGGTGAATTGCCGTGATCAATGGCCCATTTATTTTCTTTATAATATTGTTCCTGTCTTAGCTCAAGGAGTATCCGTTTTTTTTCTATTATTTGTGCGGTGACTGCCCCAACTTTGCGAGCGTTCAACAGGCTGTCCTGATTTGCTTCAACGGACTCAAAGCACTGTAAAAATTGTGCTTCATGCTCCTCGGCACCTTCTAGCTCTGTCATTCCATCGGTCGCTTGTCCAACCTGGCAAACATCAGCCGATTGACCGTCCCAAAAACCACGTAAGCGCAATACCCCCTGAAGAAAATTGGAAATAAGCGTTTTCCCCGGATCCGCGGTTACAAGCCCGCGGCCACTTTGTGGCAACTTGAAATCCACACCGGTGGTCTTATTTTGGTCAAAATAAACAAATAACTCCTCCCGCGTTATTCCGGCCTCTTTCAGGACAGTTCCCTCCTGATTATTTGATAATTTAATCGGCGGTGAGTTTGGATCTCGCGGCATAACCCACCAATCGCTTTTTCCCGTATTTGGGTCCACTTCGAAGAATGCAAATCCTTTGAATGGGGAATTGCTCTTACTTGCGCAATAATCACGCGTCTGTCGTGCAACTTCGCGATTGCGAAGATGCTTGAAGGCGCCGGCGACGTCTATCAGTGCGCAAGTGGCTTGACTATCATTGCCATGGGCCTTGGCCTGCGCATCCAACATTTGCGCGACCGTACTACCATCCCCCTTTCCATTAAACACAACCGAATTCCCCGCCTTCATGTCACTTGCCCATTTGCTACAAATTTGCATATTGGTACTTGTATCCAACATGGAGTTACCCGGACGTTGGAATCCAGCACTTAGAATGTCAAGATTCCACGGCGTTCCCGAATCGGCGATAACCGTTTTCGTGAGGTGCATTTGATTATATCCTGTCCCCTCCAGCATGCCAGGATAGAACATGAAGTCGTCCCTAGTAAGTGCGCATACAAGGCTGCTACGGTCGGAAGTTCCTGCTCCCTTGGCAAAAATTGCTACTAACTTACTATAGGCATCTTTGATTAATTTTTCCCCTAGTTGTGGGGAAGCGGAATTTTTTAATTCCTCGGCCCGCTCGGCAAAAGTCTCCATATATAACTCTAGATATTTCCGTTCCGGCGAATCTGGCTTTTGGATGGCTTTTTGAATAAAATCTCGGAATTTTATATCCAGTGGTGTTCCATCGCCAAAATTTGGCGTGTGCGATAACATATATGCATGATTCGTATAAACCGACAACTCAATCGGATGGGCATAATCTCCAGAAGAAGGTGTATTCGCACTAGAATAGGGCACAACTTTAACCAGTTTTCCCTCAATTATGCGAAACCCGTAATTCCCCAAATACGATTTTCGAGAAGCGTAGCGTTCCGTGGTAATCAGTCCTCGCAGCATGCAAAGTCTTTCCAGCAATTCTGGATTTTCACCAGCAAGCCTAGCCCTCGCCAGGTCCCATTGCACGCGAAACTCTGCATCATCCTTGGCCCGATTTGCGTCAGGCGCATCGTCGCAGCAAATAAATCTCCTATATAGCTCTCTGTTCGCATCATCGGCGGGAATTCCAAAGTCATCCAACATGCCCATGGCAATGTGGCTAAGCGAATCTTCGCTGATGCCTGTACCGCTGCGTATGGCGCTTTTAATTTCGTCATTGCCATCGATGCGTTGGAAAAATCTGCTGTTGCATTCCGCTTGTACCGAAGAAAATGTCTGCCTTTTGCCATTCGGAATATTTACACTAAAAGTTGGATCCAAATTGGCATGCACCTCATCACAGATCATTACACAATTTTCTTTGATGAAGCCCAGTACCTCTTCAAATTTATTAAGCCTCTCCTCGAGTTTCCTTATTTTTCCACGTATGCCGATACGATCATCCTTGCTAATGCCCGGTTCGTCACGCGCGATACGTGCGTCCCGCAAGCCAATGATCGCGCTACGTCGCTCAAGACTGATTCCTCGTAGTAATGTACTTGGAATAGTAACACATGCGCCAGTTTCTTTGGCGCGTTTGAGTTGACTTAAAATATTATTAGCACCAGCCAATGTGGCCAAGCCACTTAGCGGCATATTAATTTCGATAACCGCTTGGCCAAAACGCACTTCCTGGAGTTTGCGCAAGTCTTTGGTCATTGTTGCATGCTGTGCTTCGTGGTTGGCGAAAAAGGGAATTTTCCCCGCACCAGCCAATAATCGGGCCAGTTCAGAGAGAACTATCGCCGTTTTCCCTCCGCCCATCATCAATTGAAATACGAGTTGAACCTCTTCCTGAGTAGCAATCCCGCGCTTAGATTTTTCAAATATATCACTAATTAATTTCACCTGATCCGGACGCAAGCGAAATTCCGTTTGCGCCTCAAACCACAGGGTGGAGAAATTCCTGCGATCAAAGGCATCATAGGCACGTGCCGCGGCCATGGACTTGATAAATGCGCCAAAGGATTCCCTGACGGCCAGTATCTTTCCCCGGGTATCGCTCTTTAACCCCTCAATATCCCTGCCAATTGAGGTGGAAAGCGTCTCAATCGCCGGAAAAAATAATTCCCCATCCGATGCTTCTTGAATGTCGTCAGGATTTAATTCTAAGTCCTGCAATAAACTTGCATTTTGCGTCCTCAATGTAGCAAAGTGTATCCTATAAGTTTCGATTTCCGAACGAGCATTGCGTATTGTCGCAGCGAATTCATTTGCTTTAGTGTGATAACTTTCAGTGCTCACGTCCATTATCCTGGTTAATTCGGCTCTTTCCGCTTGTAGAGTTTCAAATTCTTTAATCAATTCGACACTAGCGAGTTTCATAGCATCTAACTCACGCGCAGACTCACGTAATTTCGCAAGTTCGAATCTTACCTGCTTGTATGTTATCCTGCCAACACCAAGCATATTAAGAGCGCCCCGAAACATGTTATCTGCAGGCATAATATCGCCATCCTCAAGAATGGCGGTGTCCCCGTGGGCCGCTCTCTTCGATACCAATGCGGCTGCAATCTTATCTTCACATGCTTTGATTCCTGATTGCACTTTTTCAAGGTTTTCACTTTCCACGCATTCAAAAGATTCGGATGGACCTCCCCTGGAAACAATAAATCCTTTGCTCATCATTTCGCGAATGGACTTTTCATTTTTCTGTAATGTCCTTTCATTTATTTGAAGTTGCGCTTCGATCTCTTGCCGTTCGGCTTGACAGTTTCTTGCAAGGCTATCCTGTTCAGCAACGGCCGTGCGACAGGCCTTTTCATGGATGCAATAGCTTGTGCTTATGGTTCGCGCCTGTGATATGATGTTCTGCTTTGCCTTAAGTTCGGTAAGTTTAGCAAGTCGACTTTCCGCGGATTCTGTAGTTGGTGGAGCAATGAGAAGTTGTATTTTCGCTTTGAAATCTTCAAAAGTCCTTAGCCGATTTCTGCATGCACTTAAAGCCGTTTTACAGACAAGTTGATCTAGTAAGGCATCAATAAGATCGTCAACTTGTCGCGCGGTAATATATGGATCAAATTCCCTCGCATAGGCCCTCCAAAAAGCATCCCGATCAAAGCAGTTGTCCGTAGAATTATAGCATCTAAACAAAAGCATTTGCAACTTCTCACTTGTCGGCATGGGAAGTGCGCCACTTATTCGCAAAAGTTTCACCTGCGGGGTAACACTTAGAAGAATATTTTCTATTATCTCATTTGCTTTGTCAAGTACGCTGGATATGCTTCTTTCATCGGACTTCAAAGATTCTTCCGCCGCGAATAAATCACTTCGTAATGTTTCCGCTTCTGCGTCGGCAATTGCAAATGTATCCGGGTTTGTAGCATCGATGCCAACAAAGCGCTTGCCAATGGCATCCCAGCAAGCATCCGCGTGCGCCGCCGCTGCGGCCGCCTCTCCCCTGCGATATGCACCCAGCCTGCCGGCCAAATCCGTCGAAGCTTCTTCTTCGGCTGCGGATTCTGCTATACTTGCATCCGCCGGCCTGGTTGCTTCGGTAATTCCCAATCTTTCAAGCGCACTTGCTCCGGCGCTGGCAACGTCAATGGGGTTATCCGGATCGCTTGGGTTGCTAAACCGTTCCATACGCACATCCACACCAAGTTGTTTTCGGCTCGAATCTTGCTGCGACGGAATTCTGCCAGCCCTAAGTTGGCCAGGCGATATCCTTTGCCGTCTGCTTCTTTTGGGCACCTTAGGCAAATGGGCTCTTATATCTTCCGTTGTTTTGGCCGCTTTTTTGGCATTAAGGCGTTGTTGTTCCTTTTTCCGGAAAAGACTGACTGTAGAGTTGTGTATCCAGCCTGTTGTTTCACTGGTATAATGGGTGCTGGCAATATTCAAAAATTCAATAAAATCGTTTAAAACTGGCGATTCTGGATTTTCAAATTGCACAGACTTATAAGCATCGATAAAAAGTGTTGCCGCCTGGGAGTGATAAGTGCTAGCATCATCGGTGAAAAAATCTTTAAACGAGGCATGGTATTGACCTCCACCGGCCGAATTACGCCACATCGGCGCAACTGCACTTGGATACACTAGAGCCATATCAAGAATAAGCTCATTTAACAAGCTCCTCGCACCAGGGGCGATATCCATATGTATGGTAGACGCACACCACCCCAGCACAGTATGAACTCGGCCCTTAAGGGCTTCGCGATCGTCTTGGCCGTAAAGTCTATTCGGGTCTCCGCCTCGTGCCGCTCTGGCATTTCGAAAATATGTTATAAGTGAACGGATGCGATTCTTGCTGTATGGGCCAGAAAAAAAATCATCTTTTGAATCGGTTGCATTGGGAGCAATCAAGTCACCGAGCCTAATAACCTCTTGTTCATCGCATGACGCATTTCCTTCCGAATCCACACGCCCAAAAATGATATCATCGTCTTCTTTTTCCGGTAATGTAATCGTTACGGGCACTTGCTCGCACCGAGGGGAGAATAATGCACTCGGTCTTCCAGGTAATGTTAATTCTAATGGCTTTTTATCTGAGGCAATGATGAAACCTCCATCACCAGCATTGGCCGCATATCCCGAAAGAATATTTTGAGACATCAGGAAGCAATCCGTTTTTTCCCCATCCGAATACAGTTCCAAGCGCCTTTTCCCGGCATCTCCACTTTGTCGAAAGGAAATTCGACATGGGGCCTTTCCTTTTTCTAGAATGACACGATTAAGCACAACAGCCTCTACGGGTATGCCATCGGCGTTCCGCCCAATTAGGCACTCAGATGGCAAGTCTTTGCATTGTGTGCCTTGTCCATTTAGTACTAACTCCATTTCCGGATTTTTTGCAGAATAAAACTTCCCGTCTCTCATCAAAAATGCCGGTTCTCTAAAGTTGGCACTAGTATAGAAGCGGATGACATTATCTTTGTCCAGAAACGCAACAAAGTTACGCTTAAGGTCGTTAAGTGCGGTCGGCTCCCCGACAACGCAAGCGCCTTCGCCAAGAATAAACGAATATCTCATAAATTCGCCAGCGTCAGCGTGCGTTGCCTTGCCGGTAACAAGGTCAACGGTTACCTTTCCGTCGATGCATTGAGTTTGCTGATTTGGAAATTCCGATCGCCGATTCAATGATAGTGCTATATTTGGTGTTATTTTATCGAGTTGCATCATGAGTGGCGGTAATTGCTTGGATTCAACCGGGAGTGCACCTTCGCAAAGAAAAACTCCATTGTCGGCGTTAAGTTCTAAACGAAGACCACCGCCAAATGCTGTTTGCATATCGTCCGGCGTAATAAATTCCGCTGGAGTTTCAATTGCGGAAATAGACTCGATTACACTGATTGGAATAAGCGAATTTTCGCTACCATAGTAACATCGAAAATTGCAATTCTGAATAGGATCGAATTTTGCATTAGGAGCCTGCACGCTTCTTGTATTATGGACTTTTTGGCAAAATCCATAACGCGGATTTGCCGTGAGTAAGGCGATGTTTTTGCGCTCTCCTTCAGAGAGGTGCATACCTTTTCTTTCTTTTAAAGCCGCAATTTGCACCACCATTGCTATTTCGTTGGGATCAATGTTGGCACAGTGGTTCCAACTCCCAACAATGGCATCGTTAATCGAACAAAGGCTGTCCGACAAATCCGGTAAATCATCTGCGTCGTTGGCCAGAAGAAGTTCGGTAAGGGCTCGAAGTTGATTTTTTTTGCTCGCATTCGCTTGGTCTGCTTGCAGATCGTTTGCCAAAGTGTCAGCAAACGCGGCAAGCTTGGCTAGTACAGTTACTTTTGCCTCTGGGGCAATTTTAGTAATTACTGCCCGCATATATTGCATGGCTTTTGGGTTGGTGGCATAAGTCGAAAACTCATCTATAATGGCATCGGCAAATAGCGCCATATTTTCATTACGCACATACTGCATGAACCTCATGTCCGGACAGTTTTTGATGGCATATTGTTGTTCGCTACCTTTTGGAGATTCTTGTTCATCAAAGAATTTATCAATTTCCGCAAAGTCAACATCTGCGCTCGAGCTAACGTCAACGTTGCCAACAGCAAGTTTGCTGAGTTCCTCACGAACACCAGGTTGCTCTGCCGCATTTATGCTCGCGATAAAAATAGAAGATAATCTTTTGAAGAAATCAAAGGTTTCTTTATCCTCAGCAGCTGAACATGATAGGCATACATTCAAAAAGCCAATAAGTACTTCCCGATCCTCCGGCGGCACATTTGCATGTTCGCCCGATATATCGTCCACTTCCGTGCCAAACATGTCTTGAATTTTTTCCTGAAGCTCACTAGGATTTAACAAATCAGGCGCTTTGCAACCATGCGCCGCGAAAAAGCTGGAAATAATCCCTTTCGTATGGCCGATTGTTTTGCCGGTAATCGGCAGTCTGCCAATTGCAGACGGATTTCCTGCATATATGCGAAAAAATTTCATCAATTGTAATTGAGGTGGTGTATCGACAAAGTCTGCAGATAGTAACTCCTTTGGTACGAGAATTGGCTTTTCATTGCCTGCCGCAAGAACTCCGGGAGCAGGATGCAGCATTTGGCTCTTCAAATGGGCCGCTAAACTGCGAAGATCCGGATCGCTGGGTACGCTTGGTGCACTAATTTGCGTATGCTCAGCAACATTGGTCGTTTTAACCGTTGGCCGCTCTCTTACTATCCTGTCGTGTATGCCTTCAAAGGCATCGGTTGCTGCTTTCGCAAAAAGTGTCAACTGTCTTATTTCTATTCTTTTGAAGAAAATACTATAAAAAAATGAAAAAATCGGATTTTGCTTCCCTCGTACGGCCGCAGCGGATGCAGCGATTTCCTGCCGTGCATTTTTTATAAGCTTTCTGCTTGCATCCTCGTACTTGGAGAGCTCACTCTTATCTACCGTTTCTAATGTGCTGGCAAAATCTTTTACCGAACTTGTCATTTTAGAAACCGCAGCGCGATAGGCGTGAATTAATTTCAATCCCGTCACGCCGCTTTCTGACACATCTCGTAATTGTTGGACCTCTTTTTTCACAGCAAACAGTGCAGCTTCATACGATCCTGTACGTGATCCGGTAGCATCCATTTGAGAAGTTTACAGGATGGTCATTCTGCACGCAAGATTTTAGTCAAAGCTTCCCATTTTATCGCAATGACGCCGAACATCGCCATATCATAAAAATCGGTGGAACCATCCATCTGGCCATTGCAAAACGACTTGAATATTATCAACCAACATACCAATAACTTGCATTAATTTCAAAGGAATCAATGGAGCCTTCAAGGCCCACGTAGGAAGTTGACAGATAAATTGGAATTGTCCGCGAAAAAAGGCTAAATAAGGATGTATCGAGAACGATGTGACCGGCGGGTAATTTGAAGGACAGAAGAATTTCACCATTTGGATATGAACCCTCCTGGAAACTGAGATTGAGAGCGTAGGTATCAACGTCTCGATAAACTTGCGCCGGATTAATTTGAAAAAATGTGCCGATGGATGTGGTCCGGTCAATGGATTCATAGGCTAACAGTGGATAATTGACTAATCGCTCCACCGGTTTCGTGTCACAGTTGGCCGTATAGGCATTGGCATAGGTACCGAATCCACCAATGGAGTATGAATAGCTGATGGATAGGGATCGCAGCATCCAAAAAATGGTGGCGATCTCCTGCGGACTCATATCTGGAAGAAGCTCTTCACCGATAGCCGGTTGCGTGGGAATTGGGTGCGGCAATCCGGATGGATTGACGGCGACGAGGAAAGAATCGGCATTCATAATTCATCCCCGCTCAACGCGTAGGGTTGAGAGGCCAGAATTAGCCGTTTTTTTAAAATTCCATTTTCGCAGACATCCTCTTCGCGCACCCGAAGGACAAGCCCGGTGAGACCGATTTGGCGTGCATCCAAAACAATTTGGCGCGTGCCATCCATTACGTCGGCGAGGAGCAAATGGCTGTAGGTCGTTGTCCCGGTGTGCGTGTTTTCTCCGGGCGTCTCCCGCGCCTGTTCAATATGCTCATCGGACCCTTCCCCATTTGTACGAATATACGTGGATCTCGGCGCCTCTCGCCGCCGATTAACGCGGCTGAGTTGAATTAAATCTTTCATGCCCAAATGCTTTGCCGAGCCGAAGCGCAGGCGCACGGTGCCACTGTCCAAATGCTCGATGCACTCCTGAATTTGTGCATCCATGGTTCCCCATAAAATATTTCCTCCGGTGAGATTTAGCCGCACGCCCATTGGCACGGATGCAATCTCTTCACCTAAAAGTTGCAAAGTTCCCTCAAAGGTTAGATTGCTAAAACTTTCATAAATTGCCCGCGCTAAGCCGATTGGGCTCTCCTCCGCGTCGGTAAAGCTGGAAAGTCGTGCATAGGTCTGACTAGTAGCATCGGTGGCTTTAATTTTCACAGCCACCGTCTGCTGGGCCACGCCGGTTGCGCCATCTTCATATGCCAGTGTTGCTCGTACAACATCCGACTCAACGGCAACACTCATCCAATCGGCAACGCCGCCGCTGCGCAATTCCCGCGGTAGCGCGGAGTCTCGACCATGGGAAAGAATGGTGATGGCACTCGGATCCAATGTAGCCAGGGCAGGCAAATGCCCTTGCCACCAGGAGGCATTTCCTGGGTCAACCTCATCTGCCACAATGGATTGGGAAACATACTGACTCCTGGTGCCGGCAAGTTCCACGGTAAGTACGAGGATTTGTGGTTGCAATTCGGAAATATTCGTCGGATAGCGGTCCGTTTCAAGGGTTCTCCACGTGCGCCCGCTAACGGAATGCACCCGTTCGTATTTTATGGCAACGCCACGCAGCATAAGGTCGTAGCGCGGTGAGATGGAAATGGAATTGAGCGAAGAATCCACCGCGTAGACAAGCGACGGCATGTCTCGGCGTCGTGCAATGTGCAAGGTTGGTGAAGTCGTTCCGTAATCAAACCAAATTATTGCATCCGGGATCCACCGCAGAATGCGTTGAATGGCCTCGGCACAGCTCAAATCCTTGCATTCGTCAAAGGGCACCGTTTGTGGGAAATTTATTTCTCCAATGCAAATGGGAACCGCACAGATCAGGGCATAATTAAAAATGTCCATCAATTGATTGCCGATGCTAAGGACCTCCCCCTCCTCCGACTGCCCAAGAATGATGTGGCTTTTGTATACGCTGGTTATGGGCGAGTTGGGATCATTTGGGTCGGCGGCAATGGCCCACGGTTGTTGATAAATAGTTGTTTCCAAGTACCACCAAGGTCCGCTTACCTTATAGTACTTGGATTCATCGGAACCATCACCAAAGGACGGAACTTCCGTTACTACACCATGGAACCACCGCGATCCATCGCAATATACCTGAATTGGGGCGAGTGGTGCAAAAATGGGCCCATCGGTAAGCGCTTCCGGAGCAGTGTGGCGAAAAGTTAGCACATCACGCCCCTGATTAATCCGATGGCGGCGGGTATCGCCAATTCCCCACCGGGCAAATGTTTGTGTAACTCCATCATAGGTCAGTGTCCATTCCATGGTCATGCCTCACTGCGCAGGGATTGAATCTGTAATTCCAATTCACCGATCTTTGTTTCCAATTCTTCTAGGCGTCGTACAAGTTCAGATAATAGTTCCGATTGCTCCATCGGGAGGGAAATGATTGCTTCCATAAAATTTCCTTACCAGAGTGGGACGGTGAATCCGTAAAATACTCGAAAAAGAGCCGATGGGGAATCGGCGGTGGCCGTGCGTGTAAGTAGGGCGGAGTGGATGGTTGGGGATGTCACATCCGATTTAGTTGGCGTCGAAGGAAATGCCGTTGGTGTGGATTCGTTTGCCGCATAAGAGCATGCGGGCGTTGCCAAAAATTGCAGAGGAAAAATAATATCCTGAATCACAATTTGGCCTTGCAAAACCGCACCTCTGAATGTTGCAAAAATACGTTGGTATCGATCACCAAGTGCCCGTTGATCCTCCGCGAGAGTTGTCATAACAAATGGTTGTTCCGAAGCCCCCGGGCCGATGGCCGGCCGATAAATGTAAAATCCATAATCATCGGGAATTGCAGACCCGCTAGCGTAGGGGGTGTGTATGAGGCGTAGACAGATTTGAACCATATTTTCCGGAACCTGAAAAGTAAAAGAGTAGCGCTGATAAACATCCGCGGGGATGTCGTAAATTGCATCCGCCGTATGGATTATACTGCTTTGTACCACAAAGTTACCACCGTTATTAATCTTAGTAAAAACGATGGATTGGCTGGTTCCGGTAACGGAAAATTTGATGCCATTGGGCGCCGGGCCGGGAAATCCTACGCCAGCTTTTAGATCCAATGAAAATGTAACTTCTTTGCCTCGCAGTGGATAAGTTTCCAATGGCGTAAATGGGCGAAAGATGCGTATTTCCTGCGTGGACGTGTTACCGACGGGCCGGGCTACATGCATGCAATTTAGGCCTAATGCATTTTCAACCATTTCAATGGTGCTAATCAGCGGATGGGAGGCATCAGCGATCTGCTGATAGCCTACCCAACCGTCGGAAAGTGGAATCATGGTGAGGTTTGCGAAAATCGCCAATGTCCCGTTGGTATTCAGACGAAATGCTCCATTACCAAGATGATTCGAAGATCCTCCACCGATGGGAATGTCGGCGATGGCTGCGTCCACATAGGTTTTCACGCTCCATTGGGTTGGAACATCAACGACGGAGTCCGATGCCATGTCTCCCTCATTGAGAACACCATAAAGCGAAGCCACTCCAAGCCGCAGATTGTCCCGCGCTACGGCAACATTCGATAGATCCAGCAGGTTTTGATTGCGTTTTACAAAGAGGGCATCGCATTGATCGCGATTATAGAAATGAGCCTCCGGTTCCGGCGGTATGTTGTCGATGCCACCGGAAGATTCGCGAATTGAAATCCTTCCTGCGCAGAGGGTTATTATCTTCGCCGTGTTATCCGCGGTTTCCGCCCAAATAACCAGCCAGGCATCCATAGCGGCTATGGACGATTCATCGGCGGTAAACGTGACAACCGCCTGCTGTTGTGTTCCATTTTCCCAAGTTTCTTCGCTAACGCTGTCGTCGAAACTGATCGAATCCGCTTCTCCACGCATAAGAGGTAAAACAGATACATCGGGAGCCGTATCTTCCGGTCCCATTGGTTTGATGTCCAAAATGATACGCGCAATGTTATCCAATGTTTGGAGTTTTCTACGGTTGAAAACGGCCAGTTGAAATTGTAAATCATTGCCTTTCCAAAAGATGGGCGTGCGTCCGGTGCGCACGTCCCGCGGTGCGTCAAAATTGCTAACATCGCAGGCAATGCGGATGGTTGCGATTGTGGCCATAATCACTGCTCCTCCTGAGGTATAGCAATGAGCGCGCCACCAACAATTTCATAGTGATGTACAGTCGCAATGCCTTCCTGTGATCCGCGAATGCGGCGCATGGTACTATCGCCCAGGATATAGGACGGAGGCGAATCCCCCTCACCGACGATGCGGAAATTCCCAATCGCACCGGTAAGAATGGCCGCATGTGTAAGCAGAAATTCGGAACTTCGTTCCACGGATGCATGTTTCCGTCGCAGCGAAAATTGCAAATTCGTGGTTCGATTTTTGCGATCAATGGGCTTTGCCACCGCAGCCCGCAGGGCCGTGGCAATTTGAACGATTCCTGCCGTTTCCAAAATGAGGTCAAACGGTTCCTCATCAGCGTCTTGTCCGCCAGCCAGGCAGTAGTTACCGATGAAAAATTTCATAAATTATTTCTCCTTTCCACCGTTCCAGGGGAACGGCATTTCAAATTCGAAGGTGAGTAAAATTTCCATTCGCATATCCGTGGTAAAACTTTCATTTATTTTCCACGGTTCCTTAAGTTTCGGCATCAATGCGCCGGCCGTTGGACCACACTGAATCCGCCGACCGGTAAGCAGGGAATGAATAAATTCGGCAACGCCCAAGGCGCCGCCCGTCGCTACATCACTAAAAGCATTTTCTACCACGAGAATGCGCACATTTATAATAGCATCGCATGGAACCGGCCAATTTTGGCGAAACTCAACTGGTATCGGCGGAAGGACAATCACGCAAAGGTTGGTTTGCTGATGCACGTTAATATCTAGTACTCCCCGCGTATCACTGTGATGATAAAGAAAGACACTCATTCCCGATAACTCCTGGCGATCGCGTAATATTCCAAAAATAACTTCCTGGAGCTCTTCTAAGTTGCTGTTAATCATGGCCTTAACTCCATTTCACAAGCCGGAAAGGGCCGACGCCGTCACTTGTCGCCGTCGGACATGGAGGTGTATCATGGATGAAAAATTGCCATACTCACCAACTTCCGCCGGATGTCGGGGAGGGCTGACTCGAAAGTCCCCATTGGCGATGGCGTACAGCTGTTCCCTTGCCACATCCGCCGCCTTCCGCTGCTCCTGTGATAGTTGCAATAGCGGAATCCGGCCTTGGAGTGCTTCTAAAGCTAGCGCACAGGCGGTGGGTTGTAATTCGGCTGGGATCAAGCGCTGATCATCACTCATCCGATTTTTCCCATTGCTCCCGATGGCCTGCCGTACCCGGCGGGTCACATCGGCGATCAGCTTTGGAAGCGGATCACTTTCCCCGGCACCCAACACCACCGTTCGCAATAGGTGAATTTGCCGCGCCATCAGATAAGTTTCCAAATGCGTAGGCGTTAATTGCACCCAGTCGTTTACTTTCATGTTCTCAAATTTATTATTTTTCATGAAATAAATGATTTCATTCATTGGAGCCGGCACTGACGGAGAGCCACTTGATCCCGCTCTCCGATGTGACAATAATGTTGCTGTAATGCTCCACGGTTATGTCGGTAAATTTGGAGTGTTCCTCCAGGTAAACGCGGAAATTGCTACCGTCGGTTGGTGTCACGAAACGCTTAATATTAGCCGGCTCATCCTTAATGATATCATTCTGCGTATGGAAAAGGTATACATCATTGCCAACTATTTGCGCTTTGCCGCTGGATGAATTTTGGTAGCGAGCGCTGAAAACGCGAACTTCATCCACAAAGAGTTTGCGGGCAAAATCACCCATGGAAAGCGTCGCCGCCCGCTGTGCGGCCGCCGTTGATTGCATGTCGTATACATCAGAACGCAAATCCCACACGCTTTCACCGAAAATAATCCGATTTGGACGGATGCCGGTAATATCCGCTGCATTGGATAGTTCCGCACGAATATCCGAATCCGGATTATTGGACCCATCCGTTCCGCCCCAAACCTTTGGAATGGGCGTAGTTGATGAATTGAGCGCGGTAATAGCCCGGCGTAATTCATTACGATAAAGCCGTCGAAGTAGTAACTGTACATAACGCTCACGCCAATCATCACCGACCACGTCCTCATGATCCACGCGAATGGTAAGCCCTTTGTTAAACGTCTTAGCCATCACGGATGTGCCAGTGAAATCCACGGTTTTAAATGCGGACCCGATGGCGCGCACATCGTCATTTTCCGATAGAAATGCTTGCGCATTATCCGCTTTTTTAAATTCAAAGCGTTTGCCCACATGAATCACCGGAGCGATAAAATTGAGCAAATCCTCAATATTCTCCGGATCTTTCCAGCCAACGGTAAAGGCCGTAAGTAGCTCCGAAAAATTAGCGCTGATAAATCTAGATTCGTTGGCCGCGCAAACCACACCTTTTTCATTGTTTTTTATGTCCGGCGGTAAAATTTCAATTAATTCTCTCATAGTGTTTTAGCCTTATTTATGTTGCCCTTTGGTGGGCTAGGCGGGCATCACAGTTATCAACCTTTTCAATTTGTTGAGCCGGTTGTAATAACAATGTTTGAAGGAAGACCCGTGAGCACTTCCACCACCTCTCCCGCCATGGTTGCCGTTGTGAGTGCAATACCAACAACGCGATAGGTTCCAGATTCAGATGGTAAGGGAATAATTTTCCCATTAGCCGTTCCTACCACAAAGGTTCCGGAGCTGATGGGATCTGCTGCGCTAATTAGGACGGTTGATCCACTTCCTAATAGTTGCACATTAATCGGATCATCGGCTGCTTCCGCTTCGTCGGTCACAACCCCAATTGGCAATTCACCAGCTGCCGCCGGATGTACCGTGTTACCCTGTAACGCCACAAGCACATGCGCCATTTCAATGGGCTCGGCCGCCAGGAAGGTGATATTCCCCTCGTGCGTACCCTCGGCCACATTTGCAAAAATGATTTGTTTTTCCTTTTTCATAGTCTTATTCCTTAACTGTAATTAAATTAATTCCCCGTATGGGAGAAAGTTAGCCTTCAAACCAAAAGGGGTTGGTCCGCTTCACGTTGCACCAGGCGGTGGCAAATGATTCGCATTCCTTTTCCATGCGCTCGCGCACGAGCGTCAACACACGATGTTTTTTCATTTCGGTTGGAAGACAGCATCGCCGATCGAGTGATTGGGTGATGCTTTGCCGGCGCATGACGCTTTCCGGCATCCTGGCGCAATTCCCAACGATGGGTCCACCCTGCTCTGGCATTCGTAGCAGGGCCACGTCTGGCATATTCACGCCGCTGGGCAGCGATGTCCGTTCGCGCGGATTATCGTCCGGAGAAATATCACTAACGATTTTCTCATCCGGCATAATTTCCGCCATTTCTTCGAGCATATCTTCTTGATTGGCAATGGCTTCAACGTTCATATTGGGCGTATTGGTAAGCCCAATGGAGAGTAGCTGCCTGGGCGTAAAACTTCCATTACCCAGCGGAACCATTTCCCAGCGAGGGGAGAGAAATTTGTAATAGGCATTTTCAAGAAGTTCCCCACCCGCCCTGGACCATTTTGGGTAAATCCAAAGGCCATTATCGCGCGCTTCGATAAACTTCACCCAGCCGTAGGCGCGAGTATCATCATGGCCAACCTGACCGCGAAAGGCCGGATCATCCGGATGCCCAATATAAATGGGAACACCGCGAAATCGACGCGCAAGCCGCTGTCGGAGCGATGAAAATCGTCTGGCCATTTGTTTGCACGCGGAAGCATCTACAATTTGCATCCCTAGCCGGTGCTGATAGTCACCGTAATCCACTAACTTAATCCATCCGCCACAACCATCGTCTCCTACGGCATTCGCGCCAGCTAGGATCATTGTTTCGCAAGTTATTTCTTTTTCATTCATAGTACACCTCTCATTTCCGGTCATGATTTTGTGAAAATGCGCACACCAAAGTGTTCGCACAGATCATTCGCAGGAATTTGCACGCCCAGTTTCGCAAGCCTTTCATACAACTCCAAATCCCATAGAAAATTATCACTTTGCGTAGATTGCAGGGATAGGTACGCCTTCACTGGCGCATCACCAAAAAGGTAATTGAGCACGTAGCGATCAACTTGCTCATTAAGGACTTCAGAAATTATCGCCGCGTCGTCCTGCTCCAAAAGGTTTTGCCCACCGGCTTGCATGGATGCGCCAACGCCGTTTCCTCGTGACATGGTTGACAGATCGGATCCACACCAAAGTGCTGCCATTGCCCTATCCATGCGGTCCACCAGTGCCGGATAGGGAAGTACCCCACGGGAAGTGAGGTCAATGGCCTGCAGATCGCTGCCAGTGGACATGAGCGCATTAAATTCTGCCCCAAAGGCCTCCACCGCTTGTTTAGCCATTTCCCACTGTGGCGTTCCTGGCACAGCATCTGTCACGCCCTTAACGCCTGGCATGCCATTGCGGTCACAGTAAATTAACCAATCGCGGAGTGGCAGATGCTTGAATAGATAAGCAATGGAACAGGCTTCCATAAGGCCATCTCCAACGGTTACAAGCCAGGCGCCCTCCTCCAGCGAAATTCCCTCCCGCGCCATATCACCCGGTAAAAAGCGCAACAATCCCGTATAATTTTCGAAGTACCAAAGGGGAACGAAGCGAAACTCAGCGGAAATTAATGCCCTTGCACAGCCATCGGTAAAGCAATTGCCGTGAATCTGATAAACAATTTCATGGACCGCATATTTCTTCCCAACGGCATCCATCATCTGTTTTACCAGCAACGCAAAGGATCCACGTTCATTGCGATCGATGGCGCCCGTGCAGCGGAGGTTATTGTAAAAAAATCGCAGTGCTTCCTGCTGTTGCCGAGCCTCTGCAGAATCATCCGTTGTCAGGATGGTCCATGGCAGACGCGCTACGGCCTTTTTGCGTTTGGCCGCCACCCCTTTCAGCAAATCATCCCTCCGTTCAATGGCGTCCCAAAGCAATGCCGCCGGCCACAGTTCACCCCGATGAAAGGCGTCCAATTGCCGCGTGAGCGTCTCCGCCGTGAGCAACCGGATCGGATTAAAATCCTGTCGCCGACTCCGGTTCTGGCATAGTGTTTGTATTTCTGATTTTATTTTCATCGGTTGTGTGCATGGAAATTAATGACGCCAATATTTAATGTGCCATTTATAGAAAAAAAGAAGATCGTTGCGGCCGTTGAATTATCTGAAACGCGCCGCCGCCCGCCTTGGGTCGTTTGGCCTCACCACCGTGAAAGGCGTGAATGGCGAGCGCCAGTGCCCAAAAGCGATCGGCGTGACCATTTCGTCCACGATCCGCAGCGAATCGTAAATTTCCCGTGAGCGTTACTTCCCTACGAACGGCATGCAAATCGGCACGAATGTTGTCATCATTCGGAATTCGAACCACTCGCCGCTCGAAGAAAGAGCGCAACAGATAAGCCAATGATTCTTTGACTTCCGCCGTAAATGTTATGCCTTCCACCCGACCCGCGCCGAATTTGACAACCGCCCGCTCGGCAAACTGCCGGCCCATTCCCGTTTGATCAATGCACACCCTCCGTAGATGCGGTATGCGCAGTAATTCGTGCAAAACACCCTCCTGGGTTGCAAATGTTTGTTGCGCAAGGCATTCCACCAATCGCGTGTGCATAACATCGCCCACCAGTTCCAATAACCAGAAGACGGTCAAATCGCGCTCTCGGCCAAGATCCACTCCAAGGTAGTAATCCCCATGCGGTAAAGTTTCACCCTTCGGCAGATAAGGTAAGGCAATTTGCCATTGGTCATCCGCTAAATACTCGCACGCGCTGATCATTTCCGATGATAAGAATGCCGTGCGATCGTCCAGCGGCTGACACATATATTCCTGTTGAAAAGTGGCCTCATCCGGGCATGTGGTGCGGATGAAATCGAAATATTGCGCTGCATCCATAAATTGTCGCGGATCATTTGCCGGAAGTTTAGCTTTTAATTTTGCTAAAAATCCTTGCTCCAAGGCGTCTTGCAACGTTACCCGATGCAGGGAAAATTTTTTGGGATTTCCTTCGTAGCGCGCTTCCTGGATGAGTTGATTGAAGAAATTAAATGATCCCCGGTGCGTGGAAAGAATCTCCAGTTGTCCTCCCCAGGTAATCCCTGGCAATGCAATGGAATAGAGAAGCTTTGGGTCTCCGTGGAGGGCAAATTCGTCTAAAACTCGATTTCCTCGCTTCCCAGCTTGAGCATCTGGGTTTGAAGAAAGAGAGTGTACGGTCGTATTGTTAGCGAAGGTAATGGCCATGGCCGATGTGCGTGCCTTGGAAATTAATACCCGACGCTGTATTTTCGTAGCAGCTCCATCAAATAATGAGGCAAATGTACAACAGTCGGCTAGGAATAGTTTAGCCTGCATTTCATCCCGCGACGACACCCAACTGTCTCGGCCGTAACACTTGATAACATGTTGGCGTACGAGGTGATATGCCGTTGCCCAGGACATGCCAACTTGTCGGGATTTTTCCATAATTTTTAGTCGCGCCCCGTCCAGAATCCATCGGCGTTGATAGGGGAGAAAAAAAGGTATAGCTCTTTGTTTCATAGCAATTTCAATTGCTTCTCCAATTGGCGAATGGTTGACATATTCAACCCCTCCCGCGGACAATCTACGCCAACGCCATCTTTCAATTGCCCACGTAGGGTAAGCACCTGCTGGCTGCTGGCTAAAAGTCTTTGCATAATGGTGGCGATGGTATTTAGCTCGGACAGATCTTGCGTAACAAAAATTTTATCCAAAAGGCCACTTAGCATTTGACCGATTGAAGCGTCCGCCAGATCGCTATGAGAAGTGTCCGGAGCTTTTTTCCTTGTGCGTATACTCCTATGCGAAGACACCAAAATTTTGCCATCAGTCGTTGCATCCAAAACGTCATCCATGCCAGTTGCAACATCGCTGGGAGTTGAGGATCTCATCTGCGTATACCACCGGCTATTTTTTGTGAATATTCAGAATTTGGAAGAGTGTGCCCATTGGCATTCACGAGTGTGTACAATCCATGAATACGCCTTTGCAGCAGAGTAACTTGTTGCCGCAAAATGCAAATTTCTAAATTTTGGCGGCAGGCAATTTTTTGGCTTTCACGTAAAAAAGAATTATGCAAGCCCACGGCTGTAAAATAGAACCCCAAAAATGTAATTCCAATGAGGGCCGTGCGACAGATAAGATCGAAGAACATCCTCGATCGAAGCCATCTACCAAGGGCTTTCATGCGGCACCTCCAATGGAAGTGCCTCCCATTGGGTACGACCACGCATTATTGACACTGGAATAAATTCCAGCAATTGCATCGATGATTTTAATAGCATACACACTCACAAGGGAACATTGAAATAGTGTAAAAATATTATCACCGTCGATGCTTGACAACGATGGAGGCGGCCAAGTACCATCACCCGGTGTGGGTGTTAATTTGTCGGTAATAGCGTATCTGGCAGATTGGTTGTTCATGGGCTAATGTTCCTTTGGGCTCCCCGATTGGAAACCCGCATTTAGTTTATCACGGAACTGCTAAATGCAAAATATACGGTTGGTTGCATTGGCTTCGTTGTGTTCGTTGGATTTGTTGGGCATAAAATAGGATGAAATTTTATCAAAAAGACACATAATGGCGCGGCCAATAAATTGAACCCAATCCGAATCGCGACGTATCCGGCGACCTTTCCGCCACATTACATTTTTCTAATTGCATTTAAAAAATGCGAACCATAAACTCATTTTATGGATTTGAATTCGCTTATGGAGGGCGTAAGTCGACGCATGAGTCTTCCGCTCAAGCTTGACCCGGAAACTCGGCGGTGCGTATTGCAAGATAAGGAATCCCACCTGGAAATTCTCATCGAATTTCCACAGCGTAATACGTCACTGTTCATTTATTCTCCGCTCATGCAACTGCCAAAGGAAATTGACCAGGTGAAATTTTTGGAATCACTCCTTGAGCTTAACCTCTTTGGGCTACAAACCAACGGGACCACCATCGGCTTCGATCGCAAGCGTGGACACATCGTCTTACACCATTCCGTCCCGGTGGAATTTGTCGACGAACAGATTTTCGTAAATGTGCTTACCAATTTTATTGCAACGGCACGAAAAATTTCAACGCGGATAAGTGATCTACAACTGGTTAATCAAAAGCGCGCCAAGATTGCCAATACACATTATTCTCCGGCGGAAAATGCTAAGCCTCGCCAATCCATGCGAATTGTCCGCATATGAAGGGATTTTGACCGGAAGATGCGGACAAAGCGAAAAAAAGAGGCTGAAAATGACAGAAATTCCGCCGAAAACAAATGACCTCCATCTCTGCCGATTTTATCACATCATTCCAGATGGGTCCTCGCGCTTTTTGATCTGCGAAGACTGCGATCTTCAATCATTTTCCGAAGAATTGTCCGCATTACTTGGGTTTTGTCCGAAGTTTGAAATTCTTCCAAAAAAGGATTTTCAAAAACGCTGGCTTCAATTTGAAACCGCGTGCGCACATCAGGCCACCGATAGCGCTGGGGATATGTCGAACAATGATTTGCCCCATCAAATTCAGCACTGGTTACGTTACGGCGTGGAATTAGGTGCGTCGGACATACACTTTGAAAGCGATGCGAATGAAATTCTTCTGCGCATGCGCATCGATGGCACCTTGCGAACGGTACACAATTTTCCAGGTGAATTGCGCCGGGAACTTTCCGCCTGTTTGCGCGCAATGGCAAATTTGGATATTTCAGAACACTTTCGGCCTCAGGACGGGCGGCTAAAATGCCTTGTGCAAGGGAAAGATGTTGAATGCCGTATTTCCGTCCTCCCAACGAAAACTGGCGAAAGCATTGTTTTACGCATTTTGGACAAGAATCGACGTTTTCCACGGTTGGACAATCTTCATATGCCGCCGGAAATTATAGAAGCCACACGTCATATTATGCAGCTAACCAGTGGATTATTCCTTGTTATCGGGCCCACCGGTAGTGGAAAAACCACGTCCATCTACGCCGCGCTCCAGGAGATTAATTCCGATGATGTAAAGCTGCTGACCATAGAAGATCCCATTGAGTATGAACTAGATGGCATCCTGCAGGTGCCCGTAGATTTGGCAGTTGGGCGCACATTTTCTTCAGTTTTACGGTCCTTTCTGCGGCACGATCCGGACAAAATTTTAGTTGGGGAAATACGCGATCGGGATACGGCGCAAACTGCTTTACAGGCTGCACTTACGGGGCATCTTGTTCTCACAACGTTACATACCGCAACGGCGGAAGAGGCCCTCCTCCGGCTACAGGAGATGGGCGCGGATCCGTTTTTGCTGAGCCGTTGCCTGCGCGGCATCCTCTCCCAGCGTCTGTTGCGATTAAATTGTCCAAACTGTCTGGAAACATATGTGAAGGATGAAATCGATAAATTTTCTGAAATTCTCCTCCAAATTTCACCGAATTGTCTAAAATTTGGAAGCGGTTGTGCCCAATGTGGCCACACGGGATATCGGGAGCAATGCGCAATTTTTGAACTTTTTTCCATGGATGATTCCACAATTGGAAAAGTGGCCACGGGCGATTTTTCGCAGCTGAAGTCCGCAAAATCACTTGCGGACCAGGCGATCACATGGGTAGCCGATGGAGTTTTATGCCCGGCGGAATTTCTGGAGCAGATACCATGTTGAAAATTTTTCATTTTTCCCATCGGAAGGTGGACGAATCACAACTTTTGGCTTTTACCCGTCAGCTGGCAGTACTCATCGGAAATGGTGTTGGCCTATTGAACGCCTTACAAATTTTGGAAAACCAAGAAAAAAATTCCATGCTGCAATTAGTCATCACCACCTCCATCCAGGGACTAATTCTCGGACATCCGTTGCATACCATTTTACAATCCTTTCCGCAGATCTTTGATGTAACCTATTGCCAAATGGTGAAGGCCGGTGAATCTTCCGGGGATCTGGCAGCAACACTGGAACACATTTCCAATTTCCGCATGCGCATTTTGCGCACGAAACATCGTACCATTTCCGCCCTTTTTTACCCAGTCACCGTTCTGATCGTTGCTATGATCGCCGTACTATTTTTAACCACATATGTGGTTCCGCGCTTTGAAAATCTCCTGCGGGCAAACCACTCATCCACACCATTGCCAACGCTCACCAGAATTCTGATTGCCTTTGGAACACTTTTACGTGAACACGCACATTCACTTTTGATGATGGCGATGCTGGTAATTCTTGCCATATTCATCTGTGGGCGCACACAATCCGGACACCTTCTACGTGGCAAAATTGCCCTCCGCTTTCCATTTTTTGGAAAATTATTTCTAATGCAAAATCTTGTCATTTTTTTGCGCACCTTCGGCCTGCTGTTGGCGCACGCCACTCCATCCACGGTGGCCCTATCACTTGCGGCAAACGCTTTACCAAATGCGGCAATGAAATCCCATCTGCTCCAGCTCGTGGATCGTGTGCACGCCGGGGAATCATTGATAGATCTGCTTGCCCCGTCTTCGTTTATGTTGCCATTCGTTCACGGCCTTCTGGTTGTCGGTGAAGGAAGTGGGCACCTGGCGGATATGCTCCTTCATGCGGGAGAGGCAACCGCTGAGGAATTGGATCGGCATTTGGAACGAGCCTCCGCGGTACTGCAACCGGTTGTCGTTCTCATCCTGGCCGGCGTTGTTGCCCTCATCGCCGCCGCCATGTTCCTGCCAATGACACAGATGCTACAGTTGTCCGATATTTAAATAACAAAGAGCATATCTATTATCACGCCTTATAGACATGCATTAATTTCATTAGCCCATATGTCCATTGCCTTGATTTCATTACCAGGTTGCCAAAGACAATGTTTTTTGCAGCGATAGCCGGGAAATTATGTCATGTCTGTGCGCGGAAAAGCTCCAAAAGTACTATGGGAAAAAACAAGTTGTTTGTGAAATTTCGTTAGTTATCAACTCCGGCGAGGTGGTAGGCCTTTTGGGCCCAAACGGCGCTGGAAAAACAACCACATTCCATATGATTGTTGGGCTTGTCGCCGTTTCCGGAGGGCGAATTTCACTCGACGGCATCGAGCTGTCGCGCATGCCAATACATAAACGTGCACGGATTGGGATCGGCTACCTTCCGCAGGAAGCATCCATTTTTCGCAATCTAACCGTGCGGGATAATCTCCGTGCCATTGCCGAGATTTTAAAAGTTTCGCACGTGGAACGGATCCAGCGCATGGATCAAGTTATTGATGAGCTAAAATTAACAAACCTATTAACACAGCAGGCTACGACACTCAGCGGCGGGGAACGGCGACGATTAGAAATCGCGCGCACACTTCTCTGTGAACCTAAATTTTTGCTCTTCGATGAGCCTTTCAGCGGAGTGGATCCTATTAATGTGCAGGAAATTCAGCAAATCATCCGCCGCCTCCGGAATCGAAACATTGGAATTCTCATCACTGACCACAATGTGCGCGAAATGCTCAACATTGTCGATCGAGCCTACCTTATCCACGGCGGAAAAGTCCTCGTGGAAGGCCCCAGCGATTTCCTAGCGGAAAATCAACTCAGTCGGAAATTCTATTTTGGTGAAAATTTCAAAATTTGATCTGCCACAATAGTCGTACCGCTAAATCTTTTGAAACATTACGCCTTCGGCTGACCAATACTTCGATATCTGGCATAGCGCGCTTCGACGAGATCCTGTGGTGCGGTGGCGAAAAGGCCTTTCAAGTGCTTTGCGATGGCATCCTTAAGCGTATTCGCGGCCGCATCATGGTCGAGATGAGCTCCACCTATTGGCTCGGATAAAATCTCATCGGCGATGGAAAAATTGATTAGTTGCTGTGGGCTCAGGCGTAATGCTTTCGCCGCCTCTGGTGCCTTAGTTCGATCGTTCCATAAAATCGCCGCACAACCTTCCGGGGAAATTACAGAATAGTAAGCATTTTCAAAAATAAGCAACCGATCAACGACACCAATGCCCAATGCACCACCGGACCCACCCTCGCCAATAACCACTCCGATGATGGGAACCAATAATGTGCTCATTTCGCGAATGTTAATCGCAATGGCCTCCCCAATGTGCCGCTCCTCGGAACCTATACCCGGATAGGCACCGGATGTATCGATGAGGCACAGGATTGGCAGGGAAAATTTTTCAGCCAATTTCATAGCCCGCAACGCCTTGCGATAACCCTCGGGATGTGGGCATCCGAAATTCCGCCGAATATTTTCCTTTACATTTCGTCCCTTTTGTTGACCGACAACCATCAGCGGAGTCCCTTGAAACATGGCCGGGCCACAGATCATTGCACCATCATCCCCAAAAAGCCGATCTCCGTGAATTTCTTCAAAATTGCAAAATAATCGCTCGATATAATCGATGGCGTAGGGTCGCTGCGGATGCCGAGCCAATTGGATGCGCTCCCAGATGCCTAGTTTCTCATAGGCATCCTTCCGCAGAGTCTCAATTTTTCGCTCAATGGCCGCAATTTCTTCGGAAAAATCAATGTGCGACTCATGTGCTTGCCGTCGCAAATCTTCCAGTTGCTTTTCGAGCGTTAACAGCAGCCTTTCGAATGGTAAATGAATTCCCATTATCAAAAACCCTATCACTAATATAGTTATTTAACACTAAAAAACTGTTTTTTTCCAGCTTGAATAATCATCCCTGACGATATGATGTATTCCCCATCTAAAATGCGTTTATTGTCCACGCGAATGGCACCCTGCTCCAAGAGACGCCGAATTTCGTTCTTTCCACGAAAAGCCCCCGATAGCGCAAGTGCCTCGAGCAGGGACGCACCGCCAACCGATAAGACGATTTCCGTCATTTCCGTGGGGAGCTCGTTGCGGGAAAAAACCCGCTCAAACTCCTCCCGTTTCCGCTCCGCAATATCATTCCCATAAAATCGCGCAACCAACCGCCATGCCAGATCCTTCTTTGCCTCCATGGGGTGCGTTTGGAATATTCGCACGATTGCCTCCTCGGGTTCGCACAATAGAAGCTGATAATAATTCGGCATAATCTTGTCTGGAATGGACATAATTTTACCAAACATATCCTTAGCGGAATCGTTAAATGCGATATAGTTTCCGTAGCTTTTGGACATTTTGCGGACACCGTCGAGGCCAACTAACAATGGCATGCAAAGCACGGCCTGTTCCTCCATGGCCCGATTTTTTTGCAAGGTTCGTGCCACGAGCATGTTAAACAATTGATCGCTTCCGCCCATCTCCAAATCGGCTTGGAGCATAACAGAATCGTAACCCTGGATCAGTGGATAAAGAAATTCCACGAGACTAATTGGCATTTTCTCGCGATAACGTTTAGCAAAGTCATCTCGCTCCATAAGCTGCGCAACGGTAATTTCCCGGGCCAATTGAAGCAGGTCCGCCAGTGACATTAGGCGATACCATTCGCTATTGTAGCGCACCTCCGTCAGCTTCGGATCCAAAATCTTAAATGCCTGATCCAGATATGTTTTTGCATTCTCCGTAATCTCATCGGCGGTCAAGACAGGCCGAGTGTCGGATCGACCCGATGGATCTCCAATGGTTGTGGTAAAATCTCCAATTAGGAAAATAGCCGTATGACCTAACTCTTGGAATTGCCGCAGTTTATTGAACACCACCAAATGCCCAAAGGTTAAATCCGGTCGAGTTGGGTCTACGCCTAATTTAATGCGCAAATGTCGTCCACTGGCCAATTTTCGCTCGAGACCCTCACGATCAATCAATTCCTGCGTACCAGATATAATAACGTCAATTGGTCCTGGAGGATTCATTGCCTGTCATCTACTCTTCCAATCGCGGTTTGTGCAAACTTTTTTGCAATACATTCCACTCGGACGAAACCAATTTAACCCCCTCATAAAAGATTAAATTCAGTCGGCATTGACGGTTAGATCGCATGGAATTTTGTGTCGTAGCCAGGTATGCTGTTTGTGCGCCAACTGTCTCGTATGGATAAAAATTCGTTCGGCTAATTCTTCTTCGCGGATATCCCCATTCAAATGGGCCAAAATTTCCCGATAGCCAACCGCCCGGCTGAGTGTTGGGTGCTGCTCCAATCCATTTTTGCGCAATTGAATAACTTCTTCAATGAAACCATTTTGCAACATATCGTCTATGCGCTTTTTGAGGCCACGCCCCCAATCTTCCTGCGGTCGCACCACGCGGACGGTAATTTTTGGAATGTGGTCAAATGGCCCAACCAATCGCTCGAAAGCGTTGCGCAATTTTTCCACCGACTGTCCAGACGCCATGCATCGCTCCAGGGCGCGCTGCGCGCGAATTGGATTTTGAGTCAATTCCAATGGTAAACATGGATTATATTCTAGCAATTTGGCTATAATGGTCGCCATGCCACCCGTCTGCCACAATTTGCGTACGGTTATGCGGACTTGCGGCGTGACATTTACTGCGTCAAAGACAGCCCTATAGAAACTTAGCAGATAAAACCCACTACCGCCTACGACGAAAACGTCCCTTCCCCGCGCCCAAATTTCGTCCACAATACGTTTGGCATAGATCACAAACCGCTCCACGCTAAAGCACTCATCCAATTCAGCTAAATCAAGGCCATGGTGCGAGACTCCCCGCCGCTCTTCTTCCGTAATTTTGGCAGTGCCGATGTCGAGGCCTCGGTAAAATTGAGTGGAATCGCAGGAAAGAATCTCCCCATCAACCCGCTTAGCCAATTCAACGGCAACGGATGATTTGCCCGAACCGGTGACGCCGGTGATAACATGGAGTGATCGCGTCATATGGAGTCGGATAGGGACGTAACAGCCAATAACGTGATCACAAGAAAAATAGATGGCCAAAGGAGCTGCATCGGGTGCGTGTGCATCACTTGCAGTCCATCAACGATCATATTGCCCCAAGAGCTGTATGGCGGCTGAATACCTACCCCAAGGAAACTAAGAAATGCTTCCACGAGAATGGCATTTGCTGCAAGCAACAGCGCGTAGTGGCGCACGATTGCCGCCATATTCGGTAAAATATGAAACAAAATAACACGCCAATGGGCTTGTCCCATGCGAATGGAGGCATTGACAAAATCCTGTCCACACAATTCCAAGGTCCTGGCCCGCACAACCCGCGCGAATGAAAACCACTCGGTGGAACCGATCGCCAGACAGAGAATCAGCAGGCCAGAGCCAAAGCAGGCCATAAGTAACAACGTTAGCATAGTAAGTGGTAGCGCCTGGCATACGTCCACCAATCGCATGAGCCAATAATCGATCCGATTTCCGGAATACCCAGACAGCAGCCCAACACCAAGGGCCAAGACTGTGGCAAGCGCCGTTGCCATAAAGCCGACGGTTAAAGAAACACACCCGCCGGTCAATAGGCGCATCAACAAATCGCGGCCCAACAAATCCGTGCCCAGCGAATGGCCCATGGAAGGTCCTTGGGAAATAGCGCCCATGTCCTGGCATATGGCGCACGCGCGAAATCCAAACGATCCCATGCATGCGGCTATGAGAACAATCAGCCAAATGATTTGCCAACGAAAACGTATCATTTCTATTGGAGTAAGGACCGCAATTTTTGTGCCAATTCATCCTTGGTACGCGCACCTGAAAGACGCTCCACCGGTTGCCCATTTTTGAAAAAAATAAGCGCGGGAATTGATTGAATACCAAATGCCTCCGCAACTTCCGGCGATTGATCCACATCCACCTTGGCAATTCCGGCAACGCCGAAAAATTCTTCGCGTAGAGCCTCTATTACTGGTGCCATGGCTCTGCATGGCCCACACCAACTGGCGTGAAAATCCACAAGCACCACATGATTAGCTGCGATAAATTTTGGAAACGCTTCCTGGCTTATGTCAATCATACAAATTTCTCCCCAGCAATTCATCAACGGTAAAGCATTGCAGGCGTTGGTCAATCCCCGTGTTTCAATTGTGGTTGCATGCGTCCGTATTCTGAAAACCCGTAACAAACAGCTTGATTGTCTGTAAGAGTAGTGGCCACGGCTGACAAATCAGTCTTCCGCGGGAAAGTGGAAACTTCTGAAAATTCAACCGGTAATGCCAGTCCAATTGCCAACATACGACTTTTCAGCTCTTCGTAATCTTCTTTCACAATTGTTGGCGGGACGTGCCTTCCTCCAGCCAAAGGACCAGCACATTCCCAGAACGACAACTTGGTAAATGGATCAAGCAAACGCCTTTGCCAGTCTCGCGCATCTTGCTCGTCCAGAGAACCCAAAATGCGGTCAATCTCAGCCCATAGTAATTTCAAACCATTGCCATGGAACATACTACTTCTTTTTATTACTTCGCCCTCGTCGTCTACTGCTAGGTCTTGACCGTGGGCTACAAAGAGCGCTTCAGAAAAATTTGTTGAATGGCATGCTGCATTTGATGGCTGCGGGCTCTGGCAAAGAAAATTGAGAGCACGCTCCGCCGTTTGTTTTTGCGTCTCACCGCGGCGTGGAGAAAAAATCCAATCCAAAGATTTTGTTGTTAGATGCTGTATCCAAAATGTGTGGAGGCAAAAAGATCCAGGCACATGAAATCCAATGTAAGGTTCCCACGGCTGCCGTTCCTGGCTCATGTATTCAGCGGCAATTTGTTTGCCCGAATCTCCTTGCTGGAAAAGAAGGTCATGAACTACTATGGATATGTTCGTAAAATGTTCTCGTTGCTGTCTTTCGTGTAATTCAGCAAGCATTAAAAAAGGATTATAAACGCAATACTTACAGGCTGAAAGAACATTCCCGATTTTCACATTTTTCAATGATCGAAAATGGTGTTGATAATCACATTTGACTTTTTGTTGCTTGCTGTATTCGTCGAAATTTTGTTCAGCATGTTTTTCAAACCATTCTACGACAAATGGCTTAATTCCAGCGAGTTCTTCGGGAAATTCTCCCTTCTTGCCGCCAAAATACCACTCTTCAGCTTTACCCATACACTGCACGAAATAAACTATTAACATTTCATACAGCGGGCACGGCGCCATAATCGTCTCGCCGGCACGCGGTTCTTTGGTAATTACGCGGCAACGGCTGCGAGCGACGTCCGCAACGACGGCGTCTACGTTTAGAGTTAATCTGGTTTTAGCTTCGGCCGCATCACTAGTTTCGTTTGTATCGCAATTTCCATTACCCAATGCGCAAACGATTAATTGCGATATTTCCTCGTCATTATTCAGCACATTGCGCAACTTAAGTATATCCAACACCTTAGGCATGCGCAGAAGTTGTAGTGCAACAACTGGATCTTCCTCATCCCTGGCTTTGACGACAACAGCTTGTATTTCCTCGAGATCGCAACACGCAATGACCTCTGACACAAATCGTTCAACTTTTTTACGATCGACGCATATCATATTCTTGTGCATTCCTACGGAAATTGGTGGCCTAATTAACGTCGGTTCCGGAATTGCTTCCGGCTTTTCAATTTCTACGGGAATTTCTACGGAAATTGGCGGTATGATCGAAATCGGCTCCGGAATTACCTTCGGCTCTTTATCTTCACCCAAAGTATCCGATGGCGAAATCTCACCCTGCGGATCTTTATTCATTGGATCGGCCGGTAAACCAGAAGTTTCGGATGGCGATTGGATTCCGGCCCGTGTAGGCCTATCCTTCCTTTGAAAAATACAAAATGCGAGAATTCTGAAATGCATTGCATCAATCACATTGTTTTCCAGATCATGCCATCCGGTGAATTTGCATAAGACTACCAAAAGCACTAAAAATGGATAGCTAAGCGCATTCACGGCAACGGTTAAAGTTTTCATGGCTATGGATTGCGATCCCGGGCGTCTCGCCGCTGAGGCAGCACGTGTTCTAATAAAAGATTTCGACGCCCGGCTGGGGCGACTTACATCATTATTCATAATAATGCAATTATTATCGGTGATTACATCGCTTTCAACAAGTAAATTTTAACGCCAGTGCGCATGCATGCGGCAAAATGACATTTGATTTTGCAAAATACGCCGGGATACTTAGATGGATCATGGAGGAATCGGGTGACTAAGATTAGATATCCAATTGAATGGACAATATTTACGGCAGATTATCTGAAGGTAGCTATTCCGGAAGCGATTGCCCGGGCACAAGAAAACCTTGATGCCGTTACAGCCATACCAGTTGATCTTTGCACCTTTGCTAATGTCGTTGAAGCACTTGAGTCCGCTACGGAGCCACTCGATTATACGTGGGCCTGCGCGTCGCATCTTGATACGGTAACCAATGGCGATGAGCTTCGCGCCATATATAATGAATACTTATCGGAGGTGACACAATTTTATGGGAACATCGTGCTCAATGAAGAGCTTTGGGAACGAGTCCGCGCCGTTTACTTATGTGGATTTGATGGCTTAACACAAATTCAAAGGCGCCTCATTGAGGAAATTCATTTAGATTTTTTGGAAAACGGCGCAAACCTTCCGCCAGAGAAAAAAGTGCGCCTGCGTGAAATTAAGCGGGATTTGGCGCGGAAAACACAAAAATATTCGGAAAATGTACTAGATGCCATGGACAAATGGGAAAAAATTATTCCCGAAGAGAATGAATCAATTTTGTCCGGCCTGCCGACGACGATTTTGAAAATTCTCCGCACAAACGCTGAGCAAAAGGGGCATGCCAATGCCTATAGACTTACCCTACAGGAGGTGGTTTATAGCCCGGCAATGCGTTATCTGGAATCGGATGATCTGCGTCGCGAATTGTGGTCCGCATACAACACCCTCGGTGATGGGGGGCCATACAACAATGGTCCGCTCATTGGGGAAATTTTGTCGCTGCGTAGAGAAAAGGCACAATTGCTCGGCAAGAATAACTTTCCAGACTTCATTCTCTCCCGGCGGATGGCCAAAACCGGGGCGGCGGCACTAAGTTTCACCGAAGATTTACATCGCAAGGTCCTGCCGCATTTTCTCCGAGAAATCGCACGCCTTGAGTCATTCAAACGTGAACTAGACCATAATGCGTCGGGTGATCGACTGGAACCTTGGCAATTGGCGTATTTATCCGAAAAGCTTTGTCGTAAATTGCACAATTTTGACCGGGAAGAGCTGCGGCCATTTTTCCCTATGGACGCCGTCTTGTCGGGACTATTTCAAACATTACAGCGACTATATGGTATTACTTTTCAATCATTGCCAATAACAACGGAGCCACACGGAAATTCCAATGAAATTCCCGTGTGGCATGGGGATGTGCGGTATTATGACGTGCGAGAAAGTGATGGAAAGTTATTGGGGTCATTCTACTTGGATCTCTTTCCTCGGGAAGGTAAACGTTCCGGGGCATGGATGGAGGATTCTCTGCGCCAGGGGCATCTGAAAAATGGTGAATGGATACCGCCGATTGGCTTTGTTGCAGCCAATTTAACTCCTCCGACTGGAGATCAACCGTCATTACTGACTCACTACGAGGTGGAAACACTTTTCCATGAATTTGGCCATCTTATGCATCATTTGATGGGAAAGGTGAACTACGCCTCACTCAACGGGTGTAATGTTGCATTGGATTTCGTTGAGCTACCATCTCAAATTTTAGAAAATTGGGTTTGGGAGCTTGAAGCACTCAACCTATTTGCACACCATTACGAAAGCCAGAACCCCATGCCCCTGGAGCTTTTCCAAAAAATGCTGTCGGCGCGAAATCATCTCATTGCCATTGTAATTATGCGCCAATTGGCACTCCAAAAAATGGATTTGGAATTGCATATTTCCTATGTCGATGGCGATTTGGATGAATTCATCGATGGCGCCACTGCTTTGTATGCGGTTCCCTATGCGACCAAACCACTCTCGATCGTGCGGCATTTTAATCATCTCTTTAGCGGGCCCACGGGATATGCAGCCGCCTATTACTCCTATAAATGGGCGGAAGTGTTGGATGCCGATGCCTTCACCCGCTTTCGGAATGAGGGCATTTTTAATGAAGCGGTAGCCAGAAATTTTCGCCAAGAAATTTTAGCGCGCGGAAATTCCGAATTTCCTGATGTTTTCTACCATGGGTTCATGGGCCGGGAACCAAGTCTGGATGCATTTCTGCATCGCTATGGCCTAGATGCTAACCCGGTAGAATCTTGTTGAGAACACACGAAGGACAAGTTAGTTCTCACATATGCGCGATTGGCAGGATTTATATCAGGAGGTTATTTTGGAACATAACCGAAATCCGCAAAACTTTGGCGTACTTTCAACCCCCGATCGCGTTGCCAGAGGATATAATGCCAATTGCGGGGATGACATCTGCTTATTTCTTAAATTGTCCGGCGATGATATTGAGGAAATCAAATTTTCCGGGGAAGGTTGTGCCATTGCACGGGCCTCGGCTTCACTGCTTACCTTGGCCGTGGAAAAAATGTCAAAATCTCAGGCCCAGCAAAAGGCGGAGGAGATGCTTGCACTTTTAACGGGGAAAAAAGCGGAATCGGATTCCGCTCCATGCCTGCGATCCCAACTTCCCCTTCTCGGCGTGCGCAAATTCCCCATGCGCATAAAATGTGCAACCTTACCATGGCATGCGCTCTTGGAAGCGCTGGCCGGCTAGCGACGACGAGGACCGAAACTGCGCATGGGAGCTTTATGTGGCGTAAATGCAATGCGTAATCGATGGGTAATTCGCGCTTTTTCAACATCCTGGGGACTAATTTCCATGCGCACCATGTCGCCAACGGTAAATTTGATAAAATTTTTACGAAGCTTCCCCGAAATATGTGCAAGGACTCGGTGTCCGTTCTTCAACTCCACGCGAAACATCGTTCCCGGGAGTACCGCCACCACTTTACCTTCTACTTCCACATATTCCAACGCCATATAAAAACTATCCTGTTTCTATTTTTTTATCAAATTTGTCAAGTTTCCATTCGTAAAAAACTTCTCCGCGAAAAGTCTCATAGGAGCAGCCAGCACCCCAGCAGGAGGAAAATGTACATTCCAACCGTATCCGTAACCATCGTTAGAAAAATGTAGGCACTTTGGGCTGGATCGACCCTCAGTTTTTGAAGAATTCGCGGAATAAGCGCACCGGAAATACCGCACAACGCCATGTTGAGTGTCATTGCCAGAAAAATTGTAGCCCCAATGGGAACACTGCGGGTTATAAGCGCACACACACTTCCTGCGACGAGCCCAGTAATACTCCCATTGAATAGACCTTTGAACATCTCGCGGAAGAAAATGCCGACGGTATCACCATTCTTCCAGTCGCCCAGCGCTAGGCTGCGAATGGAAACGGCAAGAGTTTGCCCACCGGCATTTCCGCCAAGGCTTGTGATCATGGTCATGAAAACGGCCAGCAGGGACAATTGTTCAATTTGCGACTGGAACAAGGATACCACGAAAGCGCCCATCGCCGCGGTAATCAAATTAAATTGGAGCCATGGGGCTCGTTTTGCAACGCTGTAGGTTACTGGATCGTGGATGTTTTCATCGGCACCGGCGCCGTGTAAAATTTGGATATCCTTCGTGGCACTTTCCTGCAAAATATCGATCACGTCATCATGGGTGACCATGCCAATCAGGCGGCCTAAATTATCCAAAACCGGTAAATTTTGCAGATCAAACTCCGCCATGATCTGAGCCACCTGCGTGCTAGCGGCATCGGCATGACATGCGCCTTGAATATCGGAGTCGAAGATTTCTTCAATTTTTTGTGCACCCGCGGAACGAATGATGCGATGCAGGGAAACCGTTCCTTTGAGCTTGCCCTCGTCATTGATTACATAGATTACATCCAAATTTTCGTTGTTATCACCGGTGGTGTGCAACGTTTGAATAGCCCGATCCACGGTCCACGAGAGCTGTATTTTATTCACGTGCGGGGTCATTACGCCGCCGGCGGTGTTGGCCTCGTAGTGAAGCAGATCGGCGATTGTATGCGCTGCTTCGCCCTGAAGTTTACCCAAGATTCGCCCTCGGTCATTCGCGTCCAGCTGGCGTACGATGTAAGCGGCGTCATCCGGCTCTAGATTTTCCAGAATACGAAGCGCCCGCCGATCTTTCATCTGCATGAGCACTTCCGCGGAATCGGACATTTCAGCAATAACCTCTCCCGCCGCACGATCGGACAATTTGCGCAGAAATTCGGTCTGTTCACTTGCGTTCAGTCGGGCGAGGAATTGCCCAAGTTCATGGGGGGAAGTGCGAGATAATTTAAGCCGATCAAGACCGTCAAAATCGTTTTCATAAAGGCCCATCAATTCATCGAAGCCATAATCCTCCCGCACGGCTTCACTTGAAGTTTCCTCGGGCCCATTGGCATCCAAATTTTGTCCCTCTTCCCCCATCGTCCTTCGACAAAAGAAATTAGTATTACCACATTAGATTTCAATACAAAAATTTGATAATTGACATTCTTTCAAAATATGTGAGCTTGCGCCACAAAATGCCTACATCCACCAAAATCGAAAAACCAACTAATCCGCCCGATGTGATTATACCTGAAAAAATGGCAATCCCAAAGATGCTGATTAAATGGAGGGCCTCTTCCATCCTGTTGTGCGCTATTGTTTGCACGTCGACCATCGGATTATTAGCGTGCATAATAGCCATTGCAGCCGGCGCGGCAGCTCCCTTGCAATTTCCATTCATGTCAGTATACTCGTATACATTTTACCGAATGGCCATGGCCTGTTTGCTGACGGCACTATTCACCGCATTTATTTTTATTTTTTCCATTGATTGGGTCAACATCTGATGGATTTAAATCAACCATTGCATGAAAATGGCAGATTGGCCTACGATCGAGGTTGGCAAAATGGGCCATTGGAAGTTTTCTAACGTCTATGATGTTATTGTATGCGGTGCCGGGCATGCCGGATGCGAGGCTGCTGCGGCTGGATCCCGCTGCGGCGTCCGCACACTCCTGCTCACAGGAAATTTGGACACCATTGGACACATGAGTTGCAACCCGGCGATCGGCGGTCTGGCCAAGGGGCATATGGTCTGTGAAATTGATGCTTTGGGTGGCCTGATGGGCGAGAATGCCGATGCCACGGCCATACAGGTGCGGATGCTAAATCGATCTCGCGGTGCCGCCGTTCAGGGGTTGCGCGTACAGTGCGATAAACGCCTCTATGCGATGCGGCTCAAGCATCGGTTGGAAAATTTACCCAATCTGTTCATTGGACAGGGCATCGGTGAGGATCTTTTGGTTGAAGGCGGCCAAATCAAGGGTATTCGCACGAATACGGGTGAAGAATTTTACGCCCAGGCGATTATTTTAACCACGGGAACCTTTCTTCGGGGGAAAATGCACATTGGTCCTCAAAAATTATCCGGGGGTCGGCTGGGGGATTTTTCCGCGGAGGGACTTACTGGTTCGCTCAATTGCCATGGCATTGAGACTGCACGAATGAAAACCGGGACATCACCGCGAGTTTTGGGAACCTCCATGGATTTTTCAAAAATGGAAGAGCAGGCGGGGGACCGGGAATTGGCCACCTTTACCTTCCGTGATACCCGCCAAGATGGTGTGCCGGAGAATTTTCCATTTTTTCCACTCCTCCGCGCACCGGATGACCAGCGTTCATGTTTCATTGCACACACGTCGACAGACACGCGAACGCTGATTCTGGAAAATTTGCATCTTTCCCCGCTTTACTCCGGGGAAATTGTCGGCCAAGGGCCTCGCTATTGCCCAAGCATCGAGGATAAATATAAAAAATTTCCCGACAACGAAACCCATCGCCTATTTTTGGAGCCGGAAGCCATGTGGGGTGACGAGTGGTATATTAACGGCCTCTCCACCAGTTTCCCAATGGACATGCAGCGACATATACTGGCGACAATTCCAGGACTGGAAAATGCGCATGTATTACGTCCGGCGTATGCGGTTGAATACGACTATGCACCACCGACACAATTACTAGCGTCGTTGGAGTCGAAAATTGTAGCTGGTCTGTTTTTCGCCGGACAGATTAATGGCACATCCGGCTACGAGGAGGCGGCAGCCCAGGGCATCATTGCCGGAATTAACGCAGCGGCGAAAATTCTTGGCAAGGAATCTCTTGTCCTTCAGCGGCACGAGGCCTACATAGGAGTGCTTATCGATGATTTGGTGACGAAAGGCACGGCGGAGCCATATCGGATGTTCACCAGCCGTGCGGAGTTTCGACTGCTGCTGAACATGGGCAGCGCAGAGGTGCGACTCATTGGCGCAGCAAAGCGTCACGGTGTGCTTCCTGTGGCGCGGGAGCGAACCATTGAGGCGAAGCGAGATGCCATTAGTCGCGGCGTGGAATTGGGAGAATCGCTTATTCTGCGGGAAAATCAAACCGTCGCGGATGCCATTCGCGCAGGCGAGGACGCGAGCCATATACTTTGGAAAAATTTTCCATCCGCCGGCGATGAAATTCAACGCGAAATTCTTTACCGCATATCATACGCCGGCTATTTATCCCGAGAGTCCCGACAAATCGAAAAATTGCGGGAAATGGAAAATGTGCCTATCCCGGAAAGGTTTGACTATGATGCGGTTAAAAGCTTGCGAAATGAGAGCCGGCAAAAGTTAAAGGCCATTCGTCCCGCAAATCTCGGTCAAGCGAGCCGCATCAGTGGCATTAGCGGCGTCGACGTACAGCTGATTCGAATTGCCATGGTCGCAAACCGTCACCAATCCGATCAGTAGATCTAATTTTTGTACAAAATGGAACTTGCAAAAAAACGCTCTTGCATTTTTATAAAATCATTCGCTAAATAGTGTCTTAAGTAGGATAAACAATGGCAAATACACCAAGTAGTACATTAACCTCTGAACCTGTGCAGCCGTCCCCAGGGCCAACTCCTCCTCCGGAGAAAAGGAAAGCTGGAGTGCGGATGTCGCCGACTACTACTGGCATTTTAGCCTTCGCCGTTACGTGCGCCATTCCGGGACTTGCGATTGCGTTTATTCCCGGTGCGCTTCCAATGTTTCTAAGCATTGGTGGGCCCGGAGTGTGTGCGTGTTGTGCTTTGATTCTTGGAGCCGGCGGAACGGTCGGGTTTTTTGCCAGACGTTTTGGAAGTGATGACACGACGCATAATCCACATGATGCACTTCCTCGATCCGATCTTCCGCCGCCTCCTCCGCCACCACCGCCGCCTCCTCCGCCACCACCGCCGCCACCAAAGCCGCCAACTTCGGGTATAACGCCGCCGGCGTCACCTAGTACTGATCACATAGCGTTTATTAACGCGCGCAGCGAGGAGCTCAATAAAACTGGACTTACCCTTTCTGTTGGCAAGGATGGCAAACTGCTTTTCCCAGTGGGAGGTGGCTTTCTTGCGCCAAAATCAATTCAAATCATCACCGAATTCACCAACGAAGGGGAAATAAGGCGCTTTTTGACATGCAACGATTTGACGGCAGCTGGCTACCTCTCGCATGCTATTTTTAACGATACATTAGCCTTGTTTCCTAAGGAAACAGATATTGATAAGAGCAAATTTGCTCCGCGTTCGATAAGCGCTCTGGAGCTTCAAACGAGTACCATATATCAATTTTTGGGTACAGACGAAACCGCTCCGGCGGCCGGCAATCCATCAACAAGACCTGCGGCTTCCTTTCCAAATGTTGGCAAAGCGCCACCCCCGCTCATCCCGATTTCCAAATCGACATCCCAAACTACACAAACAGCTACACCCTCAGCTCCAAATGGTGTCGCACAACCGGCACCAGGTACCACGCCGCCGCCGCAACCCGTTGCGCCCGCAGCCCCAGGGGGTATCACAAATCCGACACCTCCTGCTACCCCGCCAACTCCAAGCGAGCCGAAAAAAAGTCCTGCCGAATTGCTGGGGCTGCAGTGTAATACTAATGGCAATCTTTGTTATAACGGAGTTGAACTAAACGATACAGCCGGAAACCCAATTCCGGAATCTGCCATTGCCAACTGGACCGGCTCCTCTGGCAAGATACCAGCTGGTAAAATGTTTTTGGATGATATAATCGCTGCACAATTGCCCGCAACCGCACTAGGTGATATAAAAAAGTACAAATACAGATTATATGGAGAGGCAAAAAGTGGCCTTTTAACAGATGCGCAAAAAAGGAAAATCGTAGATAACGGTATAACTGCGCTTACAAAGGGAAAACAACCGACAATTTACAGCATGGAAATCGACAATAGTGGCGCAATTCTGCTTTCGGAAAAGATGGTCGGCACTATTCCAAGCACAAACAGAATACCCCTCAAAGACAAAAACGGCGATCGGATTAAGTGTAGTATTGCTAATGATGAAGGTAAGTTTTCTCCGCAAAATTTCGCAAAGAATCAGCTTGCTATTATATGTGAAATGGCCCCCGACCTATTGGTCGGCGGTGCTGAGGCTGCGCGAAAGCTGATAGATGATCCTAATTACATGAAGCCTTACGTTCCGGCGTAACCGATTGAGCAGTGCACAGAACTTTGGAAAAATTTTGTAGTACCTGTAGCCATGCACGACGCGAGCCGTACCGGGTAGCACTGCGAAATTTCACAATACGAAACTCAAAAATTACTTGAAATTAAACCTACAAATGTGTTGGCAGAACGCATCAACCGGCAAACAGTCCTCTGGAAAAGCAAAGCTAGCTTCCTCCAGTTTGTTAAGCGGCTGATTATATTTTTCAAAAACTGAACCGCGAAGTTTAAGGAATTGCCCGATTTTATTGCCCGCGTTGCACGGTTTGTAATCGTTGGTCAGGACCCAATTGCGATGATTGACACGCGACGGTGCTCACCGTCCCACTTCACATGCCCATTAACAAGAGCGAACAGCGTAAAATCGCGTCCCATTCCAACGTTGCTGCCCGCATGTACTTTTGTCCCATGCTGTCGCATAAGGATATTCCCTGCCAAGACAGACTCCCCATCATATTTTTTCACGCCAAGACGCTGCCCGCGACTGTCCCGACCATTTCGCGACGTTCCCTGTCCCTTTTTATGTGCCATAATCAATTATCCTTGAATATCTTGAATTTCGATTACTGAAATTTCCTGCCGATGCCCCCGCTTCTTATGAAATCCCTTGCGTCGCAAGCGCTTAATTACCAATTTCTTTTTCCCGCGCTTATTTTCCAAAATTTTAATGCCAACTGACGCGCCCTCGATGGTTGGCGTTCCAATGCGGGCTGTTTCTCCATCGCCGAGAAGAAAAACATCATTTAGTCGAATAATATCTCCAGCAATTCGGCCCTTGAAACGGTTAACCTCGAAAATTGCACCCTCGGTTGCACAAATTTGAATTCCCTGCACGCGCACAAACGCCTTCATATGTAGAAAAGTGAAAGTTTCACCCTGGTCTGCGCAAGAGTTTTTTCACTGAAAATGGTAGGGTTTTCGATTACTTGCACTACAATTCCTACAAGGCGCAAAAAAATAAAAGCCACTTGACCATACGCTATAGCAGATGGGAATTTTGTCAATATGGTGAATTAGCCGGCCCTGGCATAGGACAGCATCGTCGCATGGAATCCGCCCGTCCCATCAAATAATTTTTTCATATCATCCCATGACACCTTACGGACGCGACTATCGTTGCATTCGTACCATTGGTCGCCGCGTTTTACAAATGATATATAATGGCCGCCGTTGGCAGTCCCGCTATGGGCAACGACGGCATTTAATTCAAGCACGCAAGGTAACCCACTGGAATTTGTTGTATGTTGACGCATTTCGATGCGCTCGGGAAACGAAAAATAACTTTCATCCTTGTGCACACGGCCATCCTTGAAGTGCACTCGCCCAATATGTACTGTAAAGCGCGGCGGCGGCTCCCCGCCAATTTTAGTAATAGACACGCATGCAACCCCGGGATCTATTTGATATCTGGACTGCTCTTCCTGGCTCAAGTCGTGCACACCGAATTGTTTTTCAAACGCCGCCTCCAAACATCCATCATCCGGCGAAACCTTAATATCATCGAACCGTTCCACCTCCCCAAATCGGAAGTTGGAGTATACGTGTTTCGGCTGGGTAAGTGATTCCACACTTTTATATCGCTGGTACGACGGAAAAGTTGCAGCAATCAAAGATGAAATTTCAGGCACTTGCGTGCGACGCGATAGCTTATCCAAATTTGCCACAATATCACGAAGCAAAAGTGTTGGGTCGTCCTGCTGAAAAGCCTGAGCAAATCCGAGGGTTTCCTCAAGTTGTAAAAAATTGTGCATTATCGATTTCGGGCAGGCGCCGTCCCCGCTTTGCAAGTGTTTGAAAATATCATTTATGGCACGCGCAAGCTTTTCAAGTTCGGTACCCGCGGGAATTATTTCGCATATTCCAGCAATTGCTTCACGAAATTGCCTATTTTGAAATAATAATTGCATCAGCGAAGCCGCATAGCAGCTAGCACTTAAATTTTTGATTCCAACCGGAACTGCTCTCACGACGGTTGCCGGGCGAATATCTTTTGCAGCTGGTGCAACTACCCGCGGCGGAGCTTTTGGAATTCGCACGCCAATGCTTGCCTGGGGCCGAGGAAGCCCTTTGACACTTTTGCAATATTCCCTCAGTGTCTGCATCTCATTTAGGGCGCCTTGTCGAAATTCACACGCTTCAAACTCCATTTCCACCGTACTGGTGGTTCGCACTCTATTTGGCGCGAATACATATAAGTCCTTGCAATTTTTAACATATAGTAGCGCAAAAGTTTCACTGTCCGGAATTGATATGCGAATTTCGCCAACATCATCAATCACAACAGAGCAAATATCGACACATGAAGAAAAATCAAGACTACCACTAAGGTTTTTGCATCCGACGATAACAACTTCCTCAAGCGCACTGTTGTTACTTGGCAATTTTACGCCTCTAACACTCATGCAATGCTGAATTTCTAATGACCTTAAATTCGGGCACTCGCTAAGGTCCAACGCCCCATCCGGGCAAGAAACTTTTAGCATTTTATCATTATGGTCTTTGAAAGTGATGACCCCCTCAACCTCATCGCATTCACAGAATTCCAAAGATGTGGCAGCAACCAAATCCCCCAAATCCATTGGCGAATGTGGATCGGTGGGTGCAAGAGGAGATATTTCCGTTTCGAACGGCGTTGATTCTGGCGTTACCGGCTCCTGGACGAGACTTCCATCGACTTGCGGCAACATTTGTTCTGAAGGTTGAATATCTGCCGTGGATGATACCGGTGAAGGTTGTTCCTGCGGTGGTTGTTCCTGGACAAGACTTTTATCGGGCTGCGGCAACGTTTGCTCTGGAGCTGGAGTACCTGCCGGAGCTGATACCGGTGAAGATTGTTCCTGCAGTGATTGCTCCGGGATTGCCGTTGATGGTGGTGCCGCATCCGGGGTCGGTGTATGGATGGACGGTTGCCGATCTTTCAGTTGTTCCGCCGGGACGGGGGCCATTTTTTGATCAATTTTCGCAAGTAAATTTTTTATTCGCTGTGGTTGTTTTCGTGCAAATCTCGCTAATTCATATCCGTCAGGCACGCTGCAATCGACCACAAAGCCTGCCGCACTCAAGATATGCGTGTAAACATCTAATCTCCTACTTCCGCTACAGGAAAAAAATTCGCCAACGAAGGCGAAAAATAGATTCGCGTAAACACCGACTTCCACTAAAATTTTTATATGCGTAAAAAATCCAGTCCATGATAATCTGCCAAGAACCTGATGCACATTGACTGGATCGCTCCTGACGGATGCCATCGGAGATTTGTTTGGCGAAGCTTTCACCTGATCAACAACGGAAGAAAGATATGGATATGTTTGAACGGCTGGAATGGTCATCTTACTTTGTGGAAGCTTATGTGGTTGGCATTCTCGTGTAAAGATAAAATTAATATGCAAGAATAATATCGCCTTTTCAAGGATCATATTTTTATGACGGCGACATTTTGAGGCTTCCTCCGCCGAGGTTTTAAAACTTATGTACCGACGTGGAATTTTGGAGTGAGCAAATGGCGACGGATGCGCACGGCACATGGATTAATTTCGCCCCGACTGCGCCCATGGCCGGTGTTACCATCGATTCCCGCAAAATCAAGAGGGGCATGCTATTTTTTGCCATACAGACGGAAAAAGATGATGGCCACCGCTACCTTTCCTCGGCTCTTGACAATGGCGCGTGCGGCGCCATGGTCGAGCATTACAATGAAAATGTCCAAATTCCGCAAATGGTGGTACACAACAGCATCGCCGCGCTACAATCCATCGCCGCCGCACGGCGAAAACGGTATACGAATTCGGTCATAGCTATCGCGGGCAGCTATGCGAAAACAACAACGAAGGAATTATTAGCGTTGCTGCTTGGCAGGAGTGAAACGCTGGCCAGCGCTGGTAACGAAAACAACACCATTGGCGTCCCACTAACCCTGCTCAAGTTAGATCGGGATAGGCATCGGTATGCCGTCATTGAAGCTGGAATTAGCCGCTCCGGAGAAATGACAGCCATCACCGAAATATTGCTTCCATCGCATGTAATTTTCACGGCAATTTCCCAAAAGCATCTGGAATTTTTTCCTTCCCGGGAAGCACTTTTGGAAGAAAAACTGCGCATATGTGAACCAGTTCTCAAACAAAATGGCCTTATTGTTACCGAAAAATCATTGGCGCAACTTCCCCAATTTACGCCATTTAGTAAGCATCTGTACGCCATTAGCAGGGGTCAAGTCCGTCGGGATGATGCCATTTCCTACGCGACACATTGGCAAAATGGAAAAATGTTTTGCCGAATCACATTCCCGGATTCGGAAATTGCCGAGGAGGACTACGAATTGCCGATCCCGTCGGCTGGATTTGCCTATGACTTTGCCCTGTGTCGCGCGCTAACCAAACGGTTTAACATCGCTCAGGAAGAAACGGCTATACGCCTGGCCATGTGGAAATCAATACCGCTGAGGGGACAAATCTTCCGGCACAGGATGAAAAAGCAAACTTACTTTGTAGATTGCTACAATAGCGATGTCCCAACGCTGGTGGAATCCATTGGTATATTTAAAAGAAAATTTCCCTATGTGCCACACTACTATATCATTGGATCGCTTGGCGAATATGGAATCGAGTCCGAATGTCAACATCGGCTCGCCGGAGAGCAAATACCCATTGGCCCACATGCGCATGTGTTTTTCCTTGGCGAAGAATGTATTTTTACATGCGACGCATTGAAGCGGCGGGGATTTCCATCGGAAAATCTACACATGTGCATGAATCTCGATGAAATACGTACCGCCATCCGCGAAGTCGAAGGGGCTGTTTATTTAAAAGGCAGCCGGATACATCAACTGGAACAATTGCTCGATCCGGACGCCTGTGAATTGATCAATTAGCTAAATGTTGGTTGCAAGCGTTTGTATGTAGTCAGGTATGTAACATTTGGTAGCATAGTTTCTCCGGTGGAAGCGCTGTAAAAAGCCAAATCTGATTCCCTCGTTCGTACATCCGTTTCTTTCATGTCGAAGTTGAAATTGGGGCATCCCGCAGCGCGCATACATTCCGATAGTTGCTCAAAATCCTCTCGCCCAATCGTTGCGATAGCGCCTCTACCATTGCCGGTGTGCGGACCCGCATCCATCCATGCCTGTTGATCATTCAATGGCGCGGACATTTTCCGCCACAATTTTTCCCGTTCATTGACGGAAATTGACGGATCATTCAAAACCGCTTGCAAGCCATTCCAGAAACATTGTGCACCTTTGGCATATGTATCATTCTTGAAAGTAGCGGATTCGTTTAGCAGTCGACCCTGATCCGTACATGGCGCATTGGCTAAGTATTCAAGAAAATTTGTGGAATGCCAATCATCGTCCATCGGACGAGGATTGGCAGTGAGAAAGGCAACAACTCGATTTGCCGTTTCTTGCGGCAATTCGCCCGACCTTGGCGTAAACAGATAATTCCAAAATTTTTCCGTTGGATGCTGGCACCAAAATGCATTAAGCGAAAAAGGTTTTACCGTATGGAGATCCACACATGCTTCAAGCTGTTGCCTTTCCATGGAACAATAATCCTGGGCAACTCGCAAACCGTCGCTGCCATCGGCTCGAAAACGTTCAACAATTGCCAATGACAGGTTGGTAAAATCCTTACGCACTTCTCTATTTTGATACTCTATTAATGTTAAATAAGCTCCCTCACAGCCAGCGCTGGCAAATTTCCAAACCCCCAATTGCCTTCCACCGCCGGGATTAGTATCATTATACGCGCGAAAGTGGCGTTTGTAATCATTGTTGCCAAAACGAGTAATTTCGTCATCATTGAAATTTCCTTCGGCAAATTCTTTAAACCACATTTCAACGCCTTGTCTAATTCCAGCAAGTTCCTCTGGGAACTCTCCGGTTTGATCACCGAAGTACCATTCTTCCGCTTTTGCCATGTTTTTAACAAACTCGAGTCGCCCCATATGGACGAGTTTGTGATCGTTATTTGTTCCATTAGTTATGGCCGTACGCGCTGTGACGATGGCGGAAACCGCGGCATCCACATTTAATACAAAATTGCTGCGATCATCGCCAAAATTTTGCGCAATTTCAGGTGCCGGACCAGACGCGGCGGAAATCAATTCCACCATAACAGCATTGTCGCTCAGTACCCCAAGTCGTTTGAGTTGATTTAGCATCTCCGGTATGCACAATAATTGTAAGGCAGCGCAGGCACCATCTCTGGTTCGCACTTTTTCCAATTGCAACTTAATGCCAGAAATATCATGGTGACTGCTAATTTCCCCAACATCGGAGGCAATGAGCACGGAATTTGCGGCCACTACTTTCCGCTGCTCACAAGCCTTGGTATATTCATTAGATTCTTCTTCATATTCACTTCTTACAGCGGCAGACGCTAGAGTTTCTAGTCGACTGCAATAGTCACTTGTAAGACTATAATTATGACGCAACTCATTGATATTCATTCCCCTACAAATGGCGCGTCGCTCATTAAAAGGACAGTTTGCCAGGAACGCTATTACCTGCTGTTGGATCTCGGAATTTGCAGTTCGTAGAGTAATTTCTGCAATGGTCATTTCTTCCCCATCAAGTATTTTTTTTGTCGCAAAAAATTTTGCCAAAGATTGCACATTGGCATGGTCACCGGTGGTAGCATAGTCTCCTTGCCGCTGCGCTTCTTGTCCAACGCTAATTGCGTTCCGAAGTGGAGATCCAAGCTGCGCCATTCGATTTTTGATGACAACGCTTTGAACGCTCGTGTCCGAGCCGAGACCAAGTAAAAATAGAAGCTTGTCGAAAATCATCGCAAGTTTAGTCATGGGCTTGCTTAATTCAACATTAATATCGCCTATTCCCTTTGAAATGGCCGAATCCAGCGCGGAAAAAGAATCGGAATCTAATGGCCTGCTTATGTTTACTGTACTCACATAGTAATTTTAGAACAACCGTACTGAGAAATCAATGAAATTTTACCGAAATTTCACTGGCAACGGAATGTTTATCCGGATCAGATTTGTCAATCTTGGTTGATAGCCGCATAAGAGTTAAGACTAATTCTTTAAACCAGCCTTTCTAGGAAGTATTGATTTCTCCTACGCTATGATTTATGCGGTGAGAACATATGCACCAAGAAACTGGTTTCAATTCCAAGGCAAAACTTCGCTTCCTGGAGCGTTTTCTGGTTCGAATTTTATCATTAATTTTGTTGCTCTGGTGGAAGACATTACGCATCCGCGCCGGGAAAAAACTGCGCTTACTATGCCGATCCAAAGATTCACTTATCTTCGCACTTTGGCATCAACACCTGTTTCTAGCTGGATTGATTTATCGCCGATTTCGATATCCCCATCAGAGTTGTGCAGTCATAAGCGCATCAAAGGACGGAGAATTGCTTGCGGAACTTTTTCGACTGCTTGGGATCTCCGCCGTTCGTGGATCCAGCCACCGCGGGGCCATCGGTGTCTACAATGCCGCGGTTCGAATGGCTTCCGCGGGAAATGACATCTGTATTACCCCGGATGGTCCACGTGGGCCAAAGGGTCACTGTAAACCTGGGGCCGTCCGTATTAGCCAAGAAACAGGAGTTACAGTCTGTGCAATTCGCATCCGGGAACACTGCGCAATTTCTCTGAAATCATGGGATTCCTTCAGAATTCCGCTTCCTTTTTCCCGCGTTGATCTGGTGGCATGTGCGGTAATACCAGAAAAATCAAAAGGTTCCATGTTGCAGCAAATGGAATTCATTGGACACCTTCTCGGATGAAGAACAACTTAACTTTTTATGACATTTACCGGTCGCTACACCGCTGTAAACTTGTTACTTTCAATTTCATGGCTATTATCGACGAGCATGGGATTAGCCGCGCGAAAATTTTATCGATTTTCCATTAGTGTATTATTCCTCGTTTTGGGACTTAATTTCGCCAGCTGGTCCGGACGGATCCCCGATGTGCAGAAAGCATTAGGCTTAAATGATGCGCAATTGGGACTTGTGCTGCTGGCCTCGCCCGTTGGCAATATTGCCGGCGCTTTTCTCGCAGGGCTTTTGGTTGAATTCTTGGGCACCCGCAAAGTTCTCGCATTTATTGTCCCATTTTGTTCCCTCGCGCTTTTAAGCCTTGGTAGGGCGCAAACGCCAATGATTTTAGCCTGCGGACTTTTCTGCTTTGGTCTTACGACCAACCTCTTTGATAATGCTCTGAACACCCAAGCGGTGGACGTGGAAAAAATTTACCGGCGCAGTATTATGCTAGCATTTCATGGAATGTGGAGTGTCGGTGGAGTGATTGGGAGTATCCTTTGTGGATTTTTCGCCGCCGCCGGGATCTCCGCGGCCACCCATTTTAAAGTTATTCTATGTATTTCCGTCGGCATCTTCCTCCTCCTACGCCGCTATACCATTCCGCGGGCACTGCATCGGGTAAAATGTTCCGCCGATTCATGGGCCGGAAATTCCACCGGCGGTGCGTGGACCCTTGTCCTGCTTGGAACCATCACCTTTTGCAGCATGGCCACCGAGGGAGCAATGTATAACTGGAGCTCCATCTATTTCCAATCGGTTTTGCAGACGCCTTTGCCACTGGTTCGACTTGGATATGTGGCATGCATGGTGGCCATGGTATTGGGGAGATTTAGTTCGGACCGTTTCATCATCCGCTGGGGGGAAGTTCGAGTGCTCCGCAGCAGCGGCGCACTCATCGTTGTTGGATTTTTTCTTATTTTCGTATCCCATGGAATTGCATTAGCCACATTCGGCTTTACGCTCATAGGATTGGGTATGGCCACCGGTGTTCCAACCTGCTTCAGCCTAGCTGGACGTCTACCAAACATTTCACCCAGCGTTGCCATCGCATCCGTTACTGCAATCAGCCTCTGGGGATTTCTGCTGACCCCACCGATCATTGGATTTCTATCACACTTTTTCAATTTGCGCATTGCGCTAGCGTCCATGGGACTCATGGGGTTATGCATTTTCGCCCTTGCCCCTATGCTTCGCGGGAGAATCAATTTTCCCAAACAATACCCTGCCAGTTGATAGCCCTTGCGCCAGCATTGACCGCCTGGCGGATATCTGCCGTTGGCAAACCGCTATGATAATTAATAAATGGGGAATTATCGCCGGTGATGGCTTCGAAGAATTCCACGTGCCCATCCAGGAAGACGATTAGTCCACCTTTTTCGCCATAAATACCACCGTCTGGGCCATTGGACACTTTCCAACGCCCAACTTCCGGGTCCAATCCTCGCGTATAGGCCAAGGGCGTGTTAGACGGCGTTGCCGTAGGTAAAATACCGGTTATAATTGTGAAACCTAGTGGGAAATAGGCAAAGTCTTCCGCAAGCGCCCAGGTGTTACCATTGTTGGTACCTACAGCCCTTGGAGTATTTCGCGATTCTGCCACCGCCAAATAATCTTCTGGTATGATGTAAAGAGCACCGTTATTTACCCCCGTCGCCCGGGCAACAATCAATGCCCATTGAGCCACCGTGGTGGCCGCGCGCAGATTTCTGCCAAATCCACCATCGTTCAAATAGCTTTGATAGGCGATTGCGATCTGGCGCATATTGTTACTTACCCTCGCCCGTCGCGCGCGGTCGATCATATTGCCGATGGACGGCGTGAGAATGGTTGCCAAGATTCCAATGATGCTGATTACCGCAAGCACCTCTATGAGCGTAAAGCCACTGTTTTTTCGTTTCATACGTCTGTATAGGAAAGTGGATAGCGGCGGCAAAGCATTTGCACATCCTCCGCTATTTTCTTGACGATAGATTCATCTTTGTAAGCTGTCAATAGACTATGGATCCATTTGGTAATTTGTTGCATGTCGGATTCGCCCATACCACGGGTGGTAACCGCGGGTGTGCCAAGGCGTAAACCACTAGGTTGGAACGAGCCCCGCTTCTCCCCGGGGATCACATTGCAATTTGTTGTGATGCACGCCCGCCCTAAAATCGACTGGGCCTCGCGTCCATCCATATTTGGAAAATTTTTGCGCAAATCGATCAGTACGAGGTGATTGTCCGTTCCCCCGCCGACGAGGGCAAAGTTCAAACTTTGCAATTCTCTCGCCAAAATTTTTGCATTTGCCATAACCCGTCGTTGATATTGGCGAAATTCATCCTGCAGCGCTTCGAGGAAGCAAATGGCCTTGGCGGCGATGATATGCATGAGCGGCCCACCCTGAGTTTGCGGGAAAACGGCGGCATCTATGGCCCGAGCATACTTCTTTTTGCATAAAATAAGTCCACCACGCGGTCCGCGGAGCGTTTTATGGGTGGTGGATGTTACAAAATCACACCAGGGAAATGGGAAGGGGTGTAGCCCTGCGGCAACCAATCCGGCAATGTGAGCGATGTCGGCAAATAGGAGCGCACCGCAGCCATTGGCAATTTGTGCAATTTTTTCAAAATTGATGATTCGCGGATGGGCGGAAGCGCCGGCGACAATCAACTTGGGTCGTTCCCGCTCCGCAATTGCAGCCATGGCGTCGTAGTTCAGGCAACCCGTTTGCAGATCGATTTCATAGGGAATGACCCGATAGAGCATGCCGCTGAAATTTTTTTCATGCCCGTGCGTAAGATGCCCTCCATGACTGAGGGAAAGTGCCATAATTTTATCGCCGGGCTGGAGTACGGCCGCATAAACCGCCATGTTCGCCTGGGATCCGGAATGCGGCTGCACATTGGCATGTTCCGCGCCAAAAAGCTTCTTGGCGCGATCGATGGCCAATTGTTCGACTTGGTCCACAAACTCACAACCACCGTAGTAGCGCTTCCCCGGATATCCTTCGGCGTATTTGTTGGTCAGTATGGAGCCGGCGGCGGCCAAGATGCGCCGCGAGGTGAAATTTTCCGATGCTATCAGCTCGACATGCGTTCTTTGCCGTTCCAATTCCCCAGCCATGGCGTCAAACAATTCACGATCGAAGGATTTGATGGATTCCATTACTTGTTCGGGAGCTAGCGCACGAAACTATTGGATGCAAGATTTTCCTCCAATGACCAACAGGCAAACCCGGCGTTGAACTAATTTTGGCAAAAAATACATTATTGCTTGCATTAATTCATGCAGTATGCGAAAATCGTATTTATGGTAAGTGGAAGCTATAATAATTCCTTGCAAGCATCCATAATCACTGGCTTGTCGCCTCTTCATCTTTCCGACGAAGACACTGCGAAATTGATTCAAAAGACAGGTACACAATCTCTAAGCGGTGGTGCAAACTTTAAAAGCATCTTCACAAACCTCACGGCGGACCAACAAAAACAGATACGAAGCAATGTGCCGTTCTACGTCCGGTGGTTTTGCTCAGACGCCAGGATACTTCTCAGATACATAAGCCATAATCTCTCCAAATCGGAGTGCCCAGATGATCAGAAGAATGCCAAAGGCATGCAAAAAAGGAGTTTTTTTAGCTCTAGAGTTATCATTAAGCAACCCCACGAAAATAAGTTCACTAGAACTTTCAGAAAAACTTCACAACGGAAATCTGTTCAGCAGGCACCCGTAACCCTTCGGCCGGTTTTACCGGGCAATGTGTCGCAGCCCAAAACCACAATTGCGCAAACGGCCATTCCTCCACCACCATTTCCACCAGGGAATGCACCCGCACCACAAGCGAGTGCAACGCCACAAGAAAGCGCCCCTCCTGCGACGCAAGCCCAGGAGACCACGATTGCGCAAACATCTCCACAATCGCCGCAAGCTCCAGTGGCCGCGGCCACTGTTGCCACAGTGTCCATAGAGGAAAATGCCACACGCCTGGCCAATGCGACTGAATTGAAGTTTGAACGCACATACGACAAATCGTGCACCGGCTATGGCGGAAAGCCGCTTCAACAGAAGATGTACGTACTCACCGACCAAGATGGGAGGGAAGTTGAAATTAAGAATTTTAGCGAACTTTGCAGCGCAGAAAAATTAACAACAATTAACATGAGTGGATCCGGAGTCAAATTATATGAGGTGCAAACAATTCTCGAGAATTGCGAGCGCCTTATGGATGCCGACTTTTCCAATTGCACGAATGTCGATAGTAGCTCACATCAATCGTATGGAGCGACACCATTGAATATTCGCAACTGTAACAATCTTGCGTCAATAAATCTAGCGGGAACGAAAATTTCATTAATTCGTATTCAAGGCTGCGCAAATTTGCAAAATGTAAATATTTCCGGTACGCCCATGGAAATTTTGCAAATTGAAAACTGTGCAAGCTTTAATGATTCCAGCGTGTCGATGAATGCAAATTTACGATGCATACGAATAATCGATTGCACAAGTTTGCAAACTCTTGATTTTTCGACAAATACAAATTTGCGATGTCTGTGTTTGCGAAAATGCGCAAACCTTAAATCCATAACCCCTCCAAGTGATCCAAAGGAGCTACGTATTTTAGATGTTTCAGGGTGTACAAGTTTAGAGGATGCGGATCTGACACATTGTTGCGAGGGATTGAAAGTCATACAAGATGATTGTCCGGCGACTATAACATTGAAACCGAATTCTGCGCCCAGTGATGCGCAAGGTTCGGCACAGCAATTCTTGCGGCAGACAGTCGGAGAAAATTTTGACCAATACAATTCCTATGCGGACAATATTATTTTTTCTGAAATGCAAAATTTTGGTTCGCGATCCAACCAACGGCCCACGGCATTAGTGCCATTCATGTGGGGACATCATCCAAATGTTATGCGCGTGGATCGCTGGGACATGGAGGAGAGGGTTGATACAGCCGAAGAAGCCAATATCTACACAAAGCATTCGATTCCTCCAGAAGGAGAGAATGCTTATTTTGCACGAATTACGGGTGACTACTGCCTGACCTGTTGTCCAAATCTCCAAAATACGGCAAATTTTTTTCAAATGTTTGCCGCAGAAATCGGAGACGGAGTTGGCATGCTTGTGGATTTGCACGATGGCAACGCAGGAGACGAGTATCTAACGCAAAGTGACGATCTAGGAATTACGGATGTGCAAAAATTTGGCGATACAATTGTCATACAAAATGCATCCTTGCTTGATGGATATGGAAAACCCGCAAAAAAAAATGTAACAATTGAAGTTCGCAGCGCAATGGTTCACGGGAAGAAACTCTGGCATGTACGCATACGCGGACTTCCAGACAATTATGTTTTTTCAACGGAAGTCCAGCAGCGGATCAATGAAGTGGTAGGAAAAATTCGCGAGGAAAATAAAGTCACCGTAACGGTATCCCACTGCAACGGAGGCCTAGGCCGTGGCCCGACGCACATGTATATGGACACCATCGAGCGTGCGGCTAAAGCCGCAAGGGAAATGGGGCAGGAGTGTATTTGCGATTGGGCAAATCAAAAACTACCCGTGATCGATGGAAAAATTAATCTCGCTTATGTAACACGCAACATGGTGCTTTCCGGACACGCCGTTCGTAATGTGTGCGGGCAATCCACGGGTCAATTTTTGCAACTTGAAAAATTCACCGAAGACATAGCCATCGCGTACAATGAAGGGGCGCCGAACGCCCAATTCCAAGGCGCGCAAACTCCCTCGGCGCAAAATGCCGCTCCCGTAGCCGCTGCGGCCGTGTCCACGGATGAAAATACCACACGCTTGGCCAACGCGACAAGTCTGACATTTGTTCGCCACGATGGCACTCAGTACATATTTAAGGACCAGGATGCATCCGAAGTTACTGTTAAGAGCTCTACAGAGCTTCCAAAGGCGTGTCCTGAGTTGAAGATACTTACGCTCAAAGGCTGCACGCATCTTGATGCGGCACAATTCCAGGACTTTCAAAACATTGAAAGTATCGATTTTGCTGAATGTTCGAGATTGGGGTATGTTGATGTTTCAAATTGCCCGAAATTAAAGACGTTGATATTACCGCATCCGTTGCCGCCGGATGACCAAGGAAGGGCATCGTTGATTGCTGCTGGATCTGAGAAGCTGATAATTCCCGAGGGAACGTGGTGTTTATCATCGCGTGTAAATCAATTCATAATGAGATATAATGGAAGTCTATATAGGTATAGCGCATCAACTGGGAAATTAACATGTTTCTTAGGCGGAACGGGTTGGCATCTATTAGCAGATTCAGATTCTTCTCCGAATCCGGATCTTTTACCGCTGCGCAATCCGGCATGGCATACACCGTCCGATGCGTGGATGCCAGTCCCATCGTCGCAACGGGCGCGACAAAATCAAACCCCGGGGCGGGCAATTTAGCGGGACAGAATAGGGCTCAGCATGCGCCAACCCAAGCAACGCAAGGCGCAGCTCCAGTGGCTCCGTCCGGGGGACCTTTGGCAATGATACATGAGATTCTAGGGAGTGACATTGATAAATACAATAGCGAATTAGGGAATATTGACCTGTCGGATTTGCTGCCAAAAAGTGGTACCACTAAGTTGAACTACGCTGGGCCGCGGCCAAGGGCTCTAGTTCCGTTTTTGGAGAAGCATCATAAGCATGCAAAGAATGTCCGTAATCATTGGCTATTGCAAACCAAACCGGAAGCAAGTTGCTATATCAGGCATGGTGACATTATTCGTCACAATACGGAACTTTTTGATATCGGAGCAGCTGTGAAATCTGGAAACTTCGGTGACTGCCAGCCTGATTTTTCTCAAATTACCACCGGGAATCGCGCCTATTACCTGACTTGCGCGCCAAACGAACTAAGGTGTCAAGCAGAATTTTTTACCGCCTACGCCGCCGAACTCGCCACGCAGGACCCATATAAACCCGGACTGATCGTCGACATGCACACTCATGTACCTAAGCTTACTGATGATTACTTGACGGAGGAGCCGCCGAATGGGCTTACTGACCTTGAGGAGGTCGAAACCATCCGTCTTGGTGTTGTAAGCCAAGATGGGGAGATGAGCATCCAAATCCGAAAGGCAGAAATTGATGGAAAGGAATTTTTTCACCTGCGCATACTTCATTGGCCGGATAATGCCGCATTGAATCCAGAAATTGTGTCGAAAATCAATGAACATATTGAAGATCTTTGCGCGAGATATGGCATCCAAAAAATGACCACACATTGCAACGGCGGACTTGGCCGAGCCCCGACCATGATGTACGCCAATTCCGTTGAGCACGTTGCCAGGGAAGCAAATGCAAGGGGAATGGGTTGCTGTTGCGATTGGGACAATCAAACATCTCCCACCGTAGGCGACAGGGTAAATCTCGCCTTTGTCATGCGAAACATGATGCTCACCGGCCACGCCATTCGCAGCACCTGCGGGCAATCTGCGGAGCAATTTGAGTTTTACAAAGATTTCACGGAAAAAATGGCTGAGAAATATGCCTCTCCGACGCCTGCCTAATAACCGCCAGTTATTTTTCGCGGAAGAGGAAACTTCTTTTTGTCATTAGAATTTCGCTATCGCAGAGTACGTCTATGGCCCAGGCGTGAAAGTTGCGCGGCTCCCGATTTCGCTGATCCGGGGCTGTGAGACCCACCCAAATTTCCTTGGAATTGGGCATTGGATTGATAACGGGCAATCGAAATTCGTACATCACAGGGTTTCCGCCAACGAGATAACGCAGATTAATTTCGGCATTTTGCGGCAAATTCTTCATCCGTCGATTCATCGACACAATGAAGTAAACACCTTCCGATTGGTCTGGGTCCGTGCGCAAAATGGTAAATGGGAAAGTCGGAGGGCGGGCATGGAAACGGGTCGAAAGCCGACGGAAATCACCCTCCGCGTGCCGAACCAGATAAACATCATCGATGGTCAGCGGCTTTCCGGAAATAGGTGCCACTAAAAAACATGAAAGAACAATGATCAAACCCCAGAAACTTCGGCGAATCATCTGCCTATTGCTTGGCAATCACCTGCTGGAGGCAATGGCAAAGGGCATTATTTTTATTGCCCTTGTATTATGGGCGGCCACACTTAAGTTCGCCGTAAGGTTGCGGATATGAGGTCTATTTTCTTCGCGATATGTGCTTTTCTCCTGGTAAGTTGTAAATCCATATCTCCGTCGCCGGGTTCCGGTTCCAAATTCGCACAAATATTTGGCCACGGTCGGCATCAATCGCTATCATCCATGCCGGCAGCTCCCATGGGGGGACAGGCAACTGCAATGGTTGGAAAATCGGACTTGGATTTGGCCGCGCTGGTAAATATTGCATTTGAAAATAATCCGGAAACCCGTCGCCTGTGGCATTTATGCCGTGTGGCCGATGCCCAGGGGAAGCAAGCTCAGAGTGTTTTTTTCCCGGCCATAAACATTGCCACCGCGGCAAGCCGGGTTCGGACGGAAATTTCCGGTGGCAATCAGACCTGCACGACCGTTTACAACTGTCCGTCCATTGAGCTCAATTACATGCTTTTCAACTTCGGCGCAAACGTCGCCAATGCGCTGGCGGCCCACCAAAATCTTCTGGCGGCTAATTTTCAGTACAACCGCTCGCTGCAAACGATTCTGTATCAAGTGCAACGCTGTTATTTCGAGCTCAATGCGGCTCTCGCCGCCGCGGAGGCAAATGGGGCTAATTTGAAAGATGCAACGGAGACTTTCAAAGTGTGTGAGGCTCGGCTCATGACCGGGCTTGGAGACCGCCAAACGTTTTTACAGGCTAAGGCAAATGCGCTCCAGGCGGAATATGCCCTGGAAGCCGCGCGCGCGGCGGCGGAAGTGAAACGGTCCGCACTGGCACGAGTTGTAGGAGTACACATTTCAGAGGATTTTCATATTGCGACGGGAAAATTGCCAAAGGAATTAACTCTCCTGGATGGCGAGGTGCAGCGAATAATATCCAAGGCGCTGCAGGTGCGGCCGGATCTGTTAGCCATGCGAGCGCAGGTAATGGCAATGGAATACGGAGAAAAGGCTACAAGGTCGGATTTGCTCCCAAAGGTCTTTCTTTCCGCTTCCGGCGCAATAACCGACCACGGCCATGTCGGCAGCACGCAGACGGGCAATGTGACCATGGGATTGTCCTGGGATTTGTTTGACGGTAATGGCCGTCACTATAAACTTTTGGAACAACGTGAACGGCGCAAGGCGGCGATGGCGGCGTATCACTCCGCCGAATTGGAGGTGGCCGGAGACATTTGGTCGCAATACCATGCATATCGGTCGGCATTTCAACGGGTGCAGGCAGCAAGAGAAATGTTAGATGCGGCGACAGGGGCATTTCAAGCGGTGGATGCGAGCTATCGCAATGGATTAAGTGTCTTTAGTGATTTGCTGCATGCGCAGGGAGCATTGGCAATGGCCAGGTCCAGCCTGATAATCGCCGAAAGCGATTTTTCCGTCTCCCTGGCTGGCCTGGCATACATTGCCGGTACCATTGAACCATTTGCAAAATAGGAAGAAATCATGAAAAAAACTTTGGCAAACTTTTGGCTCCTTGGCGCGGCGCTACTGCTGGGTGTTGTCGGCTGTCGAAAAGGCGGAGGATCTGGAGCGCAGATGCAAGAACGGGTGGTCCCGGTGAAGGTTGCCGTGGCTAGGACCGAGGATGTTCCATTGTACATAGACTGCCTAGGCGTGTGCATCGCACAAGATACGGTAGAAATTACTCCACGCGTATCCGGAGAAATTCTAGATACCCATTTCCAGCAAGGACAAATGGTTGAAGCTGGGCAAGTGCTCTATACCATTGATCCTAGCGCCTATGATACTACCATGACACTCGCACGAGGACAGCTACAAACGGCACAGGCGAAATTGGAATTGGATCGCCTGCGCCTGGCACGGTCGGCGGATTTGGCAAGCGGCCAATATATTGCCCCCCATGAATTTGATGCGCTCAAGGCGACCGTCGCCCAGTCGGAGGGTCAGGTGCAGATAGCTCTTGGAAATCTACGGCAGGCGGAAATTTATAGAAATTTTTGCTCCATTCACTCCCCCATAACTGGATTATCCGGATACAACCGTTTCACAACGGGCAATGTAATTACTCCTGGCGATGGATCAATGGTCACCATTCAAAAGTTGAATCCACTATATGTGGATTTTTCTATTTCTGAAAATGAATTTCCGAAGGCAAATGAGTACTTTAGGCAACAAAACCAATTGAATTGCGACGTATCCCTCATTGCTGACCCTGGCGTATGCGCAAGAGCGCGGTTGGCTGTGGTAGATAATCAAGTGTCCCGCCAATCGGGGAACATTAAATTGCGGGCCATACTCGATAATCCGGATTTTGCCTTCTGGCCTGGTGAATCCGTGCGCGTGCGACTCATTCTCTCCACCATTAGGGATGCAATCCTTGCTCCGGAAGTGGCAGTGAGTATTAGCCAACGCGGGCAATATGTATTCGTGGTTAATAGCGAAAATCGTGCAGAGATTCGTCTTGTGGTACTTGGCCAGGCACACGGAACGGATGTAATTTTTGCGAGTGGTCTAAATTGTGGCGATCGCGTGGTGGTTGCTGGGCAATTTCTGCTGGCACCCAACACACTTGTTATTCCAACGGGAGATTTGCAGTTAGCACAATCCAATAGCGCTGACGAACAGAAACATTCGCAATCAAGTGCCACTACTTCTGCCGTCGGCCAGAGTTCTGGTACATCCAGCCCGATGTAGCAATAAATTACGGACAAGTGCACCATGAAAAGTATTTCCGAGCCATTCATCCGACGACCGGTGATGACCATCCTGCTATCCATGGCCGCGATAGTTTTCGGCATTTTATGTTACAAGCGGCTGCCGGTTAGTGATTTGCCAAACGTTGATTATCCCGTTATTCAAGTTATGGCCGCTTACCCGGGCGCGGACCCGGAAACCATGGCCGCCAATGTAGCCACACCATTAGAAAAGGAATTCCTTAAGATTCAAGGTCTTGAGTTGGCCACATCGGAAAATGTCCAGGGCATATCATTTATAACCTTACAATTTTCGTTGGATAAGAACATCGACTCGGCCGCATTGGACGTCCAATCGGCGATTCAACGGTCAGCATATAATTTGCCTAATGACATGCCATCTCCGCCAATCTTCGAAAAAACCGACCCCAATAGTCAGCCCATTTTCTTTATTGCCATCACCAGTGCCACGGTACCATCCAGCCAGCTTTACGAGTATGCTTCCGCCGAAATTGCTCAGCGGTTCAATGTCATCCAGGGCGTTTCCAAGTCAGACGTCTATGGCCTCAAGCGTGCCGTACGCATTGCCGTGGATCCGGAGAAATTACATGGCCGCGGATTAACAATGGACGAGATTGCCAGACAGGTGCAAGCGGCAACGGCGACGGTTGGGGCGGGAACACTGCATGGGGAACATCGGTCCTGGATTATCAAAGCGGATGGGCAGCTGAACTCTGCCATGGACTATGCGAATATTGTTCTCGGTAACGCCGATGGGACACCGGTTTATCTGCGAGATGTTGCCGAATGCAGCGAAGGACTCGAATCATCAACATTTCACACCTCATTCTGGAGTCGCGAATTGGGCGAATGCGATGCGGCCGTGGTCATGGCCGTTTCCCGTGCCGCCGGAGCCAATACGGTCGCCGTGGCCAAACAGATTCAACGCCTTATTCCGGAAATTCGCAGCCAACTACCTGAATCTGTGCACCTCACAACCATTTACGACCGTTCCAAAACCATTATGGAGTCCATTCGCGATGTCCAGGAGTCAATCATCATCGCATTTGTATTAGTAGGAGTGGTGATATTCTTCTTCCTCGGACGTGTGCGAGATACGGTCATTCCAATCATCGCCTTGCCCATGTCGTTGCTAATCCTTTTTGCGGCTATGTATTTGCTCGGGTTTGGTTTGGATAATCTTTCCCTCATGGGCATTACCCTGGCGGTTGGATTTCTAGTGGACGATGCCATTGTATTTTTAGAAAATATGGTGCGGCGTATGCAAAAATTGGGCGAAGATCCGCATATGGCCTCCATCAACGGTGCAGGGGAAATTAGTCCAACCATCATCTCAATGACACTGTCATTGATCTCAATTTTCCTTCCACTCTTTTTCCTCGGTGGACAAATCGGCCGTGTTTTCCACGAATTCGCCGCGGTGATAATGGTGGCAACCCTTGCCTCCGGCGTAATTTCGTTGTCGGTCACACCACTCATGTGCGCGCGCATGCTCAAACGGCGAGATGCAAGCGACAAAACCCGCCTTGAAATTTTTTCCGAGCGATTGGAGGAGTCGTTTCTTAAAATTTATGACCGAGCACTGCATTTTTTTCTAAGTCGTAAGGCCATTTCCTTGGCCATCTGGGGACTGTGCCTCCTGGGAACGGGATTTTGCTTCGTAAAACTTCCAAAAACTTTCATCCCTGACGGTGACAGTGGTAACCTTCGTGGAATTTTCATCGCCCAGGAGGGTACTTCGCCGAAGTCCATGCAGGAATATCAGCACCAAATTGATAACATCATCCGTGCCCACCCGTCCGTATCCTTTGCATTTTCCGTATCCGGCATTGATTTTTTCCCAAGCAATCAGGGTATGATTATTGCCTTCCTTAATCCAGCATCCGAGCGCGCCAAAATACAAACCATTTCCAATGAACTCACCGGCCAACTCTTCCGTGTTCCGGGGGCCATGGCATTTCTGCGACCGTCGCCGGCCTTGCAAATTTCCACAGGCGCCATGAGCACCAATCAGGGTAAGTATGCCTATACGATTTCTGGCATTGAGCCATCCGGCGTATACGAAGCCGCGCAAAAAATGCTCACGATTCTCCGTGGCAACACTAGTTTGGCCTCCGTTTCCAGTGATCTTTTCCTCAGTACACCGGAAGTACGCGTTTCCATGTGCCGGGATCAAATCTCCGCCTATGGCACCAGCGTACGCGCCATCGAATCACAATATCAAAGCGCATTTTCCGAAAATTACATCTATCTCATTAAGGCGCCCACACAGCAGTATCAAGTCATCCTTGGCGTTGCCGATTCCTTCCGATCCAAGGCTAGTGATCTGGACCTCATTTACTATCGCGGTAACGGCGGGCATTGCATCGACCCATCCACGGTAACCAGGTGGGATACCGGCACCGGCGCGCTTACCGTCAATCACACCAACAATTTTCCATGCGCCACCATTTTTTTTGATTTGAAACCCGGTGTGGCCATTGGGACTGTCATCGACCAGATCAATGCCTTGGCCAAAGACATTTTACAAAATGGCCTCATGGGATCCTTCCAGGGGGAGGCGGCGTCTTTCACGGCCACCTTTGCCAGTCTCAAAATCCTTATTTTCGCCGCAATCTTCGTGACCTTCATCATCCTTGGCATTCTTTACGAAAGTTACATGCATCCTATCACCGTTCTATCCGCACTCCCAGTTGCCGCGTTTGGTGGATTGGGTACGCTTCTTATTTTGCGTCAGGAGCTTTCGCTATATGCCTACATCGGATTATTCATGCTTTTGGGGTTGGTGGAAAAAAATGGCATCATGATTATTGACTTCGCCCTCATGCGCCAGCGCGAGGGGATGAGTCCGCGCGATGCCATCCATTGCGCCTCCATGCAACGTTTTCGGCCTATTATTATGACCACACTGGCAACCATTATGGGCGTGATTCCCATGGCCCTCGGATGGGGAGCGGATGGAGCTTCCCGGAGGCCACTGGGGTTGGTAATCATCGGCGGCATGGTTTTTGCCCAGGTTATTACGCTCTTTATCACACCGGTCATTTATCTATGCATGGATACCTTCCAATCCCGCGTTCTGGATAAAATTTCTTTTTTCAAAAGAGGAGAAAAGTAATCATCACAAAATTCCGACAAACGATAAAATTTCGCGAAAACATTGACTTCTAGATAATTTCCCCCCCCGAAAGTCAAGAATTTTCTTGCGTTTATTGCGTCGTCTGTATTCGGTCCGCATCCGAAAGACCGATGAGCACCCCGTCGAATAAAAGACATCGCGAGTTTTTTTCAATGACCTTGAATGCACTAGCACATCGGATTGCTTTCCTCGTTTGACGTTGGTCCATTTTATAGGTAACCATCAATTGTTTATGGTGTACACGATTAGGAGACTGGAAACTTTTACTGGAACGGCCGAAAGTCCAATTGAGGCCTGTAGCATATACGACTCTGCTGTAGCTGTATCAGAAGAAACGCCCACCGATACACCAAGTACCCAAAGGCCTCGATTCGGACGGAGGCCGATGGGTGTATCCCGAAGAAGGCGGAATCCTTCAACATTTCTTAAATGTTCATCCAATGAATTGGAGCGGCAATTGCGGGAACTGATTGCGGGCCAAGTGGAAGAATTACCTAAGCCGCCGCTCGGGATACGGCGGGCCATCATTGCGGTTCCGGAGAGCATTGGAGAGCGACGCTTTTGCATGCAGCTTGGCGATGCACTTACTGAATTTGGTTACGAATGGTGCCTATGCCCAAAGGAAGTGGCTTGTATGGCAGAAAAGATGAATGTGGATCTTTTCATTTCGTCCTGGACGACAATCCCTCCACCGAACCCTGCATCCGGGATTGTATCCATGCTCTATATCCATTCCCCCTTTTGTATTTCCCCTAAAAGCTATAAATATATTAATGCCTATGACAATTTCCTATTTGCCCAATCGGGCACAGATAAGCTGGAGGAATATTTACATGAAATCGGGAAAAATTTCCGCCATTTGGAAACCTATTTCACGCTGAGAAAAACGCATTTTTGCGCAAGTCCCAAAAAGCGGATAGCCTTTGTTGGGAATTTATGGGACTCCCGCCGCCGGGACAAATTAGCGCAACTTTTTCACTTGCTCGACGAAACAGGCTATTGCGACTTTTATGGGCCGGCTAGCGGTTGGCAGAGAAAGAATTTCAAATCTTGGAAAGGCGCAATTCCATTGCACGGACTCAGGGATGTGCAAGACGTTATGGAGGCGGCTGGGATTGCGCTTCTTTTACACCATAGGCAGCAATTTGAGGCCGGCTCTGCCGTATATCGCGATTTTGAAGCTCTCTCCGCTTCATGCGCAATCATCACCGAAAAAACTGATTTCATGCAGAAATATTTCGGCGATTGCGTACTGTTTATTGATACTAATAAGCCAGCGAAAGAGATTTTTGAGCAAATTGATGCGCATATGCAATGGATCCTTGCCCATCCGGAGGATGCCATAGAAATGGCCCGAAAGGCACATCAGATTTTTTGTGACAATTTTTCCCTGGAGAGCGAATGCGAGAAGATTCTCAGCTTTGCGAAATCTTGCGCAAAAAGTAGCGCATAAATTGTCCTACGTAAAACAACATCTTGCGCATCAGCACTTGCCAATTGGAGCTATGACTGAATTGCGCCGGCAATGCGCTTTATTAATGTTTGGACTCGCATCGATGTGTCGGCTTCCACCAGAATGCGCAATATATTCTCAGTCCCAGAATGACGCACCAACACGCGACCGATGCCAATTTTAGCGAGTTCATTTTTCACATCCGCAATGGCACTTTGTAGGATGGGAATTTCTTCAATGGGAATTTTGGCTAAGACCGGCAAATTTAGTGCCACACAAGGATTTAATGGGAAATAATCTCGGAGAGATGAAATGCGAAAGTCCCAATCATCAATAATGGACCGAATGAAAGCAACTGCGGTGAAAAGCCCATCCGCGGTCGGGGAAAAATCCGTGCAAATAACGTGCCCAGAAGGTTCTCCTCCCAGATTACTTTGCATGTGTGCCATGGCTTCTGCGACATTGCGATCGCCAACATCACATCGGTGAACACGGATTTCATATTTTTTCAAAGCCGTGTCAACGGCCGTATTGCAGGCGACGGTTGTCACAAGGCAATTGGATTCTAAGCGTCTTTGTTTTTGTAAATTAATGGCAAGAATTGCAAGAATATGTTCTCCGGTAAAAATTTTACCCTCCCGGTCGCAAAGAACCACCCGATCGCCATCGCCATCCACGGCAATGCCGATGTGCGCACCAGTTTCAGTAACAACCCTTTGAAGCACCTGCTGGTGCTCAGTGCCAAAGTTTCCATTGATATTATATCCCGTTGGAGCGTTGCCAATGGCAAAAACGCGGGCACCAAGTTGGCCTAATAGAACACTTCCATAGGCGGCCGTTGCACCGTTGGCGGCGTCGAAAACGATGGAAAGGCCATTCAGACAATTTGTGGCAAATGTTTTCTCCCAATGCCGTTGGTACGCCGCAAGAAATTTATCCGAGGCTTTATGAATGGTGGGCATGTCAATGGGCATATGGTCCGCCTCATTGAAAATTATGTATTCCAGTTGTTCCTCCTCCGCACGAGATAATTTTCGGCCTCTTTCATTAAAAATTTTGATGCCATTATCGCCATATGAATTGTGCGAAGCGGTGATGGAAATGCCGCAAATGGCGCCGCAGTGTGCAGTTAAAAAAGCGATGGCCGGGGTGGGCAAAACCCCGAGGTCATAAATTTCAAAAGATCCGCCAAGCCCATGGAATAAGGCGTTTTTTAACGCGTCCGCCGATGCCCGAGTATCATTGCCAATAAAAATTTTTCCACTTACATTTTGATGCCCAAGATAATCGGAGATGGCTTGGCCAATTTTTTCAAAGAATTCCACGGTGATCGGAAATGTCCCAAATTTTCCACGAATCCCATCGGTGCCAAAAATTTTTTGAACCACATGTGTCATCCATCGAATGCTACAACCAAGCCAATCCTTTTTGGCAAGGAGGCTTTGCCGCGGCACAATTTTTATTTACATTCACATCTTAGGGAAAGGATAATAGACAAAAAGATGATGGATGAAAGAACGGATGCACGGGAATTGCCTGGCAATTTGCTTGTGGCCCAATCCGGTGGGCCCACGGTCGTTATCAACGCTTCGCTGGCGGGAGTTGTGCAGGAAGCACTCAATCACGAATGTATTGGAGAAATTTACGGAGCGTTAAACGGTTTGCACGGAATTCTCAATGGCCAGCTCGTTGACCTGGCGGATGAATCACAGCATGTGATTCGCGGTTTGCGCCATACGCCCGGTGCGGCCTTGGGCAGTTTTCGCCGACGCATGGAAGCAGGTGATTTGGAAAAAATGTTCATTGCTTTCGAGCAGATGGATATTCGTTACCTATTTTACATAGGTGGTAATGGATCCCAGGCTGCCATCCGCGCCATTCATGAACATGCGCAAAAAATCGGCTATGACATCCGCGCCATTGGCGTTCCAAAAACCATTGATAATGATTTAGTGGTAACAGACCATTCACCGGGATATGGCAGCGTCGTAAAATACGTGGCCACAACCGTACGAGAAATTGCCATCGACGATCAGTCCATGGGAGATTATAATCTGGTCTCCATCATAGAGGTAATGGGCCGGGATGCCGGATGGATTGCTGCCGGATCCATGCTGGCTCGTAATAGTGGTACGCCATTTGATGCACCACATCTCATTTATATTCCAGAACGGCCATTTATCGATCAGGAATTTCTTTCATCGGTAAAAAAAGTCCTGGAACAGAGTCGCTATTGTCTAGTGGTGGTCTCGGAGGGTATTCACAATTCGGAGGGGAATTACGTCCAGGTGAGTGGAATTAAAGACCCATTGGGTCGCACGGAGCTGGGTGGAGCCGCGGAATATTTGCAGGGGCTCGTGGAAAAAAATTTAAAAATTAAGACGCGAACGACGAAACTTGGCATTGCCCAAAGGGCTGCGGCCCATTGCGCATCGGCCAGAGACAATGAAGAGGCCTACGAATGCGGTGTGCGTGCCGTGAAGGCCGCCATCGGTGGCGAATCCGGGAAAATGGTTACAATCATCCGTGAAAGCGATACGCCGTACCAGGTTAGCTATGGGCTTTCCGAGCTGGGCGAAATTGCCGGAAAAGTTAAAGAATTTCCACAGGCATGGATCGACGATTCCGGATCCATGATATCCAACAACTTCCTCCGGTATGTATCCCCACTGATTCAAGGCGAAGTGGAAATTCCGTACAAGGGCGGACTTCCGGAATACGTCCATTTGCTTGGCGCAGAAAAATTTTCAAAAAAAATTACCTCTCGCTCGGATGGTGGCGGACATCACCATGAGTAGCAAATAAACTCTGCAGGCCAATGAAAAGTTGGATCTGTAATTTTTTGATAATTTCACTGCCCCATGAATGCCGATTGGCAAACTATGATTGCATCCGTCCATGGAGCCGTTCCCCGAAGAACACGGTTCTAATAGCTTGAGTCAAATGCCGCCATAGGCTAGATGACGATTCCTAATGCCTACTTCATCGACGCGTAATTTTTGCATCATTGCGCACATTGATCACGGGAAAACAACCCTTTCCGATCGCCTCCTGGAGCGCACGCAGACGGTTTCCGCGCGGGCAATGCAGGCACAGCTATTGGATTCAATGGATTTGGAGCGGGAACGGGGAATTACCATCAAAAGCCATCCAGTTTCCATGATTTATCACCATCCCACGGAGGGGGAATTTTTACTCAACCTAATGGATACCCCTGGCCACGTGGATTTTTCCTACGAAGTCTCCCGTAGCTTAGCCGCCTGCGAGGGCGTACTTCTGCTCATTGACGCATCTCAGGGGATTGAGGCGCAAACCGTTGCAAATGCATTACTTGCCATGAATCAGGGTCTGCATATTATTCCCGTTATCAACAAGGTTGATCTTCCCAGTGCGGATCTTAACCGCGTTTACATCCAACTGGAAGAAATCTTAGCCATTCCGCGAGGGGAAGCCATCGCGGCAAGTGCGAAAACGGGTGTTGGTATCGATGAGATTTTGGATGCCGTCGTACGTCGCATCCCGCGGCCCGAGGAAGAAGACGAAATGCGGGCGCTTATTTTTGATTCCGTTTACGACAGTTACAAAGGCGTCATTTGTTATGTGCGCCTCTTCGGCGGTACTCTTCGCGTGGGCGAAGAGGTGATTATGATGCACTCCGGCTGCAAATCAGTAATAAAGGAAATTGGTCGCTTTACACCGGCCATGACCGCTTGCGAAACCCTTGCCGCGGGACATGTCGGTTACCTGGTACTCAACATTAGGGCAGTTGCTGAGATTAAAATCGGAGATACCATCACACTGGCATCTCGACCAGCCGCTCAAGCGCTACAAGGATACAAGGAAATCCATCCGCTGGTTTTCAGTGGCCTCTACCCACTTGATACTTCCGATTTTGAAAAATTAAAGGCGAGCATGAGTCGACTCCAACTTAATGACTCAGCGCTTACTTTTACGTCGGAAAGTTCCGTTGCCCTCGGATTTGGTTTCCGCTGTGGATTTTTGGGATTGCTTCACATGGAAATTGTCCAGGAACGCATCCGCCGCGAATACGATTTGGATGTGATATCTACTTATCCAAGCGTGATTTACCACGTGTACCTCACCGATGGATCGATGAAATCCATCGATAATCCTCAATTTTTCCCAGATCGCTCCACAATTGCCAGCATCGAAGAACCAACCATTCTGGCCACAATACATCTGCCAACGGATTCCTTGGGCGACATTTTGGCACTAATCACAGATCGGCGTGGCAACTGCACGAATACGGAAGTTGTCGATGATTTGCGCCTTATGCTTACCTGCCGTTTGCCGTTAAATGAAATTCTCGTCGACTTCAATGACCGGCTCAAAAGTATTACCCGTGGCTATGGATCAATGGATTATGAACTGGCCGATTATCAGGCATCGAATCTGGTCAAATTGGACATTTTGGTGAATGGCGATTCGGTGGATGCCTTTTCTTCCATTGTTCACGAATCCAAAGCCATTGCTCGCGGGAAGTCCATGTGCGAACGGCTAAAAGATCTTGTACCTCGGCAATTATTCCGCGTTGCCATTCAGGCGGCCATCGGGAGTAACATCGTCGCGCGGGAAACCTTAAGTGCCCTCCGCAAGGATGTTACGGCGAAGTGCTATGGTGGAGATATAACGCGCAAGCGCAAACTACTGGATAAGCAAAAAGAAGGTAAAAAGCGCATGAAAAGCATCGGAAAGGTATCCATTCCTCAGGACGCATTTATTAAGATTTTAAAAAATTCATGAGCAGAAATTCAACGGGGGCGCTAATCCGGTGAATTGTTGCAAAAAATGATCACAGGCACTATTTTTTGCCGAGATGTGGCACAATGTCGTAAAAAAGCATGTGAAATGTTTCCGAGAAGACGCGGCATTGACAGAGGTTTGATATTTTAGCAAAAAAAATCGAAAATGATATCGTTAAAACAGTTGGAAAAGGCTTTAGCGACACTCCGAGAAGCGGTGGCCGACGTTAATTGCTATCCGGACATTTCGACCGTGCGTGACGGTGCGATTCAGCGATTTGAGTACACCTATGAACTGACCATCAAAATGGTTTGCCGCGTTTTGGAACACGGATCTACGCTTGGTGCCAATGTGGACAAAATGAATTTTAAAGATCTCATTCGGGAAGCCAATGTGCGTGGGCTCATTGGAGGAACCGTGAAAATATGGGAAAATTTTCGCGAAAATCGCAACCGGACAAGCCATGCTTACGACGAAAGACAGGCGCAAATTGTTTTTTCCGGCATTCAAGCTTTTATCGAAGAAGCGGCCGAATTTCTTGATCGTGCGGAAAGGTATCTGGGCAATGATTAAGCTCACCACCGAAGAATTGGCAATAGTTCATGAGATATTGTCCCGATATCTTTCCGGCACCGGGGCAAATGTCTACGTGTTTGGATCTCGGATTACGGAATGGATAAAGCCTTTTTCTGACTTAGATCTGGCTATTGAATGCGACGAAGCCACCGCCGAAAAACTTCCAAAACTAAGGGCGGCCTTTTCCGACAGTGATTTTCCCTACTTCGTTGATCTCGTCGATCTACACAGGTGTAATCCCGATTTTCGAGACATTGTAAATGGGCAAAAAGCTAAACTTATTACATTTACAAAAGCCGGTAATGGTCTGGCATTAAAATAGAATGAATCGAAGAAAACTATTGCTTCGCTGATGACTTGACTACCTGGTAGCGGATTTTGGCTTCCAAATGAGCGATTTCGCCCCGATCCGCCTGGTTCTTTTTGGCTTCTTCCAAGGCCAATTCCGCCCGCTGCCGCGCCATTTCCGCTTCTGATGGATCAATTTGAATCACATTAACGGCCTGATCGACTATGGCATAGACTCGATCCTCTTGAATGCAAAGAAAGCCACTATCAACGGCGAGCGAGTTTTCGCCACCACCGCAGCCATAGTGCAAAATTCCAGGCTCAATCAATGCGGCCAATGGTTGATGCCCAGCCAAAATGGTTATTTCGCCACGCGCCGTTGGAACACTCACCGTTTCCACTTCCGTCTCCAACACTACACCCTCCGGGGTGGTAATTTCCAAACAAAGGGCCATGGTCACTCCTACTTTTGTGCCTTTTCGTGTGCCGCCAAGACATCCTCGATGCTACCCTTCATATAGAAATCGTTTTCATTAATGTGGTCCACATCGCCATTTAAGATGGCCGAAAATCCTTTGACGGTTTCCTCGCGGGAGACATATTTTCCGGGCAATCCGGTAAAAACCTCCGTCGTATGGAATGGCTGCGAGAGGAACTTTTGTATTTTGCGGGCGCGGGCAACGACAAGTTTATCCTCCTCCGAAAGTTCATCAATTCCCAAAATGGCGATGATGTCTTGCAGGTCCTTGTAATGTTGCAAGGTGTTTTGCACGAGCTTGGTGACACCAAACTGCTCTTGCCCGACCACATCTGGCAAAAGTGCTTTGGATGTGGACGCCAGTGGATCCACGGCTGGGAAGATGGCAATGGCGGCAATCTTTCGGTCTAATACAATTGTGGAATCCAAATGCTCAAAAAGTGCTGCCGGTGCCGGATCGGTCGGATCATCGGCGGGAACATAAACCGCCTCGAATGAGGTAATGGATCCATTTGCCGTCGATGTAATTCGTTCTTGCAGCACACCCATCTCAGAATTGAGCGTGGGTTGATACCCGACGGCGGAAGGAGATCGGCCCATGAGGGCAGAAACTTCCGATCCCGCCTGAGAAAATCGAAATATGTTGTCGATGAAAAGCAACACATCCAAATGCTTTTCGTCACGGAAGTATTCCGCAGCGGTTAACCCGCTCAGTGCCACTCGCATGCGGACGCCAGGCGGCTCATTCATCTGGCCAAAAATTAATGCCACCCGCGAATTTTCCGGGTGCTCCAAATCAATGACACCGGAGGAAATCATTTCATGGTAAAGGTCATTGCCTTCACGGGAACGTTCGCCTACGCCCGTGAAGATAGAAAATCCACCGTATTTTTGTGCGATATTATGGATTAGTTCCATAATGACGACGGTTTTTCCGACTCCAGCTCCGCCAAATGCGCCGGCCTTACCACCGCGAATAAATGGACAAATGAGATCAATAGCCTTAATGCCCGTTTCGAGAATTTTTGTTTCCGTGTCCTGCTCAATTAAAGAAGGTGCTGCCCGATGAATGGGAAGATGCGCATCCGCCTGAACCGGACCACGCCCATCTATGGGTTGGCCGAGAACATTGAGAATGCGACCAAGTGTTCCATTTCCAACAGGCATCCGAATTGGGCCACCGGTGTTACGCACAAGCATTCCCCTGCGGAGTCCATCCGTCGGCGCCATGGCAACGGCGCGCACTACGCCACCCTCCAATTGCTGCTGCACCTCAAGGACGATCGAATTTTCCCCCGCTTCGGGCACGATTTCCAATGCATCGTAAATTGATGGTACCTGCTTTTCATCGAAGGCAACATCCACGACGCCACCCATAATCTGCTGAATCCGTCCGTCGTCTTCCATATGAACTTGCTGCGCTTCGTTTTAATTATTTTTCGATTCCAGTCACTTCTTTTCGGATGATTTTTATGGCCTCGTGCAAAAATGGAGGCAAGTCGGCGGCCTCCATTAAGTTTTGCCCAACGGAAATCTTTGCCAAGTGCTTCGCATTAAGTAACAAAATTGAATTTGCGAAAAAAATGTGATTGTTTTTTATTTTATTTCTTGATTTCGCATCAATACATTATAAACTAGTCGAAGTGGGGGAAAAAATGTGTAACACAGGGGGGCTTGATACAATAGTGTCCAAAACAAGGGCGGCGCAGCGCCGATATGCATCCTTTGAGCAAAAAGAGGTGGATGAAATTTTTAAAACGGCAGCAAAGGCGGCTGAAAAGGCAAGTGAACCGCTGGCAAAGATGGCCGTTGAAGAAACGGGGATGGGAATTGAAAGCGATAAATTTGTTAAAAACCGCTTCGCTTCCGTTTTCTTTTACCGTCGCCACAGAAGGGAGCACACCTGTGGAATTGTTGCAAGAAATGCGCAAAAGAGAACCATGACCGTCGCTTGCCCCGTCGGTGTCGTCGCAGGGGTAATTCCAACGACAAATCCAACTTCAACGACGATTTTTAAGGCATTGCTGGCACTGAAAACTCGCAATGGCATTGTCTTTTCCCCGCATCCGAGGGCCAAAAAGTGTACCGTTGAAGCCGCACGAATCGTTGCAGAAGCGGCGGTAAAAGCCGGCGCGCCCAAAGACATCGTCGCATGGATCACCGAACCGAGCTTGGAATTGACGGACGGACTCATGAAGCATCCCATGGTAGACATTATAATTGCCACCGGCGGACCCGGCATGGTAAAAGCGGCCTATTCGAGCGGGAAACCAGCACTTGGTGTCGGTGCCGGAAACACACCGGCGATTATCGATGAAAGTGCAAATATCGCCGAGGCGGTTAAGTGTGTTATTAAGAGCAAAACCTTCGATAACGGTGTGATTTGCGCCTCGGAGCAAGCGATTGTGGCCCATGCGACCGTATACGATACTGTTAAGAAGGAGTTGATACACAACCGGGCGCATATTTTGTCTCCGGCCGAATCCGCAAAGGTTGGGAAAATCATTCTCACGGAAAAAGGTATTAATGCGGAAATCGTTGGCCAATCCGCTTATAAGATTGCAAAAATGGCAGGCATCTCCGTCGCACAGGATACGTCCGTGCTCGTTGGCGAAGAGAAATCCTGCGAAACATCTAATCCATTTGCCCACGAAAAATTATCACCAATTCTGGCACTGTACAGGGCTAACGATTTCCACGGCGCAGTGGAAATCGCACTTAAACTCATCACCATTGGAGGCATGGGGCATACCGCGGTGCTCCACGTGAATCTGAAGGATCGTGAAAAAATAGATCTATTTTCCCTGCAAATGCCAGCCGGTAGATTGCTCATCAATTCGCCCGCATCCCAAGGCGCCATTGGACTTTACAATGCCTGCGTACCTCCATCCCTTACCCTGGGATGCGGTTCCTGGGGCGGGAACTCACTCAGTGAAAATGTCAGCATTAAACATTTACTAAACTACAAGCTTGTTGCCGCGCGACAAATAGACTTGCCAAAATTTTGATTATTTCCATAGTGTTAAACACAAGGGTGCGAATTGGTCTCAAATGTTGCTATGGCGCGAGAGGAAGTGGCCGTTTCCGAGTCGGTTATTTCGCCATTTATTTCCGTTTTAGGTGTTTTAGTCCGAGTGATCACGTGGTCCCTGTGCTTACCGGTGGCCTGCGTGCTGTATTTGATACAGTTCATAGTGAAATCCGATACGATCAAAAAATGTCTAACTTTTTTGTGGTGGTGGATGTTTCTCGTGCCACACGAAAGTACGAATTCACAGGCAATTTCGGCACCGCTCGACCAAAAAATCGGTGATTCGCCAAATGTAGCTCCCGCGAGCAACCCCCCAACCGTACCACAATTAGTGCGACAAGTAAGAACACTTACCGGGCTAACGGCAAGCAATATTGGTGAAATAAGTAAGAGTATATTTTGGCAAGGACGGAGGGATAACTGCTTTGCCATCGCCCTCCTAATTTACCTGCAAAAAACGCATCCGAAAAATTTTCTTATGTTATTGCAGCAATTATACAACAATGGCGAATTACACTTCCGCTCGGATGGAACAGAAATGCGTATCGCCGCTAATCTGACGGGAGATTTTCGGCGCGTGCCATCAGATCGGGAACCACATGAGGTGTTAGCCGCGACGATTATGCAGCGCGCACAGATTGCAGTGACGGTAATGCTGCAGAACGATTTGGCAGAATTTGCACGTATGCGAAAAATACGGCTTTCGGAAAATTTTCGTGAAACATTTTCCCCGAAATTCCAATGGCGACAGAATTTAGGGGTATCCATGTTTGAGCAGGAATCCGCCGATAACCAGTTGCATGCATTGCAATTGGATTCCGATCAAATCAATGATTTTTATGATTTTATAGAGAAAAAGTATATAGAAAGCCATGGCGGCCATCAGGTACATACTCTTCATCGCGTGGGAAAGGGTGGGCCACTAATGGATGGCCGCCCCTTTCCCGTTGCGGATAAAAATTATCTCGTCTATACTGGGGCGGCCGTTTCGCAAGCTTGCGCAGTTTTTTTCGGGAAAGAGGCATCACGGCCAATTGCAGTCGTTGATGGCAAGGAATTGCGTGAGCATGCCAAACGTGGTGACTATGACCATGCACCCAGAAAACTGCTGGAAGCTATTTTAGAAATTAAACATAAATATAATTTGCCAGCCGGAGCCGCTGTTCTGGCCGAATGCGCTCAATACCATGCATTTACATTCATTGTTCCACGCTTTAACTCTGTGGAGGAGATAGAAGCGCATCTTTCCGCCGATGGACACGTCGTTATTGGATCCACCAATTGGGGACCCGATATGTACATCAATATTGCCCATGATAAAGCGGGAAAAATGATCATGTATTACGGGGATGAAGACGGAAACATATCCGAAGATCACGCAATGGGACGATGCTTTTTTTACTCGTCCAATGGGCGCAATGTGCGATTTTTTGATCCTGAAAAAATAAAATTCGACCTCGTGGATCCGTAAAATCTTCTAGGGAATTCCACTGTGCAACTCATTTAGAAAATCTTGTAAAATAAGTGTCGCCGCTCGCGAGTCGTCCACCCCAGTTTCTCGCTGCTGGCGTATATTTCTTCTCTTCACACGCAGCCCATAATGTGCTAAATCGTCGGCCACTTGAAAAGATGTTAACCGCTCGTCACTCCTGTGCACGGGAAGCGCATAGCGTTCGATAAGTTCTCCGATGAAGCGATCAACCAAAAGCGTCCAAGCTGTGGCATCCCCATCCATGCCAACCGGGTAACCGACCACAAGGGTATCAATTTTTCGCCCGTGAATAACATTTTCCAGTTGTTGCCAAAAATTTTCCCCGGACCTAACAATAATTGGCCCGATGGGAATGGCTACGCCAACCCCATCGGCATAGCTCAAGCCAGTTCTCTTCTTGCCATAATCAATGCCAAGATACCTCATATGATGGCGGCTGCCGATAAAACTGTGTATCCGATTATGCCGCCGCCTCTGCTGGTTTGTCCTTCGCAATGGCCGTAATGCGTTTGCTTAATCCTTTCACGGCCATAATCCACACGGAACAAATTACCACGAATGCAACGGCAACGATAGGTGAAATTTGAAGGAACGTTGCACCGGGAATGAGTACGAAAAGTATTGCCTGGAATCCAGCGCCACTCGCTTTTCCAAGGCGCCCTCCCAGCACGTCAACCGTCGCTTTACCCTTAACCTTCATTTCCTCATCCAATGGAATATAAGCCATTTCCTTGGTGAGATCAAAGAGTGCATATTTTGTTGCTTTAGTGGCACCGGCAACAATAGCGCCAAGGATTACGGCGAGAATAACCGGCGTTGTACCAATGTTTTCAATCATTGGCGCCAATCCCGAGCGGAAAACAACAAATACAAAAAATATGCCGCCCAGCGCGAGCAGGAGAACCGGTGTAATAACCGCCGCCGTAAACCAATTAAATAGCCGCAGAATATTACTCCCAACTAGCATCATAACCATCGAAACAATGCCAAGCACAATGGTGTACTGACCCATGAATGCATTGAAATCGTTTGGATTTGGATGCAATACCTTTACCTGACTCTTCCAAACCGCTTCAACGAAATTAACACTGGTTCCGTAGCAAATTACCAGGAGTGCAATCAGTCCAAGGTAAGGTGATGTGAGAATTTCTTTGAAACTCTGGCTGAGGGAAACATTTGCCTTCTTCTTTCCCGTGCTGCTAGGTAATTCCGCCCGGTCGTAGAAACGCGGATCCGTGAGCACGTGCGTATACATCCACCGGTATGCGGCCATAATCAGCAGTCCGAAAATAAATACCATTCCCATGAGCCAGCGCAGTGACTCCCCCCAGGCATCGCCACCGGAATTTGCAACGGTCACCTGTGAAAAGTGCTTGCCCATTGCCCCGGAAGCAATGAGTGCCGTTTGGGCCATGAAGCCAAAGAAAGCATAGTGCCGCTTAGCTTCGCTGATTTTCGTAATTTGATTGGCAAATTGCCAAAAGGAAAGAGAAATGATGGCACTCCCCCAAATTTCAGAGAGCACGTAGAACAGAGAATAAGTCCAATTGCCACAGACGGCGATAATCCATTTATACCGCGGAAATGCTTCCTGCCATGCGGCAACGGTCTCCGGAATTGGCTGGAAAAAATCGAGGTGTGGATAGATAACGAAGCCAAAAAGTCCAAAGAATATTACAAATGGAGTCAGCGTTGCATAAAAAAGTTTTTCCGCGTTAAGTAGGTTGCTCGCCTTAGCGTATAGAATGAGAAAAATGAAAGCCGCCGGCGTAACACAGAAAAGCTTCAGGAATGACAGCACTTCCGCACCGGAATTGGGCGCCGTAACCACCAAACTATCCTTAACATTCCGCGTAAGTGTATAAATGGTAAGAATTAAAAAAAAGATAAATGCCATCGGCAGCACTTTCTTCAATTCATACATGTAGATTGGAAAAAAAATCCTCCGCAATCGTGAAAACTCCACCGTATCTGCTTTGTCTGATTTCATAAAACCTCCACCGGTCATAAACGTATGCAGTCCGACCGCTAAATTTGGCCAAACTCACCAACTCCATGATAGATAATCAGAGAATAGACACCGCCGCAACAATTTTTTACTAGATACAACGCAGCAGTCCTGTTAATTTACACAATTTTCGAAATTTTCATCGCGCACGCGGATGCTTCAATTTGTGGAACCAATATCTGTGTAGCAATGACATTTGAATTGCCGACGCCTCATTTTGTCGCCAAACTCTAACACTTATGGTAGATATGATTGAGTCTATGGGCTTAAATTGGCGGATGCCGCTTCTTGCCGAAGCGATGAATGTGGGCGAATTGGAACAGAAATTGATTGAAAATTCAGCAAAAACCAACGGCGGTGGCTTGACGGCGGAAATACAGGCTGATTCACCTCGGATGCAAATGTCTCGCATCGTAAGCAGGAAAAATTGTGTGCCACAAAGGCGGAAGGCTCCTGAAGAATTTCTCAGGGCTTCGTCCCCGGAGTTGGAGAGTCAAATTTGTGCGCTAGTTGCTGGCCAAATAGACGAATTGCCTAACCCTCCACCAGGAAAACGTCGCGCCGTCCTTGTTGCTCCGTTATTTGCTGGAGAGCAACGATTCTGCTTACAACTCGGCGATATGCTCACTAACTTTGATTATGAGTACTGCGTATGCTCAAAGGGAATAGCTCTCCTGGCAGAAAAGATGAATGCCGACCTATTCATTTCGTCCGC
>JAIRWT010000012.1 GCA_031268795.1 Puniceicoccales bacterium
TTTGCCAGTACTTCGTTGCGCTGTTCTTCTGGAAACTGTTGCAATGATGCAAGCAGAAGGTTAACGACTTCCGGATTTTTACAATTTCGCACCACTTTCATAGCAAATGAAACATTACATTGGGCGTAACCATAAGTCGTGCAAATAGAATTTAGAATTTCAACCGCTAAATCATTGGGCATCCTTGAGATAATCCGCAAAATTTTAGTCGTACTTTCATTGGCTACCGCTGCGTATTTAATATTCAAAGAAGAGCTGTGCGCATTTCGTGCGAAAGTGAATTGAATATTATCAGCCAACTCGATAAACGGTTCTGTTGTGCCAGTGCTTATAAGATAGTCGATGACTGTCCGGGTGGCGATATTACGCATTAGATCGTATCCATAACCACCACATACGCGTATATGACGTGCGGCTTCGGCACGCTCCGTTGTAGTGAATACATCGGAATTAAGAAACCCAATGATCGAATCCAAAATCGCAGAATCTTTTTGTTCCTGCTTGGAACCATCGCCAACTGAATCGCAGTTAACTTCTACAATTCGCGACAAATTCGAAAATCGGAGGAACGTCGCGAATTCGCCCGGATGATGCGTATGGCAGTAGTCGCAGAGTCTTCGTATATTACCTTGCGTGCATGTGCCATCACCGAACATCATCATTAAGGCGCCGATGCCTACGCCGCTAACGGTAAATGTTGTACACACAGCCACAACCACAGCCAATTCGATACCAATGCCTCCAAACATAATCGTGGCGACGCCAAGTGCCGCAACTCCACCGGATGTGTTAAGCAATGTACGTCCGGTTTTAAAGCTCGGATCATAAAGTGCTCGCAGTTCGCTAGCGCGTACGGGCGCCGGGTGAAGTTGGGCAACAAATTTGGGCCGAGCGTCAGATATGGACAACATCATGAAACAGTTTACTAAGTAATATTGGTTTCGTAAAGTAAAAATTTGTTACGCTGGACAACCTCAAAAATTCAAGTTTGTTGTCAGAATTTCGATCGCGATTACCGCTTTTGTTCTCATTGCCGCAAACATCGGATTTGAATTATGCGATCGTGGTATTTAAATTTACCAACGCGAATATTCTTCATAAGCGAGAAAATTTTTGAGTTTATTTATCGGGGTATTTATTTATTCAAACAATGTTCTCGGGTGGAGATTTCATGGCCCATGGTCGCCAAAATATGACTTCCTTTGCCGAAAGTATAATCGTTAAGCGGTTGGCCGAGGCAGCTTTGTGCGAAAGCACATCCATATTGTTCCCAAGTACATACGCGTTGCGCGGCTTTCGAGAGCGTCTGCAAAAGCGATTGCCCACCATCGGCGGCGTGCGCATGCATACCCCGTCATCCCTGCGCCGGGAACTTCTTGCTGCATTGGATCCGGATCTGCGACCTTTGCCAGCGGAAAGCTTAATTCCGTGGCAAATCGAAAATGGATTTTCTCCAGACGTAATTCACGAAATTCAGTGGTTGCACCCCGCCGCGCGGAATCTGTTATGCCCTAATTCGCTCTGGGAACGGGCTGAATCGGAAAAATTGTTTACTCCGGCGGCTTTGGATATGCAACTATGCGCGACGGGACGACACGTCATTTGGGACCGATTTTTTAGCATCGGCTTTCCGGAGTGTTCTTGGGAAAATTATCACTTGCTGCGGGCGGTTTCAAATTGCGCAACTTCAATTGAACATTTTTTCGAACTAACATCGGAGTCGCATTCCGTTGATCGGTGGCGTAAACTTTGGAAGTACTTGCCCGATGATAATATGACAGAAAAAAACTTTGGCAGAGTAGAAGTTTTTACCGTAGACAATGTTACGGATTTTACTTTTGTAATTTTGGGGAAAATTGCATCCATTTTGGCAAGCCACAATTCGGTGCGAGGTTGCGAATCTCCCAGAATCGCCGTTGGATTTTCCAGATGCAGCGCACACTATCACGCCCTGCGGCAGCGGTTGGAAAATGCGCGAATCCCATTTTTAGATCTGTTTGCCCGCGGAAAGGTATCCGATTGGTCTCCGCTCTGGCCGCGATGGATGGAATATCAGAGATGCCAAAGGCGGAATGAGTGTTTGGCGCTGATTGATTGCAAGTTTACGCTTGGCCTGATGGAGGCGGAGGAATGGGAAAAGTTACAACAGCGCGTATGGGATTATTCCCGGCGGAATGTGACCGGCAATTGTGGCCAAATGCTTCCAAAGGATGTCCGGGAGTGGATTCAGCCGCTTCCCGCGCGTGGAAAAATTGAAGAGTTTTGGCAGAATGCCGTTGGTGCTTTCCCGCAGTTGCGCCATTTGACTTCAGGCGTCAAAATTCTTAGCGATTTATACGAGACGGTGACGCGCGAAGAATTTTTGTGTTGGCTTGAGGCGACCGCCGAAAACCAATTCCGTAAACTTCCGCAAAAAGATTGGTCGGCAAACGTACATGTCATTAGTTATGAAGATTTGCCAGCTTGCGATTGCGACTATGTAATTTGTGGTGATTGGGAAGCAAGGGAATTAAACTATTATTCGGAACTCCTCGGCGGAATGCCCCTGGAAAGTATAAATGAATTATTGGCGGATTTTCATTATGATTTTTCGACGCATGTCCCATCGTTGGAAATGGTTGTCCGTGGTACGGTGGCATATGCAAAGGAGGTAACCGTCGTCGCAATCAAAGAGTTTGGCACCGAAAATCCTAATGTTCCAATTTTTACACTTTCGGACGACTTTTCGGATCCAAATGAAACATGTAAAAGGGAACAATATTTACGGGGCTTGGGAAATTTTTTCGATAGTAATAACGGCCAAATGAAAGAAATTGAACAGGAATTACGCGCTGAAGACATTGCCGGATGTGTGCATGCCCATCGCCAACGGCGGAATACTACAATGCCATTTGGAATCTATGATTTTGGCGCCGGCGGTGATGAAAAATGGAGGGATGAATTGCTCCATTCTATTCCGTGCAAGGCTTGGGAACTTGCATTTGAGCACCCGGAAGAAATTTGGATGCAACAAATTTTGCGCATCAAAACGCCGGGAAAGTCGATTTTTGACGAAATTCCCATGATTCTTGGAACGGGCGTGCACGCTGAACTGGCAAAAAAATTTGCTCAAATTACTCCAAATCGTATCGAGCATTTGCCCTTTGTAAATTTGAAAAAAAATCATATTACGCACAGCATTCTCTATCAAATGTTTGGGATTGTACGTGTGTTAGAACGGCAAGCGTCAATTGAATTGGCCGATTTCGATTCAAATTCTACCAAAAGCGAGCAAAATATTTCGAGTTTTATAGCAAATGGTAACGCCAGAATTTGGACACGGGGACGCGTGGATCTGGTTGCCTCGGGGGATGCCAATTATCTAGTCATCGACTTCAAAACACAGCCGACGGGAACCGCATTCACAGCAGCGCAGATTTTCCGGGGAAAGTTCCTCCAAGTTATTCTCTATGGGCTCTATTACCAATGTGCCGGGCGCACCGTCGTCATGCGAATACTTTCTCCCCATCAACGGGCAAAGAGCTTTGATTTTTCCAAACTTAAGCCAGAGGAGGTTGTGAAGATGGATATTTTTATTTCCAATTTTGAAAAATTACAGCGCTCCCTAACATTTGGATATGGCAATTGTGATCGCTTTTTGGCCTACGCGCATTCCCCATTGCCGGCGAATATCGTTAACACTAGGCGTGCCTTGAGCGGGCTTGGGGAGGTCGCCGGTGAAGATTTCTAGCGCGGTGACTCTTACTCCTTGCCCCGGTGAGCCGGTAGCGGATACCATTGCACGTGAACGCTTTAGGAAGGAAGTTGCCCGTAATTTTCTTGTCATTGCTCCGGCCGGCGTTGGGAAAACGACTGCAATCGTCGCCCGCATTGCTCACATGGCATTGTTACCGGATGGGAAGGAATTATTAGGCACTCTGGTTGTTGTGACATACACCCGTAAGGCCGCCGCAGAACTTCGCGCACGGGTTGTGGACGCATTACGGCAATGCGCTGACACGGCCATTTTGCTGGCGCTGAAGGCATCCTTTTTTGGAACCATCGACAGCTTTTTAGTGCAACTTCTCGAAGAATTTGGTCCTTGCGTGGGATACGGCCATGGGATGCGCATTGATGAAATTGGTTCGCCGCAGGAAACCATTCTCTGGCACGATTTCATAGAAGCTTCCCGGGGCAGATGGTCCGAATTTTTACCGGATGGTCCTTTGGCACAATTGCTACAACTTGTAGACTGGGAAGAGCTGGTGAATTCATCGCGGAAAATAAATCCGTGTTCGCGAATAATTCTGCCCGACCAATTACCATCACTGCCGATAATTCACTGGGATGCTATCCTATCGGATGATCTTCCAGCGACGAAAGTATCGCAGGCGGTTGTGCTTGCCCAGCGGGAAATTATTTGGCATTGGCGGAAAAATTTTGAATGCGGAGATTATGCACCCATTCGCCTCAAGGAAAAATGGAGCGAGGCAACCATTGGAGATCAAACATTTGCTGACATATGCAATGACAACTGGTTGGCCCCGCTTTCGCAATGGGTCGAAGTTGTTGCTGGTGTATTTTGTTACAATATGTCGGAGTCGTATCGACAATTCAGATTAAAAAATTTCACCGCAACCTATGAGGACATGAGACATGCGGCGCGCAAGTTATTATGCCATGAGCATATAGTAAGTCATCTGCGAGAGCGGAGGTATCGCGTGCTCCTAGATGAAGCGCAGGACACAACGGCAGATGATTTCGAATTCTTTCTTCAGGTAGTTCCCCAGGATCCCGTGCAAAATGGGCCGCGACAGGGCCATTTTTCTATGGTTGGTGATGGGCAACAATCGATTTATCTCACCGATATCGGAGAATTGAAGCGGTTCGCGGATGTTTGCATGCGACTAAAAGTGAGCCATCTGGCGGAAGAATTGATTTTTAATGTTACCATGCGTTGCCCGGAAAAGGTTGTATCCACGGTGAATCAGCTGTTTCCCGAAGTCCTAAATGGCCGCCATGGGCAAGCACAGTTTATTCCAATGGTTGCCGCAAGGCGCAAATCTCCGGGGCGGGTGATGCACATTCAACTGCATGCTTTACCGCGGGCAGCGACATTGCGCGACGAAATGAAGGAATTTGCATCGTTTTTAGCGGCAAAAACACCGGAAGATTTCGGCGTTTGGCGCTGGTCGGACATTGTAATTCTGAGCGGTATCAATCGGCGAAATCTATGGGAATTGCAGCGTATTTTTGAGGAACATGGCATCCCGGCGAAATGCAAGGTGCGCAATCGCACCTGGGGACATTTCTTTATTTATCGCTGGATGTGCGGGTTGGTTCGTGTGCTAACGGCGCCAACGGATTTTATTGAGACCGTTTGCGTCCTCCGGGAAATTTTTGGCATTTCCGACGAAGCCATTGCCATGCATATGCGCGCGCATAATTCACCGGCGGAAGCTCTCATGGGCAACAACGGAAACTTGATCGGAAATATTTTACGTGCTTTGCGGAATGTTTCTATTGCGAATGAAGATGTGAGTATTATTTTCCAGAGGCTTAATTTTCAGTTTCAACTTTTAGAAAAAATTAAAAATTTTATCCCGCCGTCGGATTTTTCCCAGGAGTTGGCCGTCTGGGAAAAAATTTTAGAATTGGCGCACCATGCGGATGGCCACGGCATTCCCTTTCAAAAATTTGTTCCAAATTTTCTACGGCAATTTTTTGCGCCGTGCCCAATCCCATCACCACCGGCAGATGGCATTCAAATCGACAACTTTCATGGTTGCAAGGGGTTACAATGGCCTGTGGTTATTTTGCCATTTTTAAATCGAAAAATAAGTAGCCGACCCGTATCGTTGCCGCATTTTACATACAAAGACGGTCGACCACTTTTGCTGGTAACGGCAACTACGGACGAATATAAACAATTTCAGGCTAATAGGGATTTGGGGAAATTGCAGAATTGCGAGCGGTTGCTCTACGTGGCGGCGACACGCACCATGCAGACGCTGATTTTCGTGGCGAGCGCGTCAGCGTCTCCAAATAATGGCGAAGCAGCTCAAAAAGCTGGCACCGGCGGGATGCCAAGTGCCACGGAGTGTTCTCCGCAATTGTTACTAAATCTTGATTTGCAGCAATTTGTGCCGTTTGCTCCGGATCAAATTTCATTTTTTGAATCACAACCGGAGCCTTTCGCATTTGCCAACGAGGATAATTTTCAATCGGAAAATTTTCGGATCGTTTGCCAGCGGGCGCGGGAAGTTTTGGCCGCGATTCCAGCGCCTGCAAATACTTTTGAAGAAGAGGGATTTATCGACGACGAACAACTTGCCTATGGTAACTGGTGGCACGGGGCAATGCGATATTTTCCTTGGCATGCCGATTGGGGTATGCAACGGAGGTATTTGGATGGACAGATTGCCCGCTCGCCAGATACGACTCGCGGGAAACGCGAAGTAGCTCTACTTTTAAAATCGCAATTATATGAATTTTTACAGCGAAAGTTTGAGCATTTTTACGCGGAATGGGAATTTTGTGACAGCCGTATCGGAAGTGGCATCATTGATTTACTGTGTATTTCTAGCCATGCCCGCGAAATATGCATCATAGATTGGAAGACAGATAGGGGGATTTCCGTGAAGCAGATGGGGAAATACCAAATGCAAATTCGAAGATATGTTGATTTCCTGCTCAATAACTATGGAAAAGACAATGTCCATGGCCGCATCTATCATACGCCAACCGGCGAAGATTGGATTATCACGAAGGCAATGGCTAAGTCACACGTGTGAGATAGCGATAGCGAGATGTGCCGGTGTGTATTATCATTTTCCGTGCCATAGTCATTCAGGCGTATTTGTGGCGCATTTTTCGCATCGCAGAAAATTTCAATCTGCCGGAAGGAAACAGAGGCGCCAATACCCGTTCCCAATGCTTTTGCCATGGCTTCTTTTGCGGCGAATCGGCCGGCAAGGGATGGGTATGGATTTCGAAAGCAAAAGGCGTATGCCACTTCGCCGCAGGTGAAGATACGCCGCAAAAATCGCTCCCCGTAACGGCGATGGGCAGACCTGATACGAGCAATTTCAACAATATCCGTGCCGATTCCAATAATTTTTTCCACGGCTTATTCCCTGATGAAAATTAAGTTTTTTTTCCCGTTCGATTTTTAGTCCGTGTGGATGTTGCATTTTTAGCCTGCGTGACTTGGCGTGTTTTTGTTGTTTTTGCACACTTCTGCGGCCAGCTTTGCCCGGCGATGTGTGCATGCATGGATGCCCAATCAAGTGTGATGGTACCGCTGGCCTTTTGGTTATTATTTTCCGCCTGTTGCAGCTGGTTAAACATTTGTCGAAACGCATTGAGGCTGGTGGCCGATCGAAACAGAGCAAAGGCAACGTCCCGATGAATGGAATGCAACAGTTCCTCAAATTGCACAAATGCTTCCGTTTTGTATTCGTAGAGTGGATTTTTTTGCGCATAGGCGCGCAATCCAACGCTATGGCGCAGGTCATCCATGGCGGACAGGTGCTGCTGCCAGCGGGAATCTATGGCGCGCAATAGGACAATTTTTTCGAGGCGGCGTAGGCTTGTGGCGTCCTCAATTTCTTCCTTAATTGCATAAGCTTCTTGTACTCGTTTCGACAAAAACTTCCTCCGGCACATATCATCCATTGGCGCAATTTCTTCATCGGAAAATTTTATGGGAAATATCGCCCGCAAAGGAGCAAACATTTCTTCATTTACGGGTAATGTATTTTCCAAATGTTGCGCATCGGCGAGAAAGTGGGCGATAAAATCTCCGACGAATTCCCATATTAGCGGGCGCGAATCCATATCGCGTAAAACACTGTTACGCAGGGAGTAAATTACCTCCCGCTGCGTATTAAGTACATCATCGTATTGTAATAGCCGCTTTCGGATGGAATAGTTTTGTTGTTCGATTTTCTTTTGCGCATGTGCGATGGAGCGATTGAGCAGAGGATGGGAAAGCACGTCGCCTTCCTTGAATGTGCGGTCCAGCATGGCGCCAATGGCTCCGCGGTTGGCAAAAAGGCGAACCAGATCATCTTCCAAGGAGATGTAAAATTTTGAACTTCCGGGATCCCCCTGCCGAGCGCATCGGCCGCGCAGCTGCCGATCGATGCGCCGCGCCTCATGCCGCTCCGTTCCAAGAATCATGAGTCCGCCAAGCGCGGCCGTGCCCTCCGCCAACCTGATGTCGGTGCCTCGCCCGGCCATATTCGTTGCGATGGTAATCGCCCCAATTTCGCCTGCCCGGGCAATAATATTAGCTTCCATCTCATGGAGCTTGGCATTGAGCACTGTATGGGGCAAATTATTGTGCTGCAACATTTTATCAATCAACTGTGAGGCTTCTACGGAAGCTGTTCCCACTAGCACCGGCTGTCCACGCTCGTGTGCCGCCTCAATGTCCCGGATAACCGCCGCGTATTTTTCCCGTCTGGTTTTATAAATTTCATCGTCCGCATCTCTACGGATGCAGGGGCGATGCGTCGGAATTACAACCACGGATAGGCCATAAATATCACGAAATTCCTGCGCCTCCGTTTCCGCAGTCCCGGTCATTCCCGCCAATTTTTCATACATGCGGAAATAATTTTGTATGGTAACCGAAGCAAATGTACGATTTTCCCGCTGAATTTCCAGCTGTTCTTTAGCCTCAATTGCTTGGTGTAGTCCATCGCTCCACCGGCGTCCAAGCATGGCGCGTCCGGTGTTAGCGTCCACAATAATCACTTGACCGTTGTGCACGATATAGTGCTGATCCCGTTCGAATAAGGTGTGCGCTCGTAGTAATTGGCCAATGCAGTGAATTCGCTGCCCAACTTTTTCCAGCTGTACCGCTGCCGCCTGCTTCATTTTATCTTTTTCCGCGTCACTTAGTTCGCTAGTTCGCTCAATTTCAGTGAAAACAACTGACAAATCCGGCAACAGAAAGGAGTCCGGATCATCCGGGTAGAGTGTCTTCCGGCCCAACTCTGTCAAATCGGCCGCATTTTGCCGCTCATCGATTGTAAAGTATAGTTCCTCCTTCAGGTGAAATTTTTCATCCCGGCGCAGCTCACTGCCCATCTCCACTTCTAAGCGATTCAATTTTCGTTCTATGCCGTTTGCTTCAAGGAGCTTAAGCAATTGCCGGTGCGTTGGCATGCCCATGCGCACCTGAGCCAATTTTCGCAAGGCAGATTCGTCGGTTGGTTTTTTATCCAATACCTCCTTGGCCTCCGTAACTAAGCGGTTGCATAGCTGTATTTGCAACTCGGCCAATTTTGCAACGGATGGGCATAGCTCCTTAAAAGGCCCCATCCGGTCCTCCTCCATTGGTCCGGAAATAATGAGCGGCGTCCGCGCCTCGTCGATGAGGATGGAATCGACCTCATCCACGATGCAGAAAAAATGTTCCCGTTGCACCTGCTCATCCGCCGTTGACGCTAGGCCATTATCCCGCAAATAGTCGAAGCCAAATTCCGATGCCGTGCCGTAGGTGATATCGCATGCATAAGCTTTTTTTCGTGCATCCGTCGACATGCCGTTTTGGATACATCCGACACTGAGCCCAAGGAGGTTGTATACATTTCCCATCCACTCGCTGTCCCGTCGTGCAAGATAATCATTAACGGTCACAAGTTGGCAATTTTTCCCCGTCAGGGCATTGAGATAAAGTGGCAGCGTGGCCATCAGGGTTTTCCCCTCGCCCGTTGCCAATTCTGCAATCTTCTTCGAATGGAGGGCAATTCCTCCCATCAATTGCTCATCGTAGGGGACCATTTCCCATTTTTGGAGTTGTCCACAAACCGACAGTGTCTTTCCGGAAAGCCTATGGCAGGCGGACATAACCGCGGCAAAGGCTTCCGGGAGCAGCCGATCCAGCGACTCCATGCCTTGAAATCTTTTTTTGAATTCTTCCGTTTTACCGCGTAATTCATCATCGGTCAAGGATCCATAGCCTTCGACAAAGCTGTGAATTTGCTGAACCACCGATGCGCACTGCCTAATAAATCTTTGGTGGTGGCGCCCGGCGAAACGCCTCCAAATTCCGCTAAGCCACAACATTGGATCGTCTGATAGAATATGGGAAGGTCTCTGTCAAACGCATTCCGGATTCTAGATGCCTCCGCGCCTATGCCGGTACGCCGTGCGTCTCCCTCCACTCGGTATAAAAATTCTCCAAATAATCAGCAAAATCCGAATAGACTTTTTGCGCCGAAAATAGATCCCTAAAAACCGCCAGGCCATTGGTGCGCATGCGAGTTCGCAATTCTGGATTTTTCACAAGTTCATCCAGCGCCCTAGAAAAGGCTATTACATCGCCCTCTGGGCATGTGAGCCCCAACTGGTGCCTTTTAATAAGTTGATCCAATTCACCAGACAGGGAGGAAACCATTGGTATTCCGTGGGACATAAAATCCAATGGCTTGTTGCGCATCGAAGCACAATGAATGGAACGATAGGGGAGAAGGCCAATATTGGTCACCGAAAGGACGGCATTAAGCTGCTGCTGATCCAGCCATCCGGTAACCTTTAGATTTGGCGGAAATTTGCAATGTTTTTCCCAAAGACGGTAAACCGGTTCTTTCCCGGCCAATACGAATTGTATGTCCGTTCGGCCATTTTGGTAATAGTAGTTGGCCAATTGAGTAACCACTTTGAAGTCAAAGGCAGATCCCACGCGGCCCAAACACGTGACGATGGTTTTTTCCTCGGATGTGGACAGCGAACGCAAACACTCATTCCGGGCCTCGGCGTGAGGAAATGTCACTTGCGGCGGGTCCTCATAGGCCAGCGGAAAAACAACGTCCCAGTTGTGGCGACGGCGGTCCGCCTGCCTAAAAGCCCATCGCAAATCAAACTTTGATGCGGTCACGATCGCCGCCGCATGGTGGAGAATTTGCTTTGCACGCCGCCATTCGTGGCGTAGCAAAAAATGTCCAAGCCACTGCAATGGCTGCGGTAAATTTTTCACAAAGGATGCCGGCCAAGCATCGCGCACATCGGCGATGAGCGGAATATTTCTCCGGTGGGCATATTCGGATACCATTGTGGCAAGGGGGAGCGGCGGAATGGTGCACAGGACCAGATCGGGAGGTTGCTCCCCGGGGGCCACTTTTTCAAAAGCCTTGGCTAGTTCCCGGTTATGCCTTCGGTTGGCCATGGAAAGACTCTTGCGATAGTAGGCCTTTCCCTCTAAAAAAATATAGCGGAGTTGCGAGCTTACGACCACCTCTTGCTGATCACGGAAACGAAATGCTTTACGGAGATGATCAAATGTGGACGTCCAAAGGGTAATCGAGTGGCCACGTTCTATCAAACGGGAAATTAGCATTTCCGCACGAAATGGACGATTCCCGCCGTCTGCAAAGCTAATGGGTTCTCCCACCTGTACAATCCAAATGTTCACTAAATAACCGGATAATGTCCCGCAAAAATTTTGTCGAGACAACGCGCGCGAAGGCAGAATTTTCCACGCGTTTTTCCTTGCAAAATGACTATTTGGATGTGGTTCTTAGGGGAAGGATGAAACCGAGTTATAATCCATCCAGAATTGTACGCCAGCGCAGGTGTGGCTTTCGGCGGCGCATGCAGACCGCGGCGGGCCGGGCAATCTTGTCCAACCGGCGGCGCATTGGGCGGAAGCGGTTAACGGTTGTCTGATGGATCACCGTGGCAGATGAGCGTTTTTTACGAGGTCAACGCATACGACTTGGCCGTGATTTTTTGTTGTTTCGTGCTTCCAAGGTAAGGGGTCGCGGCCGCGGGTTTTTAATTGTTAATAAAAGTGGTGTGCCTGGCGGGCGCCCGCGAATTGCCATTGTTACTTCAAAAAAGACCGGTGGAGCCGTGCGCCGCAATGCATTGCGGCGCATGGTGCGCGATTCATTCCGACACATTCAATGGCAATTATCGCCAAATTCCGATTGGATGATTGTTTTTTTGCCACCGTCCAAAGGGATGGCGCTTGAAGACTTGAAAATCCCCGTGGAAAAAAAGATGCTCAAAATGTCCTGTTGTAGCAATTAGCCGCTTTCGCAGATGGACGTAAAAAGCTCTTCCAAGTACTGCCAATGTGATAGGGTAATTTCTTCCGCGCGCAGCGTAGGGTCAGCCAAGGACTGTAACCATTTGGATAAAATTTCCCGATCCGCACCTGGCGCCATCCGGCGGATGCTTCCGCGGAGTTGCTTGCGCCGATGGGTGAATAAAAAGCGGATGAGCGCATGTGTGCGATCGCTAAAAATGAACGGATTTTTCCTGCGTGCCCAATGGACAAGTGCGGACTCCACTTTTGGCCGCGGGAAGAAGCAGGATGGGGCCACCGGTAGGTCATGGACGGATTGAAATGCGCCACTGAGACGGATGGAAATGGCGCCCATTTTTGCTCCTTTGGCAGCCATGAACCGCTGGGCTGCTTCTCTTTGCAGGAGTAGCGTCATGGATTCCGGGAGTGGGCCGCGTAAAATTCCATCAAGCCATGGCGTTGAAATGGCGTACGGAAGGTTTGCGACTACCTTATAGGTGCCACCGGCGAATCCAGCCCGAGGCGATTTCACCGCATCTCCCAGCAAAAGATGGAGGCTATTAGGCCATTTAGGAGGCAATTGATGCAATAGGTCGTCGTATAGCGTTTGATCACATTCGACAGCATAGACATTTGCGCCGGCATTGAGGAGTGCCTCGGTTAAAATTCCCAAACCGGAGCCAATTTCCACAACATTTGCGCCGACGAGCGGTGCCGCCAAATCCAGGGCTCTATTGAGAATGTTTCTATCGATTAGAAAATTTTGCCCGAGCGATCTCCTTGGCCCATGTGCCAGCATTCGTAGCTTTTCTACGCAGGTGTTCATACGGCGTTATGGCGGTAACGAATGGCTGGATTTTTACGCATGCACCAAAATCCCCAGATCCCCAGGGCAATTAGTGCGGACCCAACGTAGGCAACACAGCGAGGAGATGATATGGCTAAGATTCCGTAGCCAATCAGTGGAGCCAGAAGACTTCGTATGCCGGAAATTAGAACATGCACGGACATGCAGGCGGCCACGGCCTCCGGTTGGACCACCCGCGAAACCCAGAAGTGGTGAATGAGAAACTTTCCGGCAATAGCCATTCCAAGTAACGCCGCGCTTACACCGAGCCAAAAAAAACTGTGCGCACGGAAAAAAATTAAATAGCCGCTTAGCATAAATATTCCCGCTAAAATTTGATTAGGAATAATTGGCAACATGTCGAAGAGCTTTCCCAAAATTGGCGTACTGATCACGCGGGCGACACTGAGAATTCCCCAGGAGAGGAGCATTACGGAAAAATTACTCAGATGCAACCCATAGCATGTGTTGGCAAGGTACTCCATTCGGATTGGGACCAGCATCTGGAACGCGATTCCCGTGAGAAAAGTAAAGAGTTCCATTCGTGCAAATGTTTTGTCCTCTTTTAAATACCGGAAATAACCTTTCTTGGATGCGGCCGGCACTTCCATTGACTCCGAAGGAATGTGGTAAAGGCAAATGGCGCAACACGCCGAACATAGGGCTATAAAACCCATCAGATGGTGGTAATTTCCCAGCCCCAGGTCTAAAACATAGCCTGCCAATTGCCCAAAGAAAATTCCCATCAGTGATGACAGAACCATGCCAAAAGAAAAGTAGGTGGCCATGCGTGAGCTCGGATAGTTGCGCATGTACATGCCGATGAGCACGCTGTCCTTTCCTCGATATGCAATGCTGGCCATTGCCACTAGAAAAATATAAACCGCAAAGGAATTTGTTAGCGCTGCCAATGCGAAACAAATGCCAATGGCGATAAAAAAACCGCCGCCCAAGCGTGTTGTTGGCCAATTAAGCGGGGCCAAACGTCGAATTAGCAATGGGGCGAAAATGCCGCCGAGCCACATAAGGGTTGATAAAAATGCTTTTAGGGCAATGGGCGCATGAAATACTCGTATGGCTATTAGCATAAAGACGGAGAGAAACATCGTATCCAAAGTGCCTTGCAGGCAAAGGCGTATGCTGTCGTAAATAAAAGTTCGTCGGATAAATGAACCGGGTAAAACCATTGGCCGAGTTCAAAACCACGCGTTTACATTTTCAAGAAAAAATACATAGGATTTTGTGCGAATTTTGGCCGTGTCGGACAACACGGGCACACGTTTGCGCTGAGCGTGACATTTATAAAAAATGTAATGATGGAATTAATCGCCGAAAGCTTTAGCTTCGGCGGCGAGCATACGCTCCGCCGTTTCCGCATCTAAGCCCGGTTCCTCGGAACAAAGTTTGGCCACGGCGTCATGGCCGGCGAGGATTGCATGAATCAGTGCTT
>JAIRWT010000002.1 GCA_031268795.1 Puniceicoccales bacterium
GCCAACTCGATAAACGGTTCTGTTGTGCCAGTGCCTATGAGATAGTCGACGACTGTTGGGCTGGCGATGATGCACATTCGATCGCATCCACGATCACCACATACGCGTATATGACGTGCGACTTCGGCACGCTCCGCTGTAGTGAATACATCGGAATTAAGAAACCCAATGATCGAATCCAAAATCGCAGAATCTTTTTGTTCCTGCTTGGAACCATCGCCAACTAAATCGCAGTTAACTTCTACAATTTGCGACAAATTCGAAAATCGGAGGAACGTCGCGAATTCGTCCGGATGACGCGTATGGCAGTAGTCGCAGAGTTTTCGTATATTACCTTGCGTGCATGTGTTATCACCGAACATCTGTACTAAGGCACCGATGCCTATGCCGCTAACAGTAAATGTTGTACACACAGCCACGACCACAGCCAATTCGATACCAATGCCTCCAAGCAAATCGTTGCGACGCCAAGTGCCGCCACTCCACCGGATGTGTTAAGCAATGTACGTCCGGTTTTAAAGCTCGGATTATAAAGTGCTCGCAGTTCGCTAGCGCGTACGGGCGCCGGGTGGAGTTGGGCAACAAATTTGGGCCGAGCGTCAGATATGGACAACATCATGAAACAGTTTACTAAGTAATATTGGTTTCGTAAAGTAAAAAATTAGTTTAGGCCTAGCCATTGGCATTTTTAATGCACTTAACACTAATACTTAACGATATATTCAAAGCTTTTTGCGCATTTTGCAATGAAAATTTGGAAAAATTTACACGTAAAAAGGGCACCAGCCATTTCTTTCCGATGCGCATTTTTTAACGATTCTTATCTTCTGGCAATGCGCAGGAACAAAGGATTTCAAGACATTTTATCACGGACCGATACGCCAAATTCTAGAAAATTTCCTTACAAAATTGCCACATTATACGGCATTTATGAAACGTCTTCCAAAAATTTGGAGCACCTTGAAAAAGATTCTTTGCCAAAGGGTGGTGCATGGGAAAGTGCATATTCTGACAAATATCAAAGGGGCGCGGATGATAAATTTTTGCCTCTCGAATGGCTCCGCCCATGACGTTTGCTTTTTGGAGTTGTTGCTCGAAAACTGTACAGGAAGCGCGATAGGGGATAGCGGTTATATTTCCCGGGGAAAATCCGATAGGCTAATGAAGAAGAATTTGAAATTCATTGCACGGAAGAGAAAAAACATGAAAGTGCAGAACTCGGAGGAGGAGAGGCGGCGGTTAAAAAACGCCGTTGCATAGAAAATTTTAATCAACGGTTGAGAAAATTAGTCGGCGAAGATTTTTCCCGTTTTCGCGTCTGGGCCTCTGCCAAAGCAGTAATTGTGGCGGCTCTTGTTGCCATAAACCTTGGATTTTGAATTATGCGATTGGGGCAAATTTATGGTAAATTTTGGTTGGATTTTTTAAGTTTCGAGCGGTTGCGTTATATGCCTAGCGCGGCAAGCTTGGCATGGGTGTTTCAACCCCGTCATTCGGCGGACGTCCTTCGCCAGGTTCGCGCGTTCCTCCAAGATTTGTCGATGACGGAACTCGCAAAGTATAATGATTTAGCACAATGTCTTTAATGCGGGGTGAATATTTGTCCAATGCGACTTTCACACAATAAACGGCATACATTACGCGGTCATTACGCAAGCGATCATAGGGGTTTGGCGTTCCGCTGGCTTGACCGGTGTGGGCTTGGTCATGCTCAAGGCAGATGCGCGAGAAATAGCTTATCGCCACCATGAGATTTCCATTTAGTGTAGAATCGGAAGAGATCATCATGCGCATAGTGATATCTCTAATGATCAACTGATCCACGCGCACATCACGCTGCCAGTGAATGGTGGTAATGTAGTAGTTCGAGAGGAGCTTTGCGATATTGAGATCGCAGGATAGAAATCTAATTCTCGCATTAACTCCCAGTTCTATTAGATAGTGAAAAATAGCAGTTGGCGTACCATTAGGGCCAAGTTCCTCTCTTAATGCATCGATGACAGCTTTTTCTGGAACCTTGGCTGGCGTCCGGCCAAACGCTTCCAGCAGCAAACATGATTTTATGTCTTCAGGAATTCGCGCTAATGCCTCCCGGTCGCGTTCGACGAGAAGTTGCGCTATGGGAGCGCAAGCCATTTCCAGCCGGCAAAAAATCATTTGGATCGCATATCTCACCTGGGTATTTTCATTGCGATATAATACCACGGTTTCATTGCACAGTTCGGTGAGGCGAGATATTTTTCCGAAAAATTCAATTGCAAGGGAGTAAAATCTAGTCGCGCGCAACACTCTGTCGACAATATCAATTCCGCAATCTTGTTTGAGCATAGGGAAAATGTCTACTTGTATAGAGCTATTTCGATTTGGCACATCAAGTCTATTGGCGAACCAGTCCGCCATGAGCGTGGCAAGCTCATTCTTGTGCGCCATAAAATGCGGAAAAACCATCACGCCATATTTTTCAATGCGAATAAAAAGTTTGCCCAAATTGATAATTATTTCCTCCACTGACCAGGCGGCACGGGTAAACAGCTTAAGTTGTTCTCGTAATTCTATTAGGTCCTCATTATAATGCATTTCTACTTCATAAATTTTCCTTGTTTCATTCTCATACTCATCGAGCAACTCTTGCAAGGCTTGTCTGGAGCCCGCTTCCAGGCTTACACGATTTTGCTTATCGCCAATTGGACGTTCAGTGGTCGTAAGCTCTTGCTGTGAATGCGGCTCTGCCGATTGAGTTTCGCGCAGCAGTGCCAATGCCTCATCTAGTCTATGTGACACAAGCGGTAGTCCTTGGAACATCACTGCGAATGGTTGTTGGTGACATGCTGATTCTGCCACTGTATCAACAATTGCATGCGCTGGTTGTGGAGGCCGCTTTGCCCGTGGAATTCCGACCAGTGCAGATTTCTCTGCTGCGGCAATAACTGCAGCGTCGGGCGTTGAAGCTGTTCTGGCTGCGGAGGCCGGCTGCTTTGCCTGTGTGGCTTCGGCCTGTGCCGATGCACAGTTTGCCGCTAATTGTTCACTAAATTTCTTTTTCCGTTCATCATCACGCGCATACTTCTCTGGCTTACTCCTAAGGTCTTCGATATTTTGTGCTGCCTCTCGTTCGTTAAATGCCACCTGCTCAGCACGAATTACTGCGCTCTTGCCATCTGCTATTATGATGGCTGCCGTTGCCGCATCGGCGGACGGCGCATCCGCACCATAAATGGCCTGAAGACAACTATTTATCATCTGACCATGCCATGTTATCACTTGCACAACCTGCGCAATTTGGCCTGTGATCATTGCCGCTTGCTGGTATTTACAGGCTCGCACATGCGCATCTCTTTCTGCCGCTTGCACATGTGCGGCTCTTTCTGCCGAAAGCTGAGATACAGTTTGTATGGCTTGGTCCATTTCTCGCACGGAGGCTGCAATTTGCCCGTACCCATTGGCCGAGGGGCGGGCATGTGTCGCAGCCGCTTGCGCCGGGTTAACGGCGGCGCCGGCTTGGCCTCGCCTTTCCGCCGCGGATAGCCTTCCCTCCGGCGCTCTATCCTCATGTCCTCTGGTTATTCTTGGTGCCGACATTTGTTGGCGGGCCGCTTCGCCCGCCGCAAACTGTCCTGCTGCCCGTGCACTAGCTTCGGTTTCACTGGCGATTCTTCCCGCTGATACATATTGGCGGGCCACGTCGGCAGCCGCCTGGGCGCAAATTCTAGCCCAGGCTCCATCGTCGCAAATATGGCGATAATTTCCAGCATCGTATTCTGCTCTGATGAAGATGCTTACTTCAAGCATCGTTGCCTCAATACTTTGCAATTTTCTTTGCGCATTTGTGGATCGTTGTTCGTCCCGGTGACACAAGTCAGAAAATTTGCGAATTTCCGTAAAAATCTGACCGATTGCGCCCCTGAAAGGCGGGGCGATCTGGCGCCCATAAGGCTCTAATACTGCATGTATTAACCAATTAGAAATTCCGGAAAAATTGGCCAGCACCATCGTAATTGTGCACATGCCGAATGGGCTGATTAACCATGCAAATGCTTGATCGCCTTCCCGATCAAGCATTTCTAACAAATTCGCATTAACAATTTCCGTCGGCAGTGGAATGTTAGCAGCGGCGGGTGCGGCTTCCGTGTTAGCAGATTGCACCGCTAGCATCAATGGCCACAGTTCGTTGCGCACGCAATCAAATTTTCTGCGGAGATTATCGTCGTCAACGCCGCCGGCTGCCGCTTTGGCAAAGAGCGCAATCACATGGCGGATGTCGTCAAGGATAGTCGGGTGGGCGACAAAAATAGCTGCCACGCGCGCTTCATTAATTGCTAACATTGTTGCGACTTCACCGGTGAGTATGGCTAAGCCCGGTGGCGCAAGTGCAAGTTGCTCGGCATTCGCACCAAGGATTCGAACATGTTCAGGAAAGGTTTGTGTAGATATTGACATAATATTGCAAACAAATACCCCGACCGCAAAAACACTTTTTTCCTCGCAAAGTAAGTCTCTTGGCATTGGCATTTTTTAATGAAATTAACACCAATGCTTGGCGATATATTCAAAGCTGTTTGCGCATTTTGCAATGAAAACTTGGAAAAATTTACACGTAAAAATGGCGCCAGCCATTTCTTTCCGATGCGCATTTTTTAACGATTCTTATCTTCTGGCAATGCGCAGAAATAAAGGATTTCAAGACATTTTATCCCGGACCGATACGCCAAATTCTAGAAAATTTCCTTACAAAATTGCCACATTATACGGCATTTATGAAACATCTTCCAAAAATTTGGAACACCTTGAAAAAGATTCTCTGCCAAAGCGGTAATTGCGGCGGCTCTTGTTGCCATAAACCTTGGATTTTGAATTATGCGATCGTGGTAAAAATTATTTTGGACAAATTTATGTCCACAGGTTGATAGTTAGAATTCTAGCACATATCGCCATAAAATCACATGCCATCGGATACCGTTGGCAAATCTTGTAAGGCACGTTTTAGTTCCTGTCGGCGGCAGATAAGACATTGAAAATCTTCGCCATTTTTGCATTCAATTTGCTTGGTGACTTGAATGATTTCGTTTTTTATATATTTGCTATAAATAATTCCAATGCATTCATTTATTTCCCGCAGAGGATCTTCCGATTTTTTTCCCTCAAGTAAAAATTTCCCGATAGCACATTGCTCTTCCGGAGCAAAACTTGGCAGAATATCGTCCAAGGAATTCTCGTTAAGGATTTCCCCAATAATATGATTTAAGAGTTTTCCGGCCGGCGTCGATGTATCCACCCAGCGCTCATCCATCACCCGTGAAATGGCTGTGGCATACTCCCGTGCCGTGATGAGCAGGCGAATGAGGTTACCAGTCGCATCGTAGGGCAGCTCATCCATCTGCAATGGCGATACTTTCGGAATATTTGACCGCATTTGAAAATAATCGGCTTTTAGCTCTTCCAGGCCAATTCCAGTAAATTCGGCCAATTGCCGGAGAAACTCCATTTCACTTACCATAGAAGATACTTCGCGGATGATCGCAAAAATCTGACGGATGGCATGTTCCCGGCGGACCCTGGAAATACGTTGCTGATCTTGGAGCCGATAATGATCCACCAAAATCCTCATGATGGGCTTTGCCTCAAAAATAAGTTTTTGCAAAGCTTCGGATCCGTATTCCAATAGGAAGGAATCAGGATCATATCCAACGGGAAGTGTGACAAATCGTAAATTGATGCCCTCCCGCAGGGCGAGAGGAATCATTCGAAGTGCCGCATCCCGTCCAGCCCGGTCGCCGTCAAGGATACACACAATTTCCATGCCATAACGATGTAATAGATGAAGGTGTTGTGCAGTAATGGCTGTGCCCTGGGATGCCACCGCCGTGGAAATGCCGCATGCATGGCACCGCAAGCAGTCGATTTGCCCTTCCACAAGAAGAAACGGCGTTTCTTCGCTCACCGCCACGCGTGCCAAATCAATGGCAAAAAGCAGTGCGCCTTTTTGAAAAATGGGAGTTCCTGGCGAATTTATGTACTTGGCATCTGTGTTTTTCGTTTCCGAGGTTATTTCATCAATTGATCGCCCGGTAAATGCGATGATTTTTCCGTGAACATCCCGAATTGGAATCATTAATCGACCTTGAAAACGTGGAAAAATTGTCGGCGGGTTTCTATCATCTGCCATAAAGAGTCCCGACGCCAAGAGGGATTGATCGGAAAATCGCCGGCGCAATTTATCGAGAAATGGCCCATAGTCACGTGGGGCAACGCCTATGTCGTGCCGTTCCGCAACGTCCAATGAAAAATTTCGTTTTTTTGTCCAATAAATTCGAGCGTGGTGACCATCTGCGGTTGCCGCAAGAAAAGCTTCGCGAAAAAATTTGCCGACAATATCATGAATGGCAAGCAGTGTTCGTCTGTCGCTTGCCGCATATTTCGCGGCGGTTTGCCCCGATTCATACGTCAAAATGAAGTCGTATTTTTCCGCTAAAAATTCAACCGCTTCGGTGAATGTGAGCTGTTCCTTAAGTTGAATAAACAAAAAAACATCGCCACTATTTCCGCTGCTATAGCAATGAAAATATTGCCGTTCCGGATGAATGAAAAAAGATGGTGTTTTCTCATCGGTAAATGGGCTCAAGGCTCGCATATAGGCCCCGCATCGACGCAGGGAGACGTAGGCGCTGACCACATCACAAATATCCACTTTGCTTCGAAGTGCTTCAATGGATTCCCGACGAATAAGAGACATTTTGGATTTTAAATCATCTTAGATAAGAGTTTTAGAATTGGTCACGCGAGTGAAAAAATCACGGAAAGTCTTTACGATCCGCACATTTTCGCACTGGCGGAAAAACAAACCCTAGGTTTCATTTTCAACGGCAGCATAATTTTATTTTTGGCGCAGAGAATCGTAGATTTCAGCTTTCACATCGCTATAGGAACCAACCGCTTGAATATTATAGCATGGGAAATTATTTTTTAAAACCTTTAGCCCATCCTTGGATTGCTTTGTAAATACCTGGTAGCGGTTCTTAGCAGCAACCGGATCGATATCAGTTTGCCGAATTGGACTGATTTCCCCGCGGCCCGTCGCTTTGACCTTCTCATTGTTTATTGTCGCCTGCCGTCCGCGCAACAGTTGCCGTTCGATGCTAACTTTTTCCGGCACGTTAAGAATAACGACATGAAAATCACTTCTTTGATTGATCCGCAAGATTGCATCATGGAGCAGTTTAATCCACTCCGCCTGAACAGTTGTACGTGGATACCCGTCCACGACCACACCGTCCGTGTACTTCTTATTGAAAATGTGCTCAAAAACGACCGCACTCACATCGTTGTCGTCGACGAGTTCCCCCGAATCTTTTCTTTTTTTCGAAGCCGGTGAATTCAAAAGAGAACTCGTTACAAGCGGCGGTTGTGTAATTTTAAAGACATCACAAATGTAGGTGGCGTTCGTTCCTTTTCCTGCACCTGGGGCACCATTTAGCCAGACGATCACGCGAGGAACGGCAAAGCTGCCGTGTTTGGCAGTATTTTTGTTCAAGCCTTCCCAGAACGTTGCAAATTCATCGTACGATTTTTGCGAAACCCCAAGGGCTCCCCATGCGGTTTGTTTCTCCGCCGTTGCCTTTTGCTCATCCATCACAGCCCCCTCCAAAATTCCACAAATGGAAACAACCAATGCCGCAAAAAAAATCCTCGCTTTCATTGCCATAAACCCCGCTTAGATATCCAGCTGCATTATCATTAGCAATTATATCCAATTCCAGCATAAAAAAAATAACTTTTTTAATGGCCGGCAACCCCTCATCCGTAAATTCATGAAAAAATCACAACTTCGATCGGCGAACAAACCCAACAAGATCATAAACTTTCGCGAGCATAGCACTTGCACGAGCCTGCGCCTCCGCGCGCCCATCTTCCACAACGTTTTGCAAGTACCGTGGATCTTTTTTCAATGCCTCCATACGCGCTCGGATGGGCCGCACGCATTCGACAACCGCTTCGGCAACGGCGTTTTTAAATTTGCCATAGCCGACGCCGGCATAATTCATTTCCAATTCCGGAATGGGTTTGCCGGAAGCACCACTGAGAATATGGAGCAAATTTTGAACACCTGGTTTTTCATCGGTTGCACGAATTTCCGTTCCAGAATCCGTTACAGCGGAACGAATTTTTTTTGCAATTTGGTCGTCGTCGTCCGTGAAAAAAACTGTGGCCAGCGAATTTGAATCCGATTTCGACATTTTTGCCGTTGGATTTTGAAGTGACATGATGCGTGTGCAATTTCCTCGAATGAGTGGTTCCGGGACATGAAAAAGTACCCCATGGATTCCGTTAAATTTCTCCGCCACATCGCGGGTTAATTCTAAATGTTGCCGCTGGTCTTCGCCAACTGGCACCAGATTGGCGTTGTACAATAAAATATCCGCCGCCATCAACACGGGATAGTAGAGAAGTCCTGCGCCAATAAATTCGCCCAATTGACGACTTGCCTTGTCCTTAAACTGCGTCATGCGCTCCAACTGGCCAATGGGCGTGAAACAACTTAAAACCCAAGCTAGTTCCGCGTGTCCAGTCACATGGGATTGAATGAAAATGTGTGATTTCTTCGGATCAAGCCCGCAGGCCATGTAAATGGCAATGCAATCTGTTGTATTTCTCTGCAAATCGACCGGGTCCTGGAAAACGGTGATCGCGTGCATATCGCTGATAAAAAAAAGGCAATCAGCCTGCTCCTGGATGTCTTTCCAGTTTTGCAGGGCACCCAAATAATTGCCCAGATGTACGCCCGATGTAGGTTGCAGTCCGGTTAAAACGATTGGCCGCTGTTTTCGCGTATCCATTTTGCCCGGCATGGTCGAATGGAGTGCCGACATTTGTCAACATCTCGTGGCGCCCTTCGAATGCGTTGCAATGAATGGCCATTACTGGTACAAAAAATTAAAATATATGAACATCAGGCCACTGATAGTTCAATCGCGAGAATTTATGAAAATTTTCCTTGACAAATGTGCCTATATTTACGAGGTCGACGCTTTAATTATGAGTATCCCTGTCATAGTTTCCGATGCGCCTAACAACGTTCATCCGCCGGCGGTTGAAGTTGATTTGACAGGCCCAACCGCGTCAGACTTAGGCAATACGGTTCAAACCAAACGATTTTACACTCCAATTTGGCAAGGAATTCGTTACTGCGTCAACTATGCCATGCAGTGGCTCAGCGGAGCCACTTTATCGACGTGGAATTTCCTTCTGGGGCGTTTTCCGTTCGAAGCAGGAACCTCCGCCCCCTCGAGCAAATCGGCGGCCGCGAACGAGGAGCCGCCAGCGGATGAGCCAACTGGATCAACACCCATTGATGCCGCTGCTGCTGACGCACCATTGCCTGATTCTGAGACGGCCACTGCTTCCGAGGTTGTTGAAGATATCGATTTGCGCATTGGACTTTTGGAATATTGGGACAAAGGGTTGGAGAAAACGCGTGAATCTGCACAAGAAATCATTGATACGCATGTGCCCGTCCGGGTTTCGTTAAGGTCTGACAGCTTTGAACTATTATACAGCGGAACAGTACAAGAATCGTTAGCTAACTTGCAGAGGCTGATTGATGAAGCGGATCAGATGCATAGGCGAATACAACAAAAGATTGAGGCTGTCAGGAGAGGCGAATCCAGCTATATTAATGGGTGTCATAGTGCAATCATTGAGCTGGACACTAGAATTAGTAAGGCGGTGACAGCATTTGACACAGTAAATTCTGCCAAGGGCAGGATGGCAAGATTCAGACTTTGGGAAATCGTTGCGTCCATGGATAGATCTCGCCCGGAAAATGTTGCTTTAGCTGACGCAGGGTCGCTGGTTGATGAGGCGCGAGAAATGGTTGCCAATCACGCCATCGGAAGTTCGGCGCTTCGTTCGATGCGGAGCGATTTAGCTAGTATTTTGACAGAATTGCATAATCGGCTAGAAGTGGCGATTGGAGAGCTCGCTGAATTAACCGCCGAATTGCGCGAACTTATTATAGTGGCAGGAGCTTTTGATGTACGGAATGGCACGATAGAGCTTTTTGAACACATTGTGGAGCGTACGAAAAGTTTTCAAACGTCGAGCGTGGCAGATTTAGGAGAATATGCAATTCCCGAAGTTGAGGCCTTGCGTACCGAATGTGTTGATGCAATAGCCGTTCTCCGAAAAACTCTTAGTCCATGCGCGGATGTTCTTTCTGCCCGCAAAGAACTTATTCGGCAGTTATGGAGGACGGAAATATTGATAGATCGCAATCCGTATATAGAGGGGGTCCTGCAATTGCGTGCTCTTTGCGACTCGGCTAAAGGGTCGGTTGATAGTGGCTGTACGGATGTGCAACAAATTTTGGATACTATCACACAAATCAAAGAAGAGGCTTCCATTTTCTCCGCGGATCCTAGAACTGATATTTTTGATAAGTTGCATCGCGAATATGACAGATCCAGAGAGGCCCTTGCAACTTCTTACATAGACAGCACACCACATTCTGGTGGAACTCTTGAGGCCGAAAAACGCAAATTCTTGAAGTATTTAGCTTTTGTTAAACATATTATTTCTTTCCCGGGGTGGAATGGTGCCGTTGTTGGCACCGCCGAAGAGATAATTTGCAAACTTCCAGCGCTCACGGAGGATTTTAAAAGAGCGCGTACAGCAAATAATTAAGATTTTGCGTGCATATCAAAGCAGTGAATGCTTTGCGTAACTGGCATCGGCAATGCTTGCCATTATTTGAATAGCGCCATATAAAAATTCAAATTGTACAATTGCTCAACCGGGAATATTTTATTTGCTCCGGATATAAAAATCTTTCGTTGACAAAACGAGGCGTATAAGCAGTCTCGTTCAAGATCTATGAGTGTACGAAATGTGAATGCCGGCGCGACGGGAAGTTCGCCAACGCCGACGGGTGCAATTGTCGCAGCAAACCGGCCTAAAGGGAATCTTTTGTATGATGTTAATACCGGAAGAGTTCGCTCGGAAGATTTGTCCCTTCCGGAAAAAGTTAAATTATTAGCCATGCGTCTCTATGTCGCGACAAGGCAGGTTGTAGCATCTGTTGCCCAAGTAATTCTTCCCCGAAGCATGAGTCGCAAGATTAAAGCAAATGTCGCATTGCTGGCAAACTCTTTTGGTTATGGGCGTAAAAGTAATAATCCTGGAAATGACCAAAGTACGTCAGGCGCTCGGACGATAACGACAGGCGAGCGTCCGCCTGCGACACCTTCCGGTGGAATATCACCAGGCGGTGCCGCCAGCCAGGTCCATTCCGATCCAGCTGCTCCCGCGGCCGATGACGACGCGCCTGCAGAAGAATCCCCGGTGTCGGAAGAGGACGCAGCCAGCGTGACGGAGGTTGCTACTTTGCGTGATGAACTCGAGGATTTGGTAAATCAGGCAACGATCCTGGTTGACAATCATCCGAATAGGGCCGGAGCAAATCAAATGCAGGCTTTCATTGGTGCCTGTGAAATTGTGCTTAGTAATAAGTCTGCGGATTCAGAAGCGCTTAGGAAAAATAATGCTCATCTCCGGGATTTGATTGCCGGATTTGAAAGCCCTGTTGCTGTAGCATTTGAAAACTTACACGATGCAATTGACTTGGCCACAAGGACAATTGCCGGCATTACCGACGATCAGGCGATGGCTTTGCAGGCGCTAATCGCAAGAGGGCAACAAATGCAGGAAAACGGCGGAGATGCCGCCGATGTGGCTCAGATTAACGGGTTGGTTACCCAAATTCGAGTGGCCGTGCAGGCATTTAATAATTCGTCAGCACGAGCAAGAGATGCGCTTCAGGAAACTGTTGCAGCCGCAGAGGCATTTTTAGAAATAAATGGTGCTTTGCCAGGAATCGGCAATTTGACGACTTTGGTTGATCAAGCAAAAGCAATGATTGATAGCCCCGATGCAGAAGTCGACGCTCTCAAGTTGATTGGTGTAAACTTGGCCAAACTCCTGGAAGATTTCAACGAAAGACGGAGAAGTGCACTTGCCGCGTTGCTTGAACTGGCCAATGAAGCGGGTGACATTCTGGGCCGAGCGGATGCTTTGGAATTTGACAACCACGCTACGGTCGCTTTGAGAGACCGTCACGACGATGCTCTTGAGGTGCTAAATGATGCCAGTCCGAATGGTCTTAGTATCGCTAAAATTGAAGAAATGTCTAAAACTCTCAGTAAGGCGGTAGCTTCTGTCCGGCAGTTCGTAGAATCCATAGTGGCGCTGCAAATGAAGATTGTCACCGCCGAGGCTCAGCGGAAGACGTACACCGAAATTTGCGAGCAAATAAAGGCATTAGGAGGCGATGATCATTTTAGGGCGAATACATACGCGCCGCTTGACAGCGCGAATTTTATGCTGGAAGAGTTAAAACAACGTGGATTCCGCAATCCAAGTGATTTTACACTGTATGCTGAAGCACTTGATGTGTCAGCACCTGATTGGACCAGGGAAAATCGCGATTTGCTCGAGGAACTCGTTAGGATTAAAAATGATATATTTCAAAACTTTGATAGTATTTTAGCTGGAGCTGAGCAATTTTGTACGCTTTTAGAAATGTTAATTAGTAGTCGGCAAAATAATTTTGGAGAAGAAAATGTTGCATCTTTACGGAGACTAGTGATTGCATCGAAAAAATTGGTAGCCTCGAATGGAAATGGTTGCGGGACTGATTGGTATCTCGCGCTGCAACAGGGCACACGCAAGTTAGCGGAAGAGGTTGCAACCATAATGCGCGGAGGGTTCTCTCCCTATGACCTTTATGACGGCGTTGGTCTCAACTCGCGCGATCTAAGCGATAAAGTGCTAAAGGGTAGAGCTGTTTGGGTGGATGTTTCTTCGGCACAATTTGTTCTGGAGGAAGTTCAAAGGCATCAGGAAAAAAATAACGAAATTTCTGATATTTTTTCATTATCCTCCGGCGATGCTGAGATTCCGTCTAATTTTGGAGACAGACTTAGGTTATTTTGTGAACATGTTAATAAGGCAAAAGAATTGAGAAGTGATTGTGAGCGTATGGAGAGCGAATTGCAAGCCGCTATTGAGGTTGCAAATGCCGATCCAGCGACGCAGGAGAAGAAAAGCTGCGAAATAATGATACAACGCTGCAACGATATCGCAGTAGAAATCGCCAAAGAAAAGGCACGCGTGCAAGAATCGCTTCACGAATTGAGAGGGTTGCTTGAGAATGGCAGTGGTGGACTTACTATTCAAATCGTATCTCCTGCTTGCGCAACTGATGCACTTTCTCTTGTGGAACAGGCGGATACGAATCAAGATTTTGGCAGCCCAAAAGTGCTTAGCGATACTGATATTAATGACTATGGGTCGATCTCCGGATTCGTGATGCAGAATCAAGAATTATTATCTAAAATTCAGGCTTATAATGATAAGGTTCGCGCATTTCGCGACGCATTTCGTGATGTGTTTGGCATGGTGGAGAGTAGGATACGCTTGGTTGCGGCAGAAGTATGCAAAAAACTTAAAGATTGTGGATTTGAAGCACCAGAAGATGTTAAGGTTATAATATTGGAGAACCGCGCTCATCCTGAGGTGGCGAAAGTATTCGAACTACACAAATGTTCGACTTTCTTCGATAATGATCCAACTTTTTCCAGTAATGATATGAGTTTGGCCGCAAGTTCTATCGTTTCTACAATACGAGATAGATGCGGACGAAAATCAGCTTAACGAAAAATTTCGCCGGAGCCGTTTCCCGGCGTTAAATTTTTGAAAAGAACAGCCGAAATAGTTTTTTAGTGTTGGAAAGAATTTCCAGGGAAATGTGCTCGTTGGGGCTGTGAATTTGCGCATCGGTTGGAACGACGCCAACAAGAATGGATTCTGCTCCACATATGGTTTTAAATGCATTCACAATTCCAATACTGCCGCCCTCGCGCAAGTGTTGTGATTCTTGACTGAATGCTATTTTCGCGGATTGTTCTATGCAATGAAATAGTTGGGCAAATTTTGGCGACAGATTCCGAAAATTAATAGCGTAAGGTGCGCCAAAGCATTCCACGGCCATTGTTAGATTGACATAATCCGGCATGCGATCTCGGATAAATCGCTCCACCAGGCGTGCGATTTTTTGCGGATTTTGCCCATTAACCACACGGGCGGTAATATTTGCCGTGGCCTCCGCTGGAATAATGGTCTTATTTGCCCCACCATGAATACCGTTAATTTCCAGTGCTGGCATGAATGCGTGAATGCCACGGGGTGGAATTGGGGGAAATAAATTTGCAACCGCTTTAGTTCCCATGGCCTCCGGAAAAGGAATTTCATGCTCCTCCAAAAATTGGAATGTTGCCAATTCCTGTGCAGTTGGGTAGATTACGTCCTCGTAAAATCCATCCACCGCCACACGCCCTTGTTCATCATGTAGCATTGCGCACAGACGGGCCAATTCGTGGATCGCATTTGGAAGGGCCCCGCCAAAGCCGGAGTGCAGATCCCGCAGTCCCGTACGGATGGTTAACTCAAATGAAACAATACTTCGCAGTCCCGTGGTTAACGCCGGTGTATCATTGCAAACACTTCCCGTATCCGCAATAATGACAGCATCCGCGGTAATTTTTTGGTCTTTCAAAAAATCAACGAAATGCGGACTGCCGATTTCCTCCTCCCCTTCAACCATAACGGTAATATCCACCGAATCATCCATTTTGGCATCGAATAGGCCATAGAGTATGGCAGCCAAGGGACCCTTGTCATCGGCAACTCCGCGACCGTGGGCGATGCCATCGATTACAATAAGCTTATACGGATCAGTTTCCCATTTTTCCAACGGGTCCGCCGGCTGCACGTCATAATGGCCATAAATTAAAAGCGATAACCGCGGAGATGACACTCGCTGCCGGGCAACCACCATGGGATGGGCTCCAGGAGCTGATATAACCTCCGCGGAAAAATTCATAGCTTGCAAATGTTTCGCCAAAAAATGCGCCGTCTTCGCCATAACTCCAGCGGGGGGCGCCAAGGATACGCTTTCTAATGAAATATACTCCGCGAGAAAATCTTCAAAGGCTGATAAAGTCATAGCATTGGAATAGTGTTTATAAAGTAAGTTCCAAATGGGATCGATTTCGCAAGACGGACTTTACAGGTGGATATTTTTCTTTTCGAGTCACCGCGCATGGAGCCCAATGAATAAAATTAGTCTGACCGATGAGCATCAACGGGCAATTGATTTGATCGTTGCGCATCAAAATGTGAAAATTTGCGGGAAAGCAGGCTGCGGGAAAAGCACATTCACCTCCGCGGTCTTGCGGAACCTCCTTCGAGGGCAGCAGTTGTCCTTCGCCTACGTGGCTCCGACGGGAATGGCGGCGATTAATATGGGCGGCAGTACCATCCACTCATTCTTTGGGTTTAAGATTGTCGACATATTCCACCCTGAAATTACCTGGAAAGCTTTTAAGCGACGGGCTGATAAAATAAAACTTTTACGAAATATTGATGTCATTGTCATTGATGAAATTTCCATGGTGCGCAGCGATATGTTCGACGCCATCGAATTTGTTTGCCGCGAGGCGCAAACGGGGAAGCGAAAAAATTTACCCTTTGGTGGTATTCAGATCATTCTCGTCGGAGATTTTTACCAACTTGAACCAATTGTGAAGATTGGAACCTGCGAGGAACTGCAAAAACTTTATCCGAATGGACATTTTCTCCATGACAGCGCTGCATTTAAGCGTGGAAATTTCGTGTCCATTGAATTCAGTAAAAATTTTCGCCAGGACATGGATCGTGAATTTGCCGACATTTTGGACAATATTCGCCAGAGAAAAATTACTTTAAGCCAGATTGAACGACTCAATCAAAGATATCAGGCGGGAGAAACGGGAATCACCATCGTCGGGAATAATCAAACGGCGGAAAAAATTAACCGAGAGGAATTGGAAAAAATTCCAGGAAAATCACGAATTTTTCCCGCCGTGGTCGGAGGCGATGGCGTGGTTGCGCCATCGCCGGAAAAGTTGGAATTGAAGCCTAGCTCGCGCGTAATGTTTACGGCCAATAATGGGTTTGAATGGCAAAATGGTACCATTGGTGAAGTGACTGGATTTTCGCAAAGGGACGATGGCACATCCGCCATTGGCGTGCGTGATTTTCGCGGGATTTCGCACACCGTTGGACCACATCTTTGGACAAAGATTGAATATAATACCGATTCCGATGGAAAGTTGCGGGAAAATGTCGTGGGTAAGTTTACCCAATTTCCGATAAAATTGGCGTGGGCAATTACGGCGCACAAAAGTCAAGGGCAAACGCTGGATAAGGTGACCCTACAAAATCCAAATGCATTTTTCGGAGATGCGGCCAAAATGCTTTACGTCGCCCTGTCCCGTGTTCGTTCGTTGGAAGATATTCGCCTGGAACGAAAAATTTATCCCCAATCACTTGTCCGCTATGGCATAGACGTAGTAGCCGAATAGCGCATTCGATGGAACGACCCTTATCCATCGGAAAATAACGCATCCGTATAATTTGTGATGGAAAACGGTAGAAGGTCGTCCAGTTGTTCGCCAACTCCAACATAGAAAATTGGCAATTTTAACTCCTGATAAATACCCGCAAGCGCACCACCGCGACTAGTTCCATCTAATTTAGTGATAATAATACCGTCAAGGTTGAAAGTTTCATTGAAGGCTTTCGCCTGCGCAATGGAATTGGACCCATTATTCGCATCCACAATCAACCATGCGTGAAGCTGGGATTCGGGAATTTTTTTTAGAATAATACGGCGGAGTTTAGCCAATTCATCCAAAAGCTGGGACTTTGTGTGCATGCGTCCTGCGGTGTCTAGGAGGAGAATTTTTTTCTTCCGAGCCATAGTGGCGGACAGGGCGTCATAGGCAACCGCTGCTGCGTCCGCACCGTGCTGGCTACTTACGATGTCTATGCCCGTCCGTTGCGCCCAAATGTTAATCTGTTCATTGGCCGCCGCACGAAAAGTGTCGCACGCACCCAAAAGTACCTCATTCCCGTTCTTTTGAAAAGCATGCGCTAGTTTCGCTGCGGTTGTCGTCTTTCCGACACCGTTCACTCCAACCAGGCAAATAACCTCGGGAACGCCCGTGGCAACAAATGTTCCCTCTGCGCCTTCTAATTCCGTGCGGAGAACTTGTTTGGCGATTTCGCTAATTTTTTTGCAATACAATTCCTTGTCGGATTTGCATGATTGTTTGATGGCCACCAGGATGCGCTGTGTGGTATCTCGTCCAAAATCCGCCCGATAAAGGGCGGCCTCGATGGATTCTAAATCATGAGAAGTCGCACGGAAAATATTTCCTGCGAAACCGAATACGTTTTTCGCCGCGGATGTAATTTTACGAGTTGCTCGCTTAAAAAAATTAAGAATCACAATATTCGTAGCAGGCATCGGAAACTTTGAATAAGGCAAGGAGTTTCCTGCGCGGCACCGGCAAAGCCATGCCTAAGCGTTGCCATCCGAGTTTCTTTCGGAATCGTGGGAATTTGCAGATCCACGAACCACACCATGCCGATCCGTCACTTGCCCCTCTTGGCTTTTAGCAGTTAACGATGTTTTATTTTCACTGGCCGATGATTTTTCCGCTTTTTTAAACGGTTGTGGCTTTTCTTCGCCGTTACCCATGCGAGCTCCTTGCTGCTTCATAATTTCTTTGTAGCGCTGGGCCATATTGAGGATTCGCGTTGCCTTTTTTTTCGCATAGGCTGGCGTGGATGGATCAAGTACCGCATGTGCAAGCCCCCCCTGCCAAGTTGGGCCGCGTAGCTCAGGACCATCACGCAAATTCAGCAACGCAAAAATGCTCATCATTACCCCAAGAATGGCCTTGGAAGATCCCTCCGACGTATAATTTTTCAAATTACCAGCCAATTCATGTATTTCATTGGCCAAATCCAACTCATGCGAATCGGTGGCAATTTCGCCGGATTCCATTGCCGCCTCCAATGCCTTTTCCATTGCGTCAATGGCCCGTTCATTGGCTCCGAAATCATTGCCGACCGCCCCTTGTAGCGCTTCCATTGCCCGTTCGAATCCGTCGCGCGTAAGTTCAAGCGCTGAGCGCATATTGTCGCTAATATCCTCCTGAGCAAGGTGCTGTTCTATGCTGCCAATCGCTCGTTCGGATGCATCGGCCATGCTTTCAGGAGACCCCTCAACAAATCCTTCAATATCAATTGAGATGCCGTCCGTCCCGCCAGAGTTAGGTCTGGCCTCCGCACTTGCGGCCAAATCCTGTGGGGCAACGGCGGCACTTTCGCCGAAACTGCCTTCCATTGGAACCGGCTGGAAATCCGACCGTGTCGCTTCGACCGTTTCGTTATCCGTGTCATCAAAGGCAACCATATCGAGCGGTGGAAAAATAGGGACATAGGTGCCGTTCGGAATCATTGAGCCTAAAATTTCCGCCTCATCACTATTTGGCTCGTAGGGACTAGTCGTAGCAGTTTCTCGCATTGTTTCACCAACGGTTGGCATTGTGGATTTTTCACTAATACCTTTTTCTCCACCGGCTTCGCCGGCTGTGAGTGTGGCGAAGTTCACCGACATGAAATCATTCGCATTGCCAATACCAACGCCATTCATCGTAAACAAAGTTTAGCGAAGTTGCGGGCGGAGGCAAGGTGTTTTTACGCACATTTTACATCGAGCAAAAGGCAAATTTAATTTTTTATAATTAGCAACAGTGCAGAATGATGCAATACTGCTATCCGTGGCAGCATCTTTTGCTAGGGCGAAATTTCCCGCACGTTAGAAAGAGAGTTGTTGGGATTATAATTGCCGCCCCAACAAGTGTTGATATGCTAGGTTTCTCTCCAAAAAAGAAATATCCACTTCCAACGCTCAAAACAAATTCAAAATACCGCCAGGGCGCAGTTGTCGAAGCATCAACGAGCCGAAAGCATCGGATGATGCAGAAAAATAATAAATTTGCACTGGCGCCGATTATGGCAGCGGCGATCCAAAGTTCGAATGACATTGCTCGCCATAAAAAAATCGTTGGGATACCCATGAAAAGAGCAATTTCAAGTGCAGCATAAAAAAGTGTGGCGAGCATGGATTCATTGCCGGCAAATTTTTTATTAACAATATCAGCACTTGCAAACAAAAGCACCGATGAAAAAAGTGGGATAATGGCGGCATTGAAGCTGCGCGCGGTTGGTTCGGCGACGATTACAATCCCCAAAAATCCTATCAGAGTAACCAATAATTTTCCCCTTGTGATGCGTTCTCCAAGAAAAAATTTTGCTAGAAATAATAAAATGAGTGGATTCGAAAATTCAATAATGGAGGCCATCGGCAATGTGGCTTCCTGAAGGCCGAGACACCAAAGCAACATCGCCGCACATAGGAGACAGCTGCGAAGAAGATGTACCCCAGGGCGGGATGTGCGTAATTCCATTTTTTTTTTGTATGCAAGCGGCAGTAGCCAAATTGTGGCGAAAAAGAAGCGCAGGAAAATGATCTGAATTGGATGTAGCTGTTTCCCAAGGAATTTCATTCCGCAATCGCCGATTTGGCAAAAAAGTAGATGCAAAAAAAACCAACCGATGCCAAACAAGCCAACACATCGCAACATGCCACGGAAATGGGCACCGCGAACAAATAGTCAATATCACGATTTGTCCGAAAAGTTGCAGGAGTCCCAGAAGTTTTTCCCCTCAGTTTTATTTGCCAGGTTTCCAGCGGCCATTGAGGCGGCATGAATACTGTCCTTGCCCGCGAACAACTCCATGATCCCAAACTAGTTCTTGACCAGTGGTTGCGATAGCGCTAATGGATAAATCCTGACGTGCACGGAAGAAAATTTCCACTAAATTTGGCGTTAAACTTTTTGAAAATTGGCCCAATTTGAGCTTTTTTAATGCCTTAACATTTCGCAGGGCAAATAATTCATCGGCCGTAAGTTTTGTGCCCAAAAAGAGGCTATTTGCGTCGGGAGGATCAAAATTGATTGCTTCTAGGTTTTGACATTGGGCCAATTCGGCAATGCTTTCAATGCGCACATCAATGCCACCAATTCTTGCAAGCCAACCGGCAGCATCTCTTTCAATAAACTGTATCGATGTAGCATTTAATATTCTATCATCAAGAGCGGCCTTAGTCGATTTGGCGACATCAGGCGATTCGCCGATGAACGCATCCATATATTGATCATATGCCGCTTGACCATTTGCATCTCCCCTAGTCGCGGAAACCGCCAGTTTTATACGTCCGCTAACGCCAACGGCGGACTGATTGCAAAGAGTGTTTAGTTCTTCCCGATAGGCGCTAACATCTTCTTTTTGTGCCTCCCCCTCAGCAATCGCCATCTGGCAAATGGTAATCATTTCTAGTAATTGGCTTTGTTTGGTTCCATGTTCGGCTAGTCTTTGCTGCCGTAGCTCATCCAAAGCAGCGGCTCGCAACCTAAAGCATCGCTTGCCATATTTCTCGATGGAATATTTTTTCGAAATTTCCTCCAACTCAGCCCGATCAGGATGGGCAGAAGCTACGTAGCCACCTACGCTTCCCCTAACCTCCGCTGTGATACGTTCAGCGCGTGCTAATTCTTCCACAGAATCTTCGAAGGTTTTCCCCTTGAAAACCAGCATCTCCCTAATTTCAATACGCGAAAATGAAATCCCTCGTTTTCTGTAGTAATCAGCCAACTTCATGACCGTAGAATCTCGACGATTTAGCACGCTAAATTCCAATAAAGTGCAACCGTTGTTCGCTCGCCTTGACAGGACGGTTGTTACATCTTCTGGATCCATTCCATCCAAGAGAGTGAAAAGTTCATCCGAATGTTTACGTAACATTTCTTGGGCAAAATTTGCACGGTATTGGCTTTCGTATTTTTCAATTAAAAGTTCAGCCGGAAGTGGGCTAGATTGCGTAGCGCTGTATTTTGTATACGATTCACCGTAGGTTGTTTCAGAGGCCATTTCCCCGAGCAAAAGGGCACGCTTCGCCTTGGAGGTTAAAATTGTTCCCATTTCAGTAAGCACCTCCGGAATGCCACTTGATACGGCGTAAGTATGTCCGGGCTCATGCCCAATGGTCACATTTCTAAACGCTTCACTTTGCGTTAACCGAGAAAAGATTACTCGCGCTTGTTCGCCATATTTCTCCACCAACTCATTGCATAAATTCCACAAAATGACCCGACTGTCCGAAGTTGCTAAAATTTTTTTCGATACCGCTTCATCCATTCGATCCGAACCCAATAACGCAGCGGAACACACATCTTGCAATAATGTCTCTTCGACAAAGGGTAGGTCGTACTCCGTTAAAGCAGCGATAAGTTTGGTTCCAAGCCAGGAAATTTTTGAAAGTTCCACTACAACTTTTTTATTTTCAAGAAGTCCAATAAATAGATTTCGCACTATTCTTCCATGTGCGCCATTTGCTAGGGAATGCATAGTTGCAAAGATTTGCAATCCTGCTTCTGAGTGCATTAAACTAATAAATTTTTCCGGGCTGAGAGTATCTGCCATATTTTTTCCAGTATATGATGCCATAGCGCGCAAAAATGCAGATAATAATATCGGATTTTGCATCGCAGCACAAAGAACCTCGTCATCTTGAATCATTTCGAGGAAGAATTGTGAACTGGCGACGCCACATATCCAGTCATCTCTTTCGATGAAATTTCCATCATCATCCTGCTCCGCAACTATTTGGATCCCTCGAATTTGTGTAAAAAAATGAAACTCATCCGGACCAAACCAGTGATTGTGCATTAATTGGATGAATGTATCGCGTTTTGCAAGATGCCGCTCAAGGAGTGCACAGCCGGCTTCATTTCTGCAAAGAAATGTGAAAATCGCCTTGCCATTTGCGTCGGTGTTAATGACTTTTAGGAACTTTTCGCGGTCCATGGATTCAAACATTTGCATGAGTTTAGTTTCATATTTCGAAATGTTTGCTTTCAATATTGCGCCAAAGAGCGTTAATCCATTGGGGTCTTTTTGGAATAATTTTTCATGGCAATTTTGTGGTGCAACTTCTCCAAATGCACTATCAATTCTTCCCTCCGTCCATGCCAAACGCTTGGCAATGAGTCTTTTGTTTTCATCAAATCGCATTTGATTCGCTGTTGTGGACACTTTTTCCGGTGAAATTCCATCGGGTGACTCCTTGCTTAAAAGTGCATCCAATCGTTCCACATCTTCATCCGCAAGATGCGACAGTATGGAATCAGTTAGAATTAATTTTTGGAACAATTCACGAGCTTCACCGGGACGGTACCACCGTATTAGGCCCTCGACGTGGTTCATCCATCCATGCATGTAAGTAGAAATTTTTTGGTCATTTGCGAGTGGACACGTTCCTGCAGGCATTTCAGGAATTGGTTCCCGTTCGGATAAATTGTTGATTTCCAAAGCCGTTTCACGCAGAAATTCGTCGTATAAATTTTGCGTTTTTTGCGATGTAAATTGGCGAATCGTTTCAAATGATGATTGGAGTTCGCTAAAAATTTTTCCGAGCTGTGCACAACTCTCAGGAAATCTCTGGGCGCAACGTATGGCAAAATTTCTATCTCTATGCAGAAGTCTCATTGCCAAGTAAATACTTTCCGGCGTATTAAGGCTAATTAATCTATTAACTTCCGCGCAATAACGAGTGCCCTCTTCTAGGGTTGGCTTTCCGGGAAAGCCTTCAGCAAGACTACTATCCACTTCATCGTATTGAATTCCAAATTCGTTGCAAAGCGGCTCAATGAGGCGAAACCTTATCGGGGAATCAAGCGGCAATAAATTCGGAAGTGCTTTCCCTTGTGCACCCTTTAATACCTCAATTAACTGTGCGCGTACATCTTCCATCCAAAAAACATCATGTGCCTCCCGGTTAAGACTGCTGCACAATCCAATGTTAGCCCCAAAAACTGATTTGACTCCCTCTTCTATATCTTGGCACGAATGCGCACTTTGCAGAGAAGCAGCCAATTGGACAAGCCCATTGGGAAGACCTCTAATAAGACTGGCAATATCGCCATCTAAATCTTCGTTTTGTTCTAAAAATTCAGCCACTGCATGTGCGCTTGTGCACATTTCATGTGCGGCAAATGGAATATTATTCGTTTGGCAATATGCGTCAAACTGACCAGTTGTTAAGTCGTCATCTGGCGCAGATGCTGATATTAATTTGGCGATTGTCACCACTTGCTGTTCCTCATCATGCGAAACATGCACCAATTGTTTTAAATAATCATCATGTTTGCCATCTTGGAAAAATTGCAAAATGTTTTTCCGCGCATCAGCGCTTCCGGCCTTGAGCACCAGTTCAATGATAGGCGCATTTGCGGTATCCGAACTTTTACAGAGGTCCATTATTTGATCTTCGTTTGCATCGTTGAGATTTAATGCAATAAAGTTTGCCGCCTCCTCCTCCGTTGCGGTAACTTCCTGCGCAGTGTCCCATTTCACAAGACAATTAACTGCGTAGCTAAATGCTCGACCGAATCCGCCCAGTTGGAATGCATCACGTACGCTTTTTAGCGTAATAGACACCGCTCGTTTTTCGCCATCCGGCGAAGAGCCCGTAGCCCACGAAATACAACTTCTCCCGAGTTCTATTGACATAACAAAAAGAGTTTATCAAAGAAAAAGGAGAAAGAAAACATTTTTCCGCCACGGTTGCATAATTCAATATTCTTCAGAGTGCACTACAATTTACAAAAACGAATCGCAAAGAGTTTTTTCACTTAATATGTGATACATTTATTTCATCAATTGTTCATTTGTCATGGGACGGCCGAATTTTCGGCTGCGGAAAATGCGGCAAATTAAAAGCAAGATTATCAACGTTTTTGTTATAGTTCATTTCGCAAGTTGTCCATGTGACAATTAGCGCGAATACTACCACACCAATTCCGCCGACTGTCCAAGAGGCGATACTAATAATAAGTGGAAACTGGAAAAAAAACGGGCATCCAATGGATGGAATTGCCACAGCAAGACAACCACATATCTTAAGCCAGGTCGACGCGGTTGGTTTCCCGGGAATGGATAGTGATGCCGTTTCTCGTATGGTCGGCACAACTGTTTTCTTTGCTTTGGCATCGGCACGTCGTGGTTGCATTAATACGTAATTGCATAAAAATACCCGGACATGTCAATTTTAAAAACCTCACATACATGCTTTTGGCGAAAGTCATATAATAAAAATCGACTTAAAAGCTTCGCATTTTTTGATGATAGCCAGCCCTTGTAAATTAATTGCCACCCGAATTGGCGCGTGCGGCTTTAGCACATGGAAATAATCTCCATCACGGATAACAATTTCCGCGCACAAACTTCCGGGGTTTTCAGCGGCATAGGTGGCAAAAACTCCGATGAAAGCACGCACTTTTTTCGGATCATTTCGTTCCAATGTGATGCGCAAACGCCGTCCCATGCGTTGGATATATTGTTCTCCATCAAAGACTTCCATGGCGCTGAGTCCGCGCCGTTCGTCCTGCATGCGTACGGTGCCGCGCACGACAACGATAGCACCTGGAACAAGTAAATTTGCGTGGCGCTCATAGGCATCGGGGAAGAGATTTATCGTATAATCCCCGTGTCGGCAATTAAGCTGCACATGAGCCCAGAGACGATTGGAACTTTTGGTAATTTTCTTTGTGATATCGCCAATGCTGCCAATGCAGGTAAAGGCTTGCCTGTCACAGAGTTGCATTTCGTCACTGGGAAAATCATCAATAAAACGTTCCAATCCGCAAAAACTATCTAGCGGATGCCCTGACACATAAAATCCCAATAATTCCTTTTCGTGGCGTAATTTCTCCTCGATGGGCATGGGATTCCCGCGAATTTCGATGAGACTTTCCAGCGGATTTTCAAGCTCCGCGCCAAAAGCGCTAAAAAAGTCATTCTGCGTACTATTTTCCTCTAATTTTTTCCCGGATAATGCCTTAAGAATCCGCTCCATGGAATATCTCAAATACTGACGGTCGATACCCAATTGATCAAAAACGCCGGCGAGGATGAGTTTTTCAAAGACTCGCCGATTGGCCGTTTTTGCGTCCACGCGCCAGGCAAAATCGGCAAAGCTTTTATAGGGACCATTAGCTTTACGTTCCGTCAAAATAGCCTCAGTTGTCGATTCGCCCATGCCCTTGATGGCCGCCAGTCCAAAGCGAATACAGGCCTGCCCTCCGTTGGCGGCAACCACTGGTGTGAAATATTCCCAGGAATGGTTAATATTCGCTCCGAGTACGGGAATTCCGGCATTGCGGACGTTCGAAATGAGGGAGGTGATTTTTTCCGGATTGCTCAATTCCGACGAAAGAAGGGCGGCGAAAAATTCCAGTGGGTGGTGCGCCTTGAGATAGGCGGTTTGATAGGCAATAATGGCGTAGGAAATGGAATGGGATTTATTGAATCCATAACCGGCAAATTTGGCAAGAATGTCGAAAATTTCATTTGCTCTTTCCCTGCTAAGTCCGTTTTGCTCGGCTCCATTTACGAAGATCTCCCGCTGTGCCGCCATAACCTCCATTTTTTTCTTTCCCATGGCTCGCCGGAGAATATCCGCGCCGCCCATAGAATACCCGGCAATTACTCGCGCCGCCTCCATTACCTGTTCCTGATAAATCAGAACACCGTAAGTTTTTTTGCAAACCGACTCCAGCAGCGGGTGTGCGTAACGAACGCTCCGTGGATTGCGTTTGCCGCGAATATATTCTGGAATCCAATCCATGGGACCCGGCCGATAAAGTGCGCTTAAGTCACTGATTTCATCGATGGTAGATAATTCAAATTGTCGGCAAAGGGCGCGCATGCCCTCGGATTCCAGTTGAAAAATTCCAACCGTATCCCCGGCATTGATTAACGCAAATGTACCCAAATCATTTAACGGTATTTCTTTGATGCTGAATGCCGGATTCGTCCTGTGTATGAAAATTTCCGCATCGCCAATGACCGTTAGCGTTTTGAGTCCGAGAAAATCCATTTTCAGCAAACCAAACTCTTCCACGAAATCCTTGGAATACTGCGTGGTCAAGTTGCCGTCCTGCAGGGTCACTGGAATTAAATTTTCGCTGGGCTCATCGGCGATTACCATTCCGCAGGCGTGAGTTCCAGTGTTGCGGACGGTTCCCTCAATGACTTTCCCCTGCTCAACGATGCGGCGAATCAGCGGATTTTTTCGAACTTCCTCCTGCAGCTCCGATGAACGTTCCATGGCGGCGGCGAGGTCAATGCCTATTTCGTCCGGAACCATCTTAGCGATACGATTGGCCTCCACGTAAGGGATATCGTTGACTCGTAATAGGTCACGCAGGGCCATTTTGGCACCAAAGGTTCCGAATGTGACAATATTTGCCACGCCATCCCGGCCGTATTTTGTGCGCACGTAATCAATAACCTCATCCCGCCGGCGCATGCAGAAATCGATATCAAAGTCCGGCGGCGAAATGCGTTCCGGATTGAGAAAGCGTTCGAAAATTAGCCCAAAGCGCATGGGGTCAACGTCTGTAATGTGCAGGGCGTATGCCACAATAGACCCGGCGCCGGACCCGCGCCCTGGACCAACGGCAATATTTTTTTGCAACGCCCATCGAATAAAGTCCTGTACAACAAGGAAATAATCCGTAAACCCAGCGGCAATTATTACGTCCAATTCGTGATCCATCCGTTGCATGATATTCTCAGCCGTAACGGTATACCCCAAATGCAATGTCGGCGGATCACTCTGGCGCGCGTAATCCACACCATAGCGCTCCTTTATGCCCTGGATGCATAGCGATCGGAGGTAATCACCTTTATTCGTTTCCCCGAGTTCCGGTGGCATAGAAAATACAGGGTAATGATTTTGTCCATATGGCATGGAGAAGCCGCACATTTCCACCACGCATAGGGTATTTTCCAAGCAAGCAGGCCGCTCACCAAAAGCTTGATACATTTCTTCATAGGACTTGAGATAAAATTGATGCCAGGGCATACGCATGCGTTTCTCATCTTGAAGTTTGGATGCGGTTTGGATGCATAACAGGGCATCATGGGCTTCCCAGTCCTCCATACGAACGTAGTGCACATCATTTGTGGCAATGGTACGAAGTCCATAGCGATCGGCGATGGCGAAAAGGTCCGGAAGAATGTGTACCTGCTCCGGGATGCCGTGATTTTGTACCTCGATGAAAAAATTTTCTTTTCCAAATATATCCAAATACTTGCGAAGCGTTTCCTCTGCACCGGCGACATCTCCGCGCAACAGTCGGTCCGGTATACGGCCCTGCATACAGCCGGATGTGGCAATGAGCCCTTTGGAATATCGGGCAAGTGTCTCCAAATCCACGCGCGGCTTGTAGTAAAATCCTCGGGTGTGGGCCTGAGATGTGATGTGACACAGGTTATAATAACCCTCTAAATTCTTCGCCAATAGGCACATGTGATAGAGCGCATTTTGTTCCCGATGTGGCCGATCCGCCATGGCAAGATCCCAGAGGGTATAAGCTTCACAACCAACAATGCCATGAATCCCAGCTTTTTTGGTTTCCTTGAGAAACTGCGGGATGCCGAAGACATTTCCGTGGTCTGTCAGCGCAATGGCGACCATGTCCAGCTCGACCGCCCGGGAACAAAGGCGGTCCAATCGGCAGGCTCCATCTAAAATACTATAATCACTGTGTACGTGGAGATGGGCAAATTTAACCGGCATGTCACCAGGGAAAGAAAATTTCACTTTCCTTGCCAGAACTTTCCAAATTCCACATGATTAGCAAGACTGGCTGCCCAATGGCAGTTTATGCAATCCCATCCCAAATGGATCTGGTTCTTTCAATCATTTCCGCCCGCAGGGCAGCATAGTGTTGTTCGTCGATAAATGTTTCAAGTGCTGGCGCCGGTCCATGGATGATTTCCCGTGCCGTTTTTACCAATCGAGTTAGCACATCTCGGACCTCTTGTTCGCCAATGTTATCCAATGGCGTGAAGGTCAAACGGGTTGATTGTCCAGTTCCGCCATAAGCATCCAAATATCGCGGGCTAAAATTTGAAAGGCGTAAGTATTCTATGCAATCTGCCTCATGAAGTAAAATGGCCGCTAAATCTTTTCCAGAAACGGGCGCATCCTTATGCAGGATGATTTGCTCAACTTTTTCAATGGATTCGTCCGGAAACCATTTGGAAAGCAGGTAATTTTTGGCATTTTGCGCACTCAATTCCTCAAAAACATCGATGCCTTCCGCTTCGCGCCCGGAGTCGTGGAACAGCGCGGCAATTGTAGCACGGTAAACATCTTCGGAGGAAAGATTTTCGAATTCTTTGAAAAGCCGCCGATAAATATTAGCAAAAATTTCCACAAATATCGCCGCCCGAGCACTATGCAGTGCCGAATGGACCTGTGATGCGCGCCCGGATGAGACACGCAGAGCACTTTTCATTAAATTGGTTATTTTCGATTGATCCCATTCGGTCTCCGGCCGTGAAAGCAATTTTTCAATTTCATTGAGTGTCCTCCGTCCACCATTCCCGCGTATGCTATTCTTCAAAAGTTGCAGCTGAATTTTTGGTCCAAGCTGGCTGAAGTATTCCACATTACCATCCCATACGACTTGAATTTTTTCATAGTCGGGAAATTTTTTGTTGTAGTGCTGGCTCGCATGGACGAACGCCTGCTCAATCGTTGGCTTTTCCATAATTTTTTCACATGCAAAATTGAGAACTACATCACACGCTTCCCGAAGTTGTACTGAACACGAATCTTCCGAAGGCAGATGCTTGTGAACAATGCATAAAAATTTGGCTGCCTTTCGCCATTTATCATCGGACGTCTCTTCCACGTTAATGTTTAGAAACTCTCTGCCAGGGAAATTGTTTTTTGAAAAATTGTTTTTAAGGAATTCTAGCGCGCCGAATGGCGTAAATACCTTATTGCCATTAGCATCCAATCGATGCGTCGCCTTTGGGAAATGAAAAAGCTCATCATAGCTCTCATCGTAGCGCACGATTGGCCCTTGGTACCTTTTTTTTCCACGCAAATTACCAATGTGGAAAAATCCGAGACCTTCACCAAAGAAGGAAATACCAAATTCCCGGACGCGTCCAAGGAGATCATCTTCAAGGAAATAGCCGCTATAAATGCGATGCAATGGTATGTCTTTATAAATGGTAATTTTTCTTCCAACCAGTTGGGAACTGCCGCCCAAACTGGCACATATGAGAGGCAGATGCTTTACATACTGTCGTTCGCCGGGTTTATTTTTCGGCACATCCATAGCGGCGCCACGCTTGCCGATGAGATCGGAACCTTCCATGCGGCAAATGGTGATTTTTTTCCCATCCGCAGATTTTCCGGGCGCATCGCACAGACTCAAAATAATCGTGGCCAACGCATGCATGGCTGCAAAAATTTTGAATAGTCGATCATTATCATCGCCATACATTTCCGACGCGGTGTCCGCGCAGTCGGAAAAATTGTACAATCTCCCCCAGTAGTACGTATCTTCATCGGCAACCCGCGCGCGGCAGGCCAAATTTTGAAAAAGGGCATATTTGCAAGATCCGCCATTTGGTGCATGATTGCAATAATTGCGAAAGTATCCCGAAAACAGGAGGCGATAATCGTAGGTTTCATCGCCGAATAATCTTTCACAGAGTCGGTAAAATGCATCCATGAGCTGTGCCGTGGAAGCCGGGAATGAGTCGTAGCTCCGCCAACAGATGTTTTCCAGTTCCATGCGACAATTAAGATCGGCAAATATTTCCCGGCGCATTAATATATAATTTTTCGTATATTCTTCCGCGAAGCCGTCTCGCAACAGGTCCGAATAAATGTCCTCTCCGTCGCCGTTTGACATTTGATATAATTGGAGAAGTTTATCGGCGACAAACTTGTGAAAATTATCCCCACGACTCATAATACTCTTATAATCCACGAGCATCGACACTTGGTTTAATTTATACTTTCGCGGTGCATATGTGGCTGCATTAATTCCGCGAATCTGTCCCTCGGCCAAGCGTTTTAGACCTTTAAAAAATTTCTTATGTATGAAATTGCCATAAAAGCCTTTCCGCATATCATTATATTTTTTTATGCATTTATCCACGTCGGACGAATCGCAGTCATAATATGGCAGCGCCAACCGTGCGGTCTCAATTTCGCCATCAATGCGTGCGATGCAGCCAGAAATGTGGGCATCCGCATCCAAAATATTTTGGGGAAAAATTTCACGCGCTTGGCGAATTCCAATATGCTCAATGGCCGGCATCGAAGAATGCATTCCTAGGGGAAAATTAGATTGCCGGGCATAAATTTGTGCCATCCGCTCCGTGGTTTGCATTGAGTCGGAATAATCCGCTTCCGATGGTACCGAATTGCCCTCGTCGAATGCTATAGACACCGTTTCTTTGCCGACCAACGGTGAAATTTGGTTTTGGGAAAATATTTTTCGAACCGCGGACGACTCGTTTCCAAAGCCATCAAACATGCGTCATGATGACGTGCGTTAACCCGAGATGTCAATATTTTCCCCGGATGTTGTCATCAATAGGAATGGTTAAAAACGGGCATTGGGCAGAAGCGACAGGCGCCCCTTTCCATGGATAAAGTTTTTCAAAATTTCCTTGAAAAATGCGCGGACTACCTTAGATGTGCCAACCGAGTATTGGCCTGGAATTTATTAAAAAATGCCGGTGCCCAAGGATTTGTGTCTTTAAGGAGAAATTATTATGAATCGCACCGTGCCAACAAGAGCTTTTGCGACAGTTGATCAATATGGGCAATTTATTGAGAACGTAAAACGCGAAGGAGCGAATGCTCATGAATGGTTTTCCAAATGTGGCTGCTCGGAGCTTGAAAAAACTTTGGGATATAATAGGCGTGTTTTCTGGAATCAGGGATATGACGAGCGTCTTCTTAGCCTTGTGCATGGCTATAGTGAATATTGCGAGCTTGATGACACCACCAATATGAATAAGGCACTAGAAAATATAATCGGCGTGTTTCGCACATTAAATCGCATGAGCTTGTCCGCGGGAAGTAATTAGATGCTGGATTGGAATTTATTAAAAACTGCAAAGGTTGAATTTTGTTTTTGGAGGTGAATTTATTATGAGTGTTGTTAACAATGTGACAGGACTTACAACTCCTGCCTTTGTAAATTTCTTCTTTCAAGCAGTAGAAGAAAAAGGGCCGCATATAAATGAGTGGTTTTCCAGGTATGGCCATAATTTGGTGACCGCTATGGTAACTGATCTTGTCGTCTTGCAACGCGACCGACAATCGATACTGACTATCGTTTCTGGCGCCGTCCTTGAGCTAGGCGATGCGTGCTCTAGGTACAGTGCTTTTTGCGCCGCTGGAAATGAGATTGGAATGCAGTCTAGTTTAAGCAGCATATTATCAATGTTGATCGAAATAAATTCTATTGTCCAAAATGCGTCCGCTGCCGCAAATGAATCCAGAAATCAGCGCCAAATTTAACGAAGGGCGCCAGTACTGTGCGAGGCCCACCATGCGATGCTTCAATTAAATCTGGCTAGCGACAGTTTTCAGAGGAAATAAGCCCTTTGCTTTTCTGAAATTGGTATGCCAAGGTACTCCATAACTTTCATAAAATCTTCCCAAACGATGCGTTTGGATTCGTTAGATGCATAGCGAAGCAAATATGACGGATGATAGGTGATCATCAGTGGTATGTCTTCAAATTTTGCCCATTGGCCACGCACATCGAGCATCCGCCTCTTGGGATCATGTCCCAACAATCCATGAACGGCCGTGGCGCCCAGTGCTATGACGACCTTCGGTTGCACAATTTGTATCTGCTCCCGCAGATAGGGAAGGCAGAATGCCATTTCCTCATTTGTTGGAGGGCGGTTGCCGTGCGGTGTTGGCATTTCAGGTCGCCAATTCATAATATTGCTAATATAAACATCCGCACGGCCAATTCCCATGGCCTCGATAATTTTCGTGAGTAGCTGCCCCGCACGGCCGACAAATGGTTCACCGGCTATTTCTTCATCCGCCCCAGGCGCTTCGCCGCACAAAAATATATTTGCATTCAAATTGCCCACACCAAAAACAACCTTTTTCCCCGGCCGGACATGGCCATTGCAAATGGGACAATGAAGCACCAATTCACGCAGGTAATGCCATTTTTCCTCTTTGGTTCCGGCTGGTAGTCGCACATCCGGCGGGGTGCCTATGGGCATCAGCCCGGAAGGATTTGGCATAATTTCGTTCGCCGGGACCGATTTTTCCACAATGCCCATTTGCTCCGCTTGAGAAATCGCTCCGCTTTTCTCTGGCAACTTATCTTCCGCGGAAGTGTTCCATGGGATGAAATTGACGCCTTCTGCCTCCAATAGTTCCAATTCCTTCAGTAACGCGTTAAAAATTTCTTCCCTGCTCCAGTGACCATCTTTCATTTGATGCCAGAACCTTGATAAAATTGGACACCTGGTCAAGTTACCTTGGCTGGTTCCCACTCAGTCTTTTTGCAAACTCGATGAAATTATGGCGCATAAATTCCGCTGCCAATGAGTCGTGGCCCATCGTAAATGGCACAAATTTGTCCTCCGGCAAGCGCGCGTTGAGCCTGGGCAAATTCTACGGTTGCCAAACAATTGGGAGTGAATGAGACCCTTACCGGAGTTACTGGATCCCTATAGCGTACCTTTGCCAAAAAATTATGGCACCCGATCAATGGCTCTGTGAAAAAATGCATGTCCGTGAGCCGTATGGAGTTGATAATTAATCCGTTATTCGGATCGGACTCAAAAGCAATGATGAGTTGATTTTTTGCTAAATCTTTCCCGACAACCACGAATTTCTCAAAATCGCGATTGGAAGGTATTCCGATTCCATTGCGCTGTCCAAGTGTGTAGCGGTAAAGCCCGCGGTGAAGGCCCAACACCTTTCCGTCCGCCGACACAATTTCCCCCGGCTCTTCCGGCAGATGGGAATGTAAGAAATTTTGCAGAGTTATTTTACCGCCCAGGAAACAAATATCCTGACTTTCTTTCCTTTGCGCATTAGGGAGTCCGATTTGCAAGGCCAAATCTCGAACTTCCGTTTTCAAAAGTTTGCCAACTGGAAATAGCACGTGGGGAAGTACTTTGCCGGCGACGCGCGCTAGAAAGTATGATTGGTCCTTTGCGCAATCGGTACCTTCTAAAATGAAAAATTTACCATTTTCTTCCTCAATTTGGCAGTAATGGCCGGTGGCCAAGTGAGAAAATGAATTTTCCTGCGCATAATTCAGTAGCGCACCAAATTTAATGAATTGGTTACAGAGAATATCGGAGTTCGGCGTAATTCCGTTGTGATAGCCATTAATTAGCGGTTCCACAACGAACTGTCGGTATTTTTCAATCATACTAACAACGGCGAAAGGAATATCCAAAAATTCTGCCACCGCCCGTGCGCTTTCCAAGTCCTCCCGCCAGGGGCATTCTCCCGGTCCATCTCCGTTTTGCCACGTGCGCATGTAAACCGCGGAAATAGCATCCCCTTTGGATTTAAGTAAATAGGCTGCGACCGCACTGTCCACACCCCCGGAAAGTGCTACGAGGACTCGGGAAGCTTCAGGGCGAAGATTCCCTTTCATCCGTTGGTCGCTTTCCCGGGGGTGCACGTGCTTTTCAATAATTTTGCAGCGCGATGGTGATCTCACGCATCTTCCGAAATATCTTCCGACATTTCCTCTGGGACGCTTTTTTCACTTGTAATGATTTGTGGCCTCGCATGGACATACGGCACCCGCTCTTTTTCTGATTGTTTATTTTGATCCCGGCCCGAGTCGCGCGGGTGAGTTAGGAGTGTACCGTTTTCAAATTCTGTCACATACCCCTCGCGGATCAACCAGATGAGCAGATTCGCGACTTCGTCCGTGCCCAATGTTTCACCAATGACTTTCTCCGTCACCGCGCCGGCGGTAAGAAGTGGGAATTTTTCAATGGTATCCAGCAGTAATTCTAATTTATCCGTCAGATGCGCACCGGGACCGCGGAATTTTCGAGGCATCGCGCATACGTAAGAAATTCCATTTTTGCCACTCTTATAAGAATGTAAATTATGCTGTTTAAACTTCGCCCGCATTCCATTTGCTGTATCAAGAGGGAAGCGCTGCTGTTGTCCAAGATGATATTGGATAACATTGCGCAAGCTCCGATCTTGAATTAGTGCAAAAAATGTCCCTGGAACGCGCATGCAATCCGTCGCATGTAAAAAGTCATCACAGTGATCTTCCAAGAACTTTCGCACCTCAAAAAGAGATTGCAGTGTTTCCGCGGCGGCATCCGCATTTTGCGTATTTTCCGCCGTGACCGCATCCTGAACTTCGGAATTTACGCAATCCTCATCCGAGGCTTCTCCATCACTTTCTCGCTGGTGTAATTTATCCGCGTCGGAACGACGCCGGACCTTGAATTTGCGACTTTGACGCATCGATTCCTGCCAGGCCTTGATATCCTCTGGGGCCGATGATGTTTCCAGCCGTTGACAAAAATGATCAAATGGCATGCCGTGGATGTAAGCCGCATAATGCTCATTGAGCAGTTTTTTATAGCTGTGATGATTAGGCGCGGCAATGGTTTTCTTGGTGTAAGGACAGATGACAACCGTTGGAAATGTTCCGGTCGGTGCTTCCCCATCGGAAATCTCCACGTCAAATAACTCATCCAATCGATTGCGCAGCAGGTGGCCGATGGCCTCGTCCTTCGACGAAAATGGAATACCGTCCGCGGGAGAATAGTAAAATTTACTCGTCGCCTCCGGAGTTTTACGGAGCACGAATACGTAATGCTCTGGATTTGCTAAAAACTCCCGTGCAATGGCAAATGTTTCGTAGGTTCGCCCCGATTCGTGCAAGCGCTTGGCCAGAGGTTGAAATGCCTCGTCGGTTGCGTAAAATGATATACCGTAATCCGCTTCCGGTGGTGGCGTGAATTCTCGCCTTCGAGGTTGAAATTCTCCGCTTCTGCGGGGAAACCTGCGATTTTCCCCATTTGCGCCACGCCGTTGGCCACCACCGTCAGGGCGCCGGTAATGAGACGCTTGCCCAAATCCTGAAAAATTAGAATCCCGTCGCGGTTTGTCAAAACCACCCCGGCGCTCGCCGCTTCCGTCCGGCCTCCGTTGAAAACCTCCTTGAAATCCGCTACGCATACCGCCGCCCTGTCCGCCACCCGGGCGGCTGCCCGGGCGTCCGAAATTTCCATTGCTACGCCTATCGCCGGCATGCGAACTACCGAAAGTACGACTGTCCCGAGGTGCTTGCCCGCCCCTGTGCGGAGCTGGATTTCTGGTTGTGAGGTCATTATCATTGCTCCAGGCGGTCCGAAAGGAAAATTTACCAGAGGAAACACCTCCGGGTTCCGTATTTCCTTCGGATGCGGGCTCATCTTCTTGGGGACACATCATAGATTGGCGTGACACTGCTATTTTATTTCAGCTTTGCGAGCCCAAATTAGCGGTCGAGACAAAACAATTATTTTGGCATTGCACGGTCGGTAGAAAAATATTCCGTTTTTCCCGTGCTCAGGTGGTGGAATTGGTAGACACGCACGCTTGAGGGGCGTGTGTCGTAAGGCATATGGGTTCGAGTCCCATCTTGAGCACCAAAATTCTTCAGCCCGTAAATCAACCTAAGATGTGATATCCAAGCTGGATCGTAAAACACGCTTTAGGATTGTAATTTTTTTGCGGGACCTTTTAGGATTACGCAACTTATGCCTTGACCATGCGCAATTTTTTGCTGAGAATCTACCCGTAAGGCAGTGAAATGAATGGCGTTGGTAGTGGTAGTATCTGTGAGGCAGCTGCCGCCCCTGTGGTTCGACGTATTGAAATGCTCGGCAATGAGGCGTGCGATTTGCGCGCACGATTGATTAGTGAGTCGGATCCAGGAAAGCGTATCAAGATTTGAGCATTAATCGATGAGGTTAAGACTGAGATTGCCAATGTGCTGCGTGACAATAGAAGATTTTTCGTGATTTTGGCCGCCATAAATGCAGGGCAGATGACACCAGAGGTGGTGGATTACCTTAAGCAGGCGGTTAGTTCGCTGCGTGAAGCATTGGAAAAACAGAAGCGGGAAAGCGAAAAATAGACTTCAGTTTTTGTAGCTGAATCAATGGCTCCGCCGCAACCGGAAACATGTATGCCTGATAAAGTGGACGCAGCTAACAGATGGATGGTCACCGGAACGGCGGCCGGCAGCTGTGCCACATGGGGTGCTGGAATTGGGGCGCTTGTTGCAGGCCCATTTGGCGCTGGCGCGGGTTCGCTACTTGGCGTTGTCACCGGAACAGTGATGGGTCTTGCCGCGACAACACACGACTAATCAATGGCAACTTTATGAGCGATTTAAGAGTGATTGGAATAAAGTCTTTTCCCGATAAAGACGGTACCAGCGCATCAACGACGGCTGATGCCCCAACTGAGCCACCTCGCATTTCAATACCAATTAGTACCCGAGAGTGCTATCGGAGATGGAGCAACGAGTTGGGAGATAGAGGGATTGATTGCCCGAGTAGCGGTGATATCCAGGAATTTTTTGGAACACTGGCACCTGCCATTGGGCCGGATGGGAAACTGTATTTCAAGGAAGACGAAGGACTTTCCGCGGAAGAAAAAGAAGCCCATGTCCGCATAGATATGCTGGGGGCCCTTCATTGTGAGCTTGCCAACGAAATTGAAGATAGAATGATCGAATTGAGACGGAGGGGCCACACATATGTGGAAGTTCTTGATGAGCTTAATCGATCATTGGATGCGCGTGCCACTGAGAAGTCGGCAGTTGTAGCCTCAGATCAAGTTGTAGCGCATACGAATGAGGTGGATGGCGCAACACCGCCCGTTCAATCAAATTTTTTACGTAGTACTCGCGGGCAGGTGGCTATTATCGGGGGCACTGCGGCTGCATCCATTGGAGGGGCAATTATTTTTGGGCCGTTTGCCGCATTCATAGGTGTCGCTTTTTTGCCACTGTTCATATTTTTGCTCCCGCGTGGGCAGGATGAGTAATTCAGTAAAACTATGCCTTCCAGTGTGGCTTGCGCGCGGCGATGAAAATGAACGGCGGACAAAGAAGCAGAAGCGTTATTCCGCAGAGTAACCAGGCGAAAGCGGACTGTGGCATGGTTTGGCGCATTTCCGTTGGCACAAAAAAAGAAATGGTGATGCAAAGCAGGATATTTGCTATCCCGACGGAGCCGAGGGTAATCATTCCAATATTTCCAAACGGAACTCTATAGGTCCGCGGAGCATGTGGTAATTTGTAGCGTAGAATAATGCCAGTAGCAAACAGGCACGCATAGTGCATAAGCATCATCACCGCCGCCGATGCGTCGATGATCCAAAAGCAAAGGCTTACGGACGGGATAAATAGGAAAAGTCCAGCCAAAATGGTCACCATGAGTGCCTGGTAATAGAGAATTGCCACGGGTATACCCATTGCATTCGTTTTTTGCAAAAAGGGTGGAAGAAACCCTGTGTGTCGAACGGCATAAATTCCGCGAGCAGGACCGGCAATCCACGCGAAAACGAAGGCAATACCACCGAATACCATGAGGGAGCCGATGACAGGCGTTAGCCATGCGCAATGGACGGCCTCGAGCATGAAACCAATGGCCTGCATGACGCCGGCTTCAATGCGAATTGTTCCGGCCGGAACCACCATTGCAATGGCCATTGACCCAAGCAGAGATACTCCAAGTATGAGAACCATTGAGCAGAGAATGGCACGTGGATAGGTTTTGCTCGGATTGCGGACATCATTCACGTAATAGGCAGACATTTCGATGCCGGCAAAGGCGAACATGATCCCGGCGAGAAAGGAAATGTTGGAGAAATTGGAAAAATCCGGCCAGAGCGATTGCGCGGACAGTTCGAAGGAAATGGGATTGCCCGAAGCGATCCAATAAATTCCGAGAACAACCATAAGTGCGATCGGCAAAATTGTGCCAACCGTGGATGCGACGGTGATGATTCTGCTTGTGAATCGCGTCCCGCGAAGGGCCAAAAATGTTGCAAGCCAAACGCTTCCTATCACCGCGGTACAGATGCACAATTTGCTATTGGAAAGTGTAGATGCCAAACTGAGTGCCAGGGATGCAGTTAAGCAAACAATGGTGGTTGTTAGCGCGGTCACGGTGGTGATGAATCCAATCCATTCGCAGAAGAAGGCGATCTTGCCGCCAATGGCACGGCTGACCCAGGCGAACATGCCACCCTCCTCCACGAAGGCGGAAGCCAATTCCGCTGATATTAGCGCCGTCGGAACAAAAAAACACAGGGCAGCAATAAGATAAAAAATGATCATAGCCATCCCGTAGGTGGACAATAAAGGCAAATTGCGCAAATTGAGGATGGCCGCAAAATTAATCATTGTCAGTGCCAAAACCCCCAGAGATTTTTTTTTTGTTTTCATACTCGTTCCATGGCTGGAGAATTGGAGATTCTGTAAAGATTTTTCATATTTTGGCACTGCCAAACAAGTGAGCAAAGTGGCTGAAATCGTGGCGAAAACGAAACAATTTTAAGCCAAAAAGTTCACCCTCTGACATGCCCACGAAATAGCGAAAGATTTTTGCCATTCGCACCGCAAGTTATCCTTCTGTCCGCATGCCAATCCGGCAAGCCATCATAGAGTCCAATATACGGTGTTCCCCGTTGGGATTGCACTCAATGGATGTAAATGCGGTGAGATAGGTTTTTTCGGGATCATATTTTGGGAGCTGGCCAAAAATACATTCCCTCGCATCGCTGCTTTGCGGTGTTACGTTCTGGCTGGTCACTACGCACAGTGATGACACCTTTACATTTCCATTGGACTGGAGTTCGACTTTCATTTTAGACGGAGTCGCCGTATGTGCGCGCATTATAGCAATATCAAAGATTTGCTTTTCAGTCTCATCTTCCAGCGTTGAAGAAAGTGCCGCCATAGGCCTTGTGGATTCGCCCTGCATCCAGGCATAACGGCAAAGAGATTTCAGCGCATTAAATGCTGCGTCCGGCGGAAGTCCAGAAGCTTGTAATTTTTGCAAAAGAAACTTTATTGCAGCCTCTTGCGGACTGTGTTGACAGTGATCGAAATTGATCACTTCTCCGTTAATTATTATTTCCCAGCGTCCAAAATCCCTAAGTAAATCTTTAGCGAATTGCAAATCAGCTCCAAGTCGTTTGGATACCAAGTCAAGTTTCCCGTCGAACTCTTCGTCCATGAAAAATTTCGATCCGACTTCATCGCTTTCCAAGAAGGCAGCAATTCCTCGCTTTACTCTATGTTCATCACCCCATTCCGAATTCACCTTCGTGACATCCTGTGATTGTATGAGCTCTTCCGCTTTAAGAAAAACGTGCGAATGGCCAGATGACTGGCGACATAAATCATCGAAAAAATCGCCTTTTAGCGGCATTCCCATTTCCTTGGCATGTAAAAGAACCGACATCGCCACTCCGCAATTTGGAGAGGCCAAAGCAGTGAGGATTTTTTGTTGAATTTCCGATTCCTGATCATGGATAAATGCAGCCATTCCCGAATCTTCGGCTAAAAATTTCCCACAAATTGCCTGGGCCTCGGAACGGTTTAATTCTGGCGTTTTTTCTACACCGCGCAAAGCCAGGCAAGTGAGAGCTGCCGATCGAGCGTTGGAATAGCCGTTCATAAATTTATTTATGTTGGCTTTGTCATGCCGAGACAGACGAGTAAGTGTTCCCTGTGCGGCAGTGGTGTCGCCGCGCGCAAGTTTGGGCATACTGGCTCGTTTGCCGCTTGTAAAAAAGCGTTGCACCCTGTGAAATGGCCCTCCCCGCGTATGTGATACGGTCGACTGCCTCTGCGTGGCGATCTCAGGCCGTTTCTGCTCAATAGATTTTTTTGAACCTACACCAAAGAATGCGCAAATTTTTGTGAAAAAACTCTCTTTGCTAGACGTTGAAGTGAATAAAGGCAGCACAACTTCCGCCATAATTGTCTCCGATTGTAGGTTGGCATAAGATTTCATGCCATCTTCAAGGTGCATATTTTCGAGCACATTGCTGGGCGTTGTTGGTATCTGCATTGATGAATCTGTAGGCTGGTCAACGCTTTCAGGCGTAGGCTTTTGTTCGGTGGCGGGTGCACCGTAAATGGGATTGGACTGGCCTGTCGCGGAGCCTACACTCATAGTAGGCAAGTTTATATTCTTATGTGCGGAAATCAAGTTTTTTTAAGCTGCGCCATTTTGAATTAAATTTCACACGTGAATTACCCAATTTTTTTAGCCTTGGAAACCTCCAGCGCGAACCAAGGCTCAACTTGGCAATCAAGAAATATGAGGCGATTGTCAAAAGTTCTAATAAAAGAGTAGATAGTTTAATCATTAAAAGTGAAGCCCTTCACTATCGTAGCTAGGAAAAGTTATGCGAACCATCCAATAGCCTATGGCTTCATGCGAGCAACGCCGAAGATACGCTCACACGAAATCCCCATCCGCAGCAGAACATAAAAAAGAATCATTATCTTCACAATCGCCAAGCTTCGGTAATTCCTCGCAAATGGCGATCGCTTCTGAGAAAAATCTGCCATCAATGGCGGTTTTTTCTGGCAGCGAAAGTTCTTCATTGTGAGGACTGCTTTGGGTCCAAGCAGGGCTTTCATCTTCGGCAGACTCTTCCAATTCACTTGCGGCAGGTTCTTCCTGTACGTACGCTCTACGCAATGCGTCTATTTTATCCGCAATAGACACTTCCTCGAGCTCACTAATATAATCAGTATTCAGTTTTAAAACAACTCCAGCCACAAACCGACCATCGACACCAATTTTCTTATGTAAATCCGATAGAACGACTGTCAAACAATCAACCTTACGGTTATCGGCGCCAATATGCACGCTTGCATTTCCAATGTGTTCTCGGTCTTCGCTGATTCTCGTAAGTCTTTCACTGGTGGCAGCACTACGCGCATCCCATTCCCCATCCATCGAATCGACTCGCGCAACCAAAGGTAGCAAGCCAGCAAGCTTAGAAATATTCTTGTGCACGCTCAACTTTTCCTGCAGCTCTCGCTCAAGCTCCTCAACTTGTCCATTCAATGCGGACAGTTGCGATTTTAATTCTTCAATTTTTTCCTTCCAGGCCTGGAGTGACGAGGTCATATCTTTCAAACAAGCCTGGAGCTGATTGAGGGGTGGAGGAGCATCTTCAGTCAAAATCTCAACTGCTGTTTCTAGCGATTCAAATTCATTAGTATTAAAGACATCAGTTCCGTTTAACTTCTCAATATCACCGCAAAGCTGCCTATATTCCGTCCTCAACTCCGAGGCATCTTCAACTCTTGCTCTTAAGTCACCTATAAGCACGACAACACTCTTGGCAGTTGCAACCGCCACATCGGCTTGCTCAAATGCGTCGCTTAGACCCTTCTTCAATAATTCTGCACCAGAAACGGATACTTCTTGCAAGTCCAAATTCAGCAAGGAAACCGCCTGTTTGTGAACGCCTTTTAGGGCAGTAATATCAACGCCAAGCTCTTCAGCGGCAGCAAGGAGGGCCGTTGCCCGCTCAACTTCACTGCGCAACCCCTGAATAGCGTTATTCCGTCTAGTAAATAAAGGTTCAAGAAGCGCGGTCAGACCTTTGTTAACAGCGGTAATCCCCGCAATTTCAGCATCTTGGTTTTGACTCAAATTTTTGGCAGCCGTTACTCTCGTTTTTAAATCACCTGCACCAGGAAGTGCGCCATTTGCGCGCAAGAATGCATCCGCGGCCTCAATGTTTTTTTGCAGTAACGCCAATGCTTGTGCCGGTGAGTCACTTAATTCTCGCGTGGCCACTTGAATCTGGCCGGCGAGCGCTGCAATCGCAGATATGGTAGTATCATCACCATTACGGGCAATCACATGCCCTGCCTCAACAAGCAGTTCTCCAAGCGCTGCTGCCGATGAGCTATCTTCAATGCCGGCAATGGCCACCCGGGCTCGGGTTACTTGCACCTGCAATTCGCGGATGGCACCGAGTACTGGATTGTTGAAATCTGCGATTGCTTTTTCTAATTCGGCAACAGCATCAGTGAGTTCGTTTACTTTGGATCCGGATCCTTCGTTAGCCAACTGCTCAACTCCTCTTGCCAAATTTTGCAAATCTTCCACACCAGCCTTACTGGGACCAGCCGTGCACAAACTAAATGCCTTTTCTTGCAATGCTTGCAGTTGCACGCGTAATCCTGCCGCTTTAGTCTCGGCATCTTGCCTGGCGATCTCTGCGTCAGCATCTGCTTTGGCTGCGGCAACCGCTTCTGGATCAGCGGCAGGTGTTTCATTGGCGGGAGTCTCCTCAGATGCATCATGCACAACTCGCACATCAGCGGGCAGTTCTCGCACAAAGGCGCCCGACCGTCCAAATTGCGTAGGGACTGCGTGGCGCGCAGGAGTGACTATCTTGGGAGTGGTGTCTTTAGGCGTAGGCGCAAAGCCAGAAACTGTTTCCAATTTCGCGCGCATTGCTCGGAACCAAGCGCTTTGTCCCCTGGGTGGGCCGGAGGGTCTTCGGCCAATCGCCTTTTTCGCAACGTCAACCACCGCGCTTGTCGCGGCAGCAATGGCTGAGGCTACCAATGCAGCAACCTTAATAGCCCCAAGTGCGATACTCACAGCAAGGATCCGTGCGCGCACCCCAACGGGAAGATCGGCTACATCAATTTTACCGGTTTGAGTTGCTATTAAAAGCTCCTGCGCCGTAATCCCATTATTCCTGAAAGCAACCACAGCCTCAGATGCAGTTGACCACTTTATTGGCGCAGTTTGGACTTGGACTGTGGGCACCGTATCTGCTCCACCATTATTTACACCAGAAGTACTCATAGAATATGGCGAACGTGCAAATGTGGACGGCCTTGTCAAGATAAAAATTTTCACAATTTTCCAAATGAATCCGCCCCTATGGGCAAAGTATATTCTTATATTTTATGCCAATGCGAATCAAAAATATGGCACGTCTTACAAGAGAAATTTTCAAAAACATGACACTCGGCAATTCTGTAAATTCAGCGCTGCGCCGCCGATGCGATTTAGTATATTGTTGTAAACCTGCGATGGATGGGCAGTCTTCCAGAAATCGATGAGAGTCTGTAAATTTTTATTGGCATGCGCAGTGGTGATGAATTTTACGTGCGGCCCTGTCAGAGCGGAAGATCTAGCTCCTTTTGCACCAACGGTTTGGGCGCGAATTCAAGTGTATCATCCTCAGCAATTTTTGACACAGACCATCGATCATGCTCGTAACATCCACCCGCATCCATCGTTGCACATTTTACCGGCCATTCTTTTGGGCGCCTGGGGATATCCAGACTTTCATGGCCTTTCGCAGGATGACCCGGTTACGGTTACCTTCTGCCGGCACGATGGCGAGGAGCACGGGCTCGATTGGGTTGCCCGCGCGAAGCTTACCGATGCAAGCCCCATCAACTCAACCCTGGAGCTGCAGGGACTAAAGTCAAAAAAAATGGCGGAATGGACGATCGTTGGCCGCAACGAAAAATTTCTTTCCCATGCGGAAGCCAATCAAAACACATTGTTTCCGACCACAGCCAAAATACCCACATTTCCAAGTTTACAAATTGAGTTGATGGATTTGCCAATAAAGCTGTTCATTGGCGGACTTGAGGGTACAATACTGCAAAATATTGCCCAAGCGCAAACCCTGGGGGGAAGTTTGCCAGCGATTTCCGTTCTCAATCTAGTGCTTAATCTTGCTCGGCAGATCGAAAATATGGAATGCCAATTGTCCGCCGCGGAGGGGAAATTGGAGATGCAAATTTCCGTTCATGCCAGAAATGGCTCTGATCTGGCAATGTTGTTTGATGCCCCTGCGGATGATGGAGGGGCGGCAGGGTTGGAAGCATTTCTTCCGCCCGGCGGCGAAATGCGATGGGTCTGCAGGAGTAATCCAAATGTAACAAAGCTTTTAGTTCATCATATTTTCGATGCACTTTTCGTTTACAATAAGGACCATACAATTGCCGATGATTCCGATCGGGATGTCTACAATTTTTTTAATACCGTTTGGAATTTATGCGGGGGATTAACCGTCGCGCGGGCAACTTTTGTCGATGGCGAAAATCCGGTGCTGTACAAATTGTGGGCAGCTTCGCTGACCCCAGACCAGTTGGGGGTGTGGGTTGATTTTGTTTATAACAGAATTATGCCAACGGTGGCCAGGGAAATCATAAAAATGTTTTGGGACGGCGAGGTCGCAGTTGAAACGAAGGCTATTCCAAAGACCTTTGTCTACAAAAAGCATCCAATTAGCCGGGCAACCATCAATTTAGATCTCACGGATGGGGATACCGCGTGTCACAAATATGGCCAATCCTATTATTATTGCGCATTTGGCAATTTTGTAGCGGTGACAAATTCTGAAAAATCCATACGTTCTCTGATAGATGAAATTGCCAGTGGTGTGTTGCCCCATGCCGCGGATGACAGCCAAAAACTCGAACATGGCACGGTTTTTCGGTTTCAATCCGATCGTGTTCCGCAATCGCAAAAGTGGATTTTTCCGCCGCTGGATCTTGATTTAAAATTTGAAGCCGGAACCGCGACGCTCAAAATGAGCATTCATAGTAAATTATTTGGAAAATGGCTGCAGGGCCGGAGGGACGCTGCCACCGACTAATGGCCTGGCCGGCCGTTCGGGAAATTTGCAATTTGCATCACGAGTCTCGATAATAGATGGGATCTCTCGCGTGTGACGTTGACAGATAAATGATTGGCGGCAACATGGGACGAGAGTTGAATTCATGGATGCGGCAAACGAGATCATAGAAAAAATTCGCAGGGAAATCGCGGCGCTACAGCCGGCCACCGTGCATGAAAATTTTGGACATGTGCTTTCCATCGGCGATGGCGTTGCGTTTGCCAGTGGACTTTCACAGGTTAAACTCAATGAAAAGGTGCAATTTGCCGATGGCTCATTGGGGCTGGCGCTCAATTTGGCCGAGGATCGCGCGGGCATCGTTGTGCTTTCCGATGGGGCTAAAATCAATGCCGGCGATGAAGTGAAGGCCACCGGCGAATTACTTTCCGTTCCGGCCGGGAAAGCCCTCCTGGGGCGGGTGATTAATGGCCTAGGTGAGCCCATCGACGGCCGAGGTACCATTGGTGCGGCGGCATATTACCCCGTGGAGAAGATTGCCCCGGGAATTCTTCCGCGCCAGTCGGTGAGCCAGCCGCTACAAACGGGAATCATTGCCATCGATTCCATGATTCCAATCGGGCGTGGACAACGGGAACTCATCATTGGGGATCGGGCGACTGGAAAAACCGCCATTGCCATGGATGCGATTTTGAACCAGGCGGAAATCAATCGCCGGGGAGAAGCTTCCGGCGATTCAAGCTTTCGACCTGTCTATTCCATCTACGTTGCCATTGGGCAACGCCAATCAGCCGTTGCTAAGAACATTCAGTTGCTCGAATCCCATGGAGCACTTCCATATACGATTGTTCTCTCCGAAGGGGCATCTAATAACCCGGTTGGCCAATACATTGCCCCCTATGCGGGAACGGCAATGGGTGAGTGGTTCATGGATAACGGTATGGATGCACTAATTATTTATGACGATTTGTCCAAGCATGCCGTTGCCTATCGGCAAATTTCACTAATTCTCAAGCGTCCGGCAGGCCGGCAAGCCTATCCGGGGGATATTTTTTACCTACACTCCCGCCTATTGGAGCGTTCGGCACGGTTGAACCAAGATAATGGCGGCGGATCGCTAACGGCCCTCCCCATCGTTGAAACACAGGAGGGCGATATCTCCGCCTATATCCCCACTAACATCATATCCATTACGGATGGCCAAATTTATTTGGATACGGATCTTTTTAATCGCGGCGTTCGCCCCGCCGTTGCCACGGGTATCTCCGTTTCCCGGGTTGGATCCGCCGCCCAGGTGAAGGCCTTTAAACAGGTAGCCGGGAAGATAAAATTGGACCTTGGGCAATACTATGAGTTGATGGCATTTGCTCAGTTTGGTTCCGAGCTTGATGAACGTACGCAGCAACAGTTGGATCGCGGGGCTCGCATCGTAGAGCTTTTTAAGCAGCCACGTCTCACGCCGAAATCCATGGCAATGCAAGTTTTTCTACTGTGGACCGTGCAAAATGGATTTTTCGATAAAATTTCCGTTGGTAAAACAAGGGAAGCCATGGACGACCTGGAAAGATGGGCCAAATTGACGCAATTGCAACTATTGGAGGACATTACCGATAAACAGGAAATCGATGATACTATCGGCGAACGGCTGCGGCGAGCGTTAGAATCCTGGCAGGCAACACAAGGCGGGGATGCGCAAATGAGTGCGTAAATTGTGATGAAAAGTTTTAAGGAAATCAAGCAGAGGATGCGGGCCGTGCAAAATACGGCAAAAATCACCAGAGCCATGCAATTGGTTGCATCCTCGAAGATGCACCGGGCGCAGCAATTGGCCGTTGGTGGCCGCTCCTACTCCATGCGCCTCGCCGAAATTACCGATCGACTATTGACGGAATTCACCCGAAATCGCAAGAAAAAATTTTCCCATCCACTTTTGGAAGAACGTGAAATTTACTGCCGTGGCATTATTTTAGTAAGTACCAATAAAGGTCTTTGCGGCTCACTGAATCAAAACCTTTTTCGCACGCTGCCACCGGCGAACGATTCCGTGAAATACATTGCCGCTGGGAAAAAGGGGAAACAATTTCTGGCATCGAGGCAACTGGCACTACTGGCGGAATTTCCATTTACCGATGGCATCCCCTTCCATGAAGTGCGCAGCCTTGCCGATTTTGCCAGGGATGCCTACTTGAGGGGCGAAATCGATAGCATCGAGGTTGCATCCACGGTATACGTTAACACCATATGTCAGCGACCAATACTGCAAACACTTTTGCCGCTAAAGTTTTTATGCGATGGCATAGTAGAACAACGAAAGCTTCTCCGACGAGAATCTAATGCAATGCCGGAAGATCCGCGTGACATAGTCATTGAGCCAACACCGGACGCGCTAATGCAGGCGCTCGTGGAGAGCGTTTTTCGCGAGACTCTTTACCATTTGCTACTGGAGGCAAAGGCCGCGGAACAAAGTGCACGCATGGTTGCCATGAAAACGGCGACGGACAATGCCGAAGCCATTGGTCGGACACTCAATTTGGAGTACAACAAAGCCCGACAGGCGGCCATTACCAACGAAATTATCGAAATTTCCAGTGCCGCTGTTATCGCACAGTAGTGGATAAAAGTTTGGTACTAAAGAGAATTTCATGCCTCGCCCCAGGAAAAGGATTGGCCGATCTTAGGCAAATCACATACTCGCCCCATGCGCATTGGACTAACCGGCGGCGTCTGTACGGGAAAATCGACAGCCCTTAGAGTATTCAAAGAGCTTGGGTTCGACACGATCGATTTGGACAGTCATATCCGTGAAGCACTGCAGGGAAATGATAACCTGAAAATAGGTGCAGCCGACCGAATTCAGAAAAGTTTCGATGCACATGCGGATGGGAAGCCGGATTTCATGGATCGAGTAACGCGGATGATTTCCGCCGGAGGTGAAACCATGGGCGAATTGGAAGACCTGATACTTCCAGAACTGGAATCAATGTGGCCAAGAGATGCGCGTATCGTAACTTTTGTGGAAATTCCCATGCTATTTGAAAAAAATTTAGAACGACACTTTGATTTTGTTATTTGCGTTTACAGCAATTATGCCATGCAGTTAGCCCGTGCGGCGATGTTACGCAACTGGCCAAAATCGCGAGTGGATGCTTGTATAAATTTACAAATGCCCCTATCGGAAAAAATGGAATATTCAAACTATGTCATTGGAAACAATGGAACACCATTGCAATTCTACAGGCAAATTCGTTATTTCATCCAAAGCGTTGATATTTTAGGAAAGTTAAGGCGCATATTATAATTTTTTTCGTTCAATGTTGGCTAAAATTGGCGCATTTGCATCTATCCCACGGCAAGCGGTGCCGCATCAACTCCTGGACCAAAATAGATCGGTGGGACATTGCGCTCGATGGTATCTTTGGTTATAACAACCCTTAGAACGTCCGGGCGCTGCGGAATTTCAAAAGAGGCATCGAGCATTGCCTTTTCGAGAACGGATCGCAAGGCGCGGGCTCCAGTTTCCATTTTGTGTGCTTTCGCAGCAATTGCCCGAATTGCATCCTCCTCTACCACGAATTCTACGCCATCCATAGCAAGGAGCCGCTCGTACTGTTTCAAAATTGCGTTTTTGGGTCGAGTAAGAATATGGATAAGATCTTCTTCCGTCAACGCCTCCAGATGGGAAACAACGGGAAGTCGACCAACAAATTCTGGAATAAGGCCGTATTTAACTAAATCCTCCGGTTGAAGGAGCTTCAGCGTGGTGTCCACATCATCACTGCACGCTCGTTTGGCATTTTCTCCTGTGGCGTCAAACCCAAGGACTTTGACTCCCGCGCGGGAGGTAATAATTTTTTCCAAATCAACGAAGGCTCCACCGCAAATGAAGAGTATATTTTGCGTATCCACGCGAACATACTCCTGCTCCGGATGTTTGCGCCCACCTTTTGGTGGGACGTTGCAAATTGTTCCTTCGAAAATCTTTAAAAGCGCCTGCTGTACTCCTTCGCCGGAAACGTCCCGGCTGATGGATACATTTTCAGTCCTGCGTGCAATTTTATCGATTTCATCCACGTAGATAATGCCACACTCCGCGCGAGACAGATCATAATCTGCCGCCTGCAATAGCCGGAGGACGATATTTTCCACGTCCTCGCCGACGTAACCCGCCTCTGTGAGCGTTGTGGCATCTGCAATGGCAAATGGCACATCCAACGCTCGCGCCAACGTGCGGGCCAAGAGCGTTTTCCCGGACCCGGTTGTCCCGATAAGTAAAATATTACTTTTTTCAATCTCAACTTCATCGAGGGTTGGTCGATCCAGGGGCGCATGCGCGCCATCCTCGATTCGTATTTTCCCGGCCGAGGCAAGGCGCTTGTAATGATTGTAGACGGCCACGGAGAGCGCCTTTTTTGCTTGCTCCTGGCCAACGACATAGGCATCGAGCGCCTGCTTAAGGAAAGCCGGCGAAATTTTTTTTATTCTAAGCGGTTCATCATCGCCATCTCTTGCCGACCCTGGGGTGTTCGATTTTTTTGCCGGAGGCCGACCGCGCCGACCGGAATGAATCGTTGGCTTTGCCGGCTCCTCCTCGCTCTTGTCATCAAGCAGGGCCGCATGGCAAATGGCTACGCAAACATCACAAATAAAGATTCCATCCGGCCCCTCGATGAGATGCTCCACCACGTCTTGCCGTCGGCCACAAAAAGAACAGTGATTAAGTTTCTGTGCCATTTTTCAAATATTCCCCTGCTACGACTGACGGGTGATCACCTGGTCCACAATTCCATAGGCCACCGCCTCTTCGGCGGACATATAAAAATCGCGATCCGAGTCGGCAGAAACCTTATCAATGGTTTGCCCGGTCAATTCAGCCAAAACCTTATTAATTAACTTTCGCCAATGATTGATTTCTTTTGCCGCGATGGAAATGTCCGCGCTTTGCCCCCTGGCGCCACCAGACGGCTGATGGATCATCACCCGGCTATTGGGAAGCGCGTACCGTTTTCCTTTTGTCCCCGCCGCTAATAACACCGTTCCAAGACTGGCCGCCTGCCCAACGCAGTAGGTAACCACGTCGCAGTGCATGAAATTAATTGTATCATAGATTGCCATGCCCGCGGTAATATTTCCACCCGGACAGTTAACATACAGGTGAATATCCTTCCGCGCGTCATCCATTTGTAAAAAGAGAAGTTGCGCCACAACGGCATTGGCAACCTGGTCGTCGATGGGCGTTCCCAAAAAAATAATGCGGTCTTTCAGCAACCGGCTATAAATATCCCACGACCGTTCCGTGCGACCATCTCGCTCGTAAACATATGGCAAAGGTAAATAATGTCCCATAAAGGCCTTTTCTTTAGAAGCGCGTTAATTCCGAACGGAGTCACTTCACCCGCAGAACTACCGCAAGTCAATCATTCTTGCTAGAATTGCTTGGCCGCACTCACATCGTTTGATTCATCTGACGAGTCAGCGGGTGACACATTTGGTGTGCACGAAAGTCTACTCTCATTTCGCGCCTCACGGCAATCGCAACTATCCAGGCACGGCCTGGCAAACTTGCTTGTTGTATCATCGGAGCGTCGTAGTTTTTGTTTGGGAACCAGCATGGAAATGGATTCTTCTTCTTCCGCGGGGAATGATGCGTCGTCAGGTGTAGGAATGGGAGTTTTTTGATGCGAATTACGCTCCAAAAGCGTAATAATGACTTTGTACGCCAGACAGTCCTTGTGTACTTTTCGAAGAAGTTTTTCATCCTTTTTTATTTTGCGTAGTAGAACTTCCGGCGAAACATCCGATACCCCAGCTTGTGTAAATAAATAAACGACAAGATCATTTGAGGTGATAGTGATTGCTTCCTTTTTTGCGATGGCTTCAAGAATAAAATCTACTTTCAGTGAGCGGCGGGCCTCTGAAATATATAGGTTAAGCGCCTCTTCCAGTTCTGCCTCGTCGGAAATATGCATATCCATCTTCCGAATATTTTGTTCGAGCAGGGCAATGGCATTCGCGCGGACAATACTTTCCGGCAGTGGAAAATCAACGGAGGCACACAAAAATTCCAAGATCGCATCCTGGCATTTTTTTATCCGTTCGAACATTTTTTGCCTATAAATTTCAGCACGCGCATTTTCCTGTAATTTTTTCACATCTTTATCGTTACCCACTTCGCGCAACTGCTCATCAATTTCCCAATTTGAAACCTCGGGTTCCACAAGTGTTGGCAGGGGAATATGATTGTAGTCCGGCAACTCAAACTCCGGAGAAACGTCAATTGCTATAGATATTACAAGCGCTTCATCGATAGCGACTTCCGGGATTTCAACATCGACAATGGCCAAAATGTTGCCACCGCCATGGAAGAAATTAACATGCCGAAGAGCCTGTTCGCGCAAAATAGACCGAAATTTGCGATCGACCACATCCTTTTGCCGTTGCAAAATTAGCACATCCGGGGCTTTCCCCGGACGGAAACCAGGAATTTTCGCAAGTTTTCGCACCTCGTCGATTGCACGTCTTCTCATCGCCGCCACTTCCGATGCTTCGGCTGAAAGTGTAATTATCCGACGTGTGCCATCCGTTTTACCAATTTCAATTTTCACCGTATTCTCCAGTGCCTATCCTCCGTTGACCGCTTTAGCGACTTCCCCATTGACGCGGAATCTCGGAATATCCGCAGCAAAAGGCAAGCGGTTATTTGCACAAAATGGTACCCCGATTGCATAATTCAAAAATCAGAATTTATGGCAATGGTAGCTGTCGCGGAGTGGATTTCTTTCTGTTGATGCTAAAAATTTTGATGAATTTTAATGTAAAATTTGTGAATTACTCTGAGCACATCAGTACGCGTTTTTGCTCCGGCATTCGAACTTATTTATGCGAAAGAGTCTGCATGCGCGAGTAAATTTTTGAGTTTGTCCATCGGGATAAAAATCCATTGCGGAAATATTTTTTCCGGATTCAATGTTCACGTGGCTTCAAATTTGCATAGGCCGTTCATAGCCGGCAACTGGAAAATGAATAAGACACCCGGTGAAGCGGTTGAGTTTATAGGGCAATTGTTGGTCGAAATTCAACCCCTTGAGGCTGCAACAGTGCTTGTATGTCCCCCTTTCACCGCCATCGCCGCCGTATCCAATCGCCTGGAAGATACACGCATGCTTTTGGGTGCCCAAAATGTGCATTGGGAGCGGGATGGGGCATTTACCGGGGAAATTTCGCCGCCGATGCTTCGCGATCTCTTTGTAACGCATGTGATAATTGGGCATAGCGAACGGCGGACGATTTTCCATGAAACGGATGAGGAAATTCATAAAAAAATTCTATCCGCCGTGAGCGGGGGGCTAATGCCGATTCTTTGCGTCGGGGAAAATCTCAGCGATCGGGAAAAAGGAAGACACTTCACGGTTGTTCAAACCCAATTGGAGGCTGCTTTGAAGGGCATCAAGGAGCCAGTCATCATTGCCTATGAACCCATTTGGGCCATCGGCACGGGACAAACGGCGACGCCGGAACTGGCCCAGGAAATGCACGCGCACATTCGCAAAATTGTCGCCCAAATTGCCGACGGGCCAGTGGCCAGGGAAGTTCGCATTCTCTACGGCGGATCCATGAAGGCGGCCAACGCCAAGGACCTGCTTATGCAGCCGGATATCGATGGAGGGCTTATCGGAGGAGCCTCGCTTAGCGTGCAGGAATTTGCCACAATCATCAAAATTGCCAGTTCAATTGAATGACGATAAAAAAGGTTGATAAAATTTCACGCGAATTTCGAGAGTCCTCCGATATTTTAGCGGCATGCCGGATCGTGGGTTCTTCGATTGCAACAAATTAGTGGATTTTAGCCGTTAACCTATGAATCCAAATTTTTTTCGAATGTCTCTCGGGATTCGCGCAATCTCTCTAGCAAGATTATTACCGGAATTAGTCGCTTTCTATTACTACCTTGTTGCGTTGCTCTTCTGGTAACTTTTGCACTGTTGTACGCAGTAATTTAACAACTTCTTGGTTTATGCAATATCGCACAACACTCGTAGCAAATGAGGGAAAATGAGCAACGCGATTGGGATTGCCACTTTTGCATTTGCAATTCAGAATTTCAACCGCTGAATTAGCGGGCATCTCGGAAACAAATTGTAAAACTCTAATCACGTTTTTTTCGGCTATTGCCCTGTAAATGGCCCTATATTCACCTGTGTGGCATGAATTAACTGATGCGTCTTGAAAATTAGTTTTTCTAGCCCACTCGATAAACGGTTTTGTTGCGCCAGTGCGTATAAGAAAATCGGCGACTGTCCGATCGTCGATATCGCACGTTTCGTGGAATTCATCA
>JAIRWT010000003.1 GCA_031268795.1 Puniceicoccales bacterium
CCGGAAGCGAAAATTAAATTATTTTGTAGTGACTCCAGGTTGACTCCAGGTTGACTCCAGGTTGACTCCAGGTTGACTCCAGGTTGACTCCAGGTTGACTCCAGGTTGACTCCAGGTTGACTCCAGGTTGACTCCAGGTTGGTAAAAATCGCCATCAATTACTTTCATAGAGCTCAAGGATAAATTTTCGCACCGGCATTTTCAAGGTTTATATGACGATGGGAAATTTTATTTCCCCCAGGTTTTAATCGCATTAGACAGTGTGTTTTCCAGGGTTTCCGAGTCCAATGGTGGGCTGTTGTCGAAGAGTTCTTTCACTGCGGCTGACCCATTTAAAACGGCCCGAATAATCGCATCATATTGCGCGAATACACTCTTTTCGGAAAAATTCTCCAATATGTCCCGTTGTGCCTCTTTGCCAAGCCGGTGGCGCTTTTCAGGATTTTGCAATAAATCCATGAGGGCGTTTGCCATGGCTGCCTCATCCCCTTTTGGCGTTTGGATGCAGCCCCTTTGCAATACTTCAACCCATGGCAAAGAAGAGCATACAACAGGTATCCCGTGCGCTTTTGCCTCAATTGCAACCATGGGACATCCTTCAACGCATGATGTGCTCAGCAATACAGCGCCATTGGCGTAATAAGGCTCCATCTCCTTTTGAAATCCGAGAATATTCACCGCATGCCCAACGCCACATTCATTGGCCAATTTCAGACATTTCCGGAAATAGGCGCTATTGTAGTGCTCGCCAAGCATGATTAGGCGTGCATCGGGGAATTTTTTATACACCTCGGCAAACACTTTTATGGCTAGATCCGGACGCTTTACAGTACTCCATCGTCCAATCCACAGAATATTTTTACTTTGCAAATTGGATGGCGGCACCGCGCTTGGATCAAAGGTGGGCGGATTTGGCAAAAAAAAGACATTTCCAAGTCCCTCCCTGCGCCATTTGTAAAGGTCCACCCGCGATAGGCAAGTCGTTGCATCGCAACACGAATAAAGCGGAGTTAGGTGCGCAAATTTATCGGAAAGGGATGTGAATGGCTGCCGACAGAGGGCAAAGTTGTGTTCTTGGGCAATAATGCGAACACCAAGCAATTTTAGTAGTAACATATTTTGCATATTTTCCACGAGATAATGTTCCGGGCATATGACGACATCCTGCGGATATTCTTCCATAAGTTTTGCCCAATTTCCGCCTCCGGATCTTCTGCCGGGGATGCTGACCACGGTTACGTTTGGATGTAAGGTAAAATCAATTTTGCCGGCCTGATCATCGCTAATGAATATGGTTATATTGGTTCGCGGGTCCCTGGCATAGTGGTTGGCGACCAATTGCATGACACGTCCAATGCCGTCGACCGTTAGGCGCCATACCCAAATGCCGATGTTAATGATTTGTCCCTCCAAAATTGGTTTTGGCTCTGGAAACTTTAAATACGGTGCCGCTTTGCACATCCACTTCCAATGATTACGCACCAGCGGCGCGAATGCGCCATAGCGCTCGCTTTCCGGCAACCCGTTCAGGTACATTTGCAAAATTTGCGCACCCTCCGCCGGTGACCGGGAGAAAAGATCATCGGGAAGTATTGGCCTGACCAGTTTCGTCTGCATCTCACTTTTTGCGGGCATCGCCAATGTATTTTGGAAAGGCGGTAAAATAGTGTCGGGTGCTCGCATGAGTGATTCGCACGGAACAAATTCTCCCGTACTCGCCCCGTGGCAGCCATCATTCTCCGAATGCTGTCTTCCGGAGATGTTAGCCCTAAAATGAGCGACTAGAGGCAAGCGATCGGTTGCAATTGTCATAGCAGGCGGATGTTACCACCAATTATGGCTGCGCACACGGATTTTTGTTTGAAATTTCGCAAAAAACGTCACCGATTTGCGAAATATCTTTCGCCACGGCAACTCCGGCCGTTTCCAAAGCTTTGATTTTGCAAGCTGCGCCGCTCTTTGCTCCGGAAATAATTGCTCCCGCATGCCCCATGCGCCGATCGGCTGGAGCGGTTACGCCGGCAACGTACGCGGCAACGGGCTTTTTTACGTGTTTTTTGATAAATTCCGCCGCCTCCTCCTCTTCCTCGCCGCCAATTTCGCCAACGAGCACAATTGTGGTGGTTTTTGGATCATCATTGAACATGCGGACCACATCCACCAGGGAAAGGCCATGAATCGGATCGCCGCCAATGCCAACGCAGGTTGATTGGCCGATGTCGCGCTGGGTAAGTTGCCAAACGGTTTCAAATGTAAGCGTTCCCGAACGGGAGACCACACCCACTGATCCTGGCCGATGGATGTAGCTTGGCATAATGCCCAATTTTATTTCCCCTGGCGTAATGATCCCCGGACAATTTGCGCCAATGAGAATGGAGCGAGAATCACGCAAGCGTGCCCTTACCCGCGCCATGTCGCGTATGGGAATTCCCTCGGTAACACATACGATGATGGGAATTTCTCCGTCGATGGCTTCCCATATGCAATCGGCGGCGGCGGGAGCGGGGACCAGAATCAACGAAGCGGTGATGGAGTGGTTTTTAGTCGCCTCGGCCACGGTGTCGTAGATCGGAATGCGATTGTCATAGAATTGGCCACCCTTACCCGGACGTATGCCGGCGACAATTTGCGTACCATAGGACTCGCAATGCGGTAGATGAAAAGCCGCGGCGCGTCCGGTAATGCCTTGGACAAGTACGCCCGCCCGCCCGTCGAGAAGAATGCTCATTGTGCCCGCATCGCCTTTCTAATTTTTCGTGGAATGTCCCGCAAATTTTCCGCCACAAAAAGCCTAGGGTTGACATGGGAATGCAACAGAGCAAGTCCTTCCGCTGCCCTGGCGCCCTCCATGCGTACCACCAGTGGGAGTTTTATACCCTTTTCAGCAAAAACATTCAAGGTGCACTGGGCCACCATGTCGCCACACATGGCACCTCCGAATGTGTTGATGAGTAGGCACTGCAAGTCGTTGGTACGGAGCAAAATCCCAAGTGCCGCGCGCACGGCCTCCTCGCCGGAATTGTCCCCAAGGTCGAGGAAATTTGCCGCCTCTAATCCATTAGCGTGGAGCAGGTCCATGGTGGCCATGGCCAACCCGGCGCCATTGGTAAGACAGCCAATGTCCCCATCCAGTGACACGTAGTTAACGCCATGGACCGACGCCTGAACTTCCAAAAAATCTTCCGCCAGCGGATCACGCAGTGCGCTAATTTCCGAATGCCGAAATAATGCATTATCGTCAAAAATAGCTTTCCCGTCTATGGCCAATAAGCGCCCATCCACCGTTTCCACCAAGGGATTAATCTCAATGAGAGAGGCATCCGTTTCATCAAAAAGATGGCACAAATTTTGAAGAATTGCCATAAAAGATTCGCATGTGGCGGCGGACTTAAATCCCATGGGAATGGCAAGTTTGCGCATTTGAAAAGGTTGCAATCCCGCCAGTGGGCAGACGTATTCCCTAAGGACGTTTTCCGGCAGCTCTTCAATTTCAATGCCTCCGGAGCAAGATGTCATAATGACCGGCATTCCTGCCGCGCGATCCATGAAAATGGAAACATAAAGCTCGCGGCAAAAATTTGCTTTTGGCCCAACGCAAACCCTGTGCACTAGGCAGCCGTTTGGCCCGGTTTGCATGGTTACCAGGCGATTGCCCAACATGCTCTGAGACAATTCGACCGCCGCCGCTTGCGAGTGAACCGTTTGTACGCCGCCACCGATTCCGCTGGCAAAGTGCCCCTTCCCGCGGCCACCTCCATGGATTTGAGCTTTCACGACGTAGCTACCCTGATGGTCCAATGACGAAATAAGCGCTCCCGCGTCATCCCTGCGATGGATGACAACACAAATGTCCACGGGAATTCCATGGCGCGCTAAAAGTTCCTTGGTCTGAAATTCGTGGATTTTCACGGATTAAATAAGCGGTGCATTCTTGAAAGCATGCGCCCCTGGGCAAGAATTTTATCAAGGCTTGTGCTTTTATGGAAATGCAGCTAATCCGTCCCCATAAGCTGTGGTCATTAATGAATGTGGGGATGGGACGAGATTTCCTTCCGCGGCGGAGGAGCAGGAGCTTCTGGGAAAAATTAAAACGGGGGATCTAAATGCCCGAAAACGAATCATTCTTTCCAACATAGGTCTTGTCCGCAAGTGGGCGCGTCATTATAGATATTTCGGAGTTCCCATGGAGGATTTAATCCAAGAGGGGCATCGGGGGCTTATACATGCCGTGGATTGCTTCGTATCAACCGGTGAGGCACGATTGAGTACTTATGCCACCTGGTGGATCCGCCACTATATTCGGCAAGCCATAGCTCGCCAAGCACATCCATTCCATTTGCCGGTGCCCATACTCGAGTCAATTCGACGGCTAAAGCTAACGGCAACGACATTGCAAAATCAACTTAAACGAGAGCCATCCATTTCGGAAATTGCCGCCGAAATGGGCTGTTCCGCAATGCACGTTCGAACATTAAAAAATGTGATTGGCACGGTCATTCCATTGCAGCAGGATAACGAAACTGTCCGCGACGGCGATTCTGTTGCAACCTTAGCCGATTCCCTGCAAGATGCACAACAGACAACGCCGCTGGAACACCTGTTGCGAGTTACACTGTCGGATGATGTGAAAAATTGGCTCAGAACATTATCAAAGCGGGAGTCTGAAATTTTGCGCATGCGCTTTGGCCTCGACGGAATGGGCGCGCGTACCTTCGAAGAAATCGGAAATCACTTTTCCATCAATCGGGAGCGGGTGCGTCAAATTACTCAAGGAGCCTTGGAAAAACTTCGAAGAATAATCTAAAAAATGCGAATCTCAAAAGCCATTTGGAAAAATTGAAGGCACGGGTTAGCCGCTGAATATTGGACTGGCCTGTGGGCATGGAAGTCGCGATGGGTTTTAGTTATTGATGAGAATTTCGTTGAATGCAGAACCTTTCGGCAACGAGCGCAAAGGCACCATTGCCAAGGACATTGATGGCCGTTATAATTGGGCAAGCGAGCATATTGACGGTGAAGATGGTCGAACACATTTCTCCCTCGAAGTGCAAATATCGCTCCAAAATGGGTAACATGACAAAAATACTTCCGCCGGGGACGCCAACGACGGAAAACTTTGCTACCAATGCACATGCAATGAACGATCCAATGGATAATGCCGATGGACATGGAACTTGGTAGCCCGCCAGGATCGCAAAGGCCAGAATAGCGATGGTGAAATTATTCCCGATGAGGTGCACATTCGTGCTCATTGGAACCATGGAGCGGACAAACATTTTATCCCGGCCATTGCGCGAAACGCAATCAATTGTAATTGGCATTGTCGCCGTGGATGACATGGTGCAGAATGCGCACGAGACGGCGGGAATCATGTTTTTAACGCATTGAAGAAGTGCACCCATGTTACCACCAATCGCAAACGTATAAAGGAGAAAAATATATAACAAACTTGCGGTGATGATAATGCCAAAAAGTGAAATGTAATTCCTGAGAAAAATGATCAGCGAGCCCTCATGACAAATTTTCAATGTGAAGCCAAAAATAAATGCCGGGAGGATATGCAGTATGATTCGAAAAATTTTTGCATTGAACTGAGCAAAAACTTTATTCGCACGACTGGAAAAGGTTGGCAAATATCGTGGGAGTAAAATTCCGGCAGAAATTCCACACAATAATGCCAAATCGTTGCGGATGATCATCGGCATTTGTAGGTTAAACAGCGGGAGCAATTCGTGGGCGGCCGATGGCGCGATAAATGCCATGGGCGCCCTGTAGGAAAGGAGGCCGATGCAAGAACCTATGGAGGTAGTAATTGCATTCGACAGGCAAATCAGTAGTAGTGTGCGGGCGATAATGCGCGGCGCGCTTTGCGAGAATCGCATGCATGCCTCGAATAGAAGCATAAAAACAACAACTGGCAAAAAAAATAATATGATCTCATTTATGGCCAAACTGATACCCAGAAAAAATCTCTGCGCGGGAACACACATGGCCGGCTCAAGAAATGGCGTTGCAAGCATAATTAAAAGCAACAGAAATGGCATCTTGCCCGCTTTCATCGTGGAAACGTTGAAAGCAGTTTCTTGTATGGACGCAGCGGAAGTCAACATCTATTCATGCTGCGGAATCATTTTAAAAATGTTATCCTAACAATCATCTTTACTAAATTCCATCGTCCTCTCCGCATATTGCTGCCACAAACAATTCTGCGAATCAAACTTATCCGGATTTTGAAGCCATTCCCAAAATAACTCGTCCCTGTTGCGGACGACTTGAATTAACTCGCTCGTTACAAGTGCGCGTAAGAATAGAATTCGCATTTCGGTAGCGAGAATTCCTTCATCTGAAAAACCTGCTTGTGCCATTCCGGAGCATAATTCAACGAGCGTATAATCGTATGCCATGCTATGAATCATACTGTGCATTTGTCTCGTTACAATCGGCGGGAGGAGTGGGATGTAATGTGTTTTAAAAAGCCCAATAGCCCTAGATAATACTTGCAGTTGCTTGGTGCTAACGTTAGGTTTTTGACTGAAGTCAAGAAAATCGATGTCCTCCCTGCAAACAGATGAAATTATGCTTAGTTCGCATGCTTTCAAGCCAAGAAAATAATGCGGAAAGCCGTTCGCGCTGATATCAGAGGTAGGTATGCCAGCACTTTCAAGCCCTTGGGCTGGATTAAAAAAAATATCTTCCAGCAAAAAATAATTACTCCCGCAGAAATAAAGAAGAAGCTTCAAATTGGTAAATCGTTCTAGAATTTTAGCATTAATTGCTGCGACGGGAAGTTGGCTATCCACGAGGCCTTGCACTAATCCATTTCTGATACAGCAGAGGCTGCGTCTACCAATTAAGCCTTCGACAAATGTTGCATCCCAAACCGGACTATCCATTTGGCCATGTTTCTCCATTAAGGCTCCAAATAGCGCTGCCACATGTGCTTTCGCCGGTAATTTTAATTCTGTTCGCAGGTGCAAACAAGGTGTCGGCGTCTGATATCCATATCCCATAAACATAAGAATGCCAACATTGACGATATTGACACGACAACATATATTCGATGTCGAATTTTCGACACCGGCAACAACCGTGCCAAATCCATTGACTATCTCCATGCATTAAATGCTAATAAAATTACACCCATGTAGCGAGGATCGTGCAAGGCTGAAATGGCGGAAAAAATAAAAGCTTTTCGCTCATGGAAATGCCTTTCCGCGACTGGCATAATGTGCGCAAGAAAGTGGTAGGGCGTCACGCCGCCAGCCTCTCTTGCGTACATGTATAACTCCTTAACTTCCTCGACGGCCCGTTCCAAGACAAGAGGGCGCGGTCCTCCTCCGGCTCCTGCTGTAAAAAAATTATATCTTTGTTGCGCGAAACCCAGTAGTCCTTGCATAGCTAAATTTTGTGACAGCTCATAAATAAAGCTTTGAATGGCAAGGGAGAAGTGTGCATAATTTCCGCAAACGTGAGAAAAAGTCTGCAATTGCCATTAGGAAAAATTTTAAATTCATTTGCCCATGCTTCAGGCGGAAAGTGTCACTTATCAGATTGGTGCGAGGGTACTTTTTGATGACATTTTTTTTTCAATTCCGGATGGTGCCAAGGTGGGGATCGTGGGCCCCAACGGCGTCGGAAAGACAACTTTATTTCGTATAATCCTTGGTGAGATTGCACCGGACCGTGGGGAGATCTCGCATCCGCAAGGCTATCGCTTCGTACACGTGCGCCAGGAAATGGACGATGTGCAAAAAACGGCTCTCGATTTGGTTTTGGATGCGGATTGGGAACTAATTCGCCTGCGTGCCTTATTGGATGACGGTTCAAACGCGGATGAAAATCAGCTGGCGGATTTATACGACCAATTTGCGGACATTGGTGGATTTGACGCGGAAGCGCGGGCGGCAACCATTCTTTCCGGTCTTGGATTCTCCGATGTGATGATGCGGAAACCACTCAGCGAATTTTCCGGCGGGTGGAGGGTCCGAGCGTCGCTGGCGTCGACACTTTTTGCCCCATCGGATTGCCTCCTGCTAGATGAACCAACGAATCACTTGGATTTCGAAACGGCCATTTGGCTGGAAAATCATTTAAAACGCGCGGGCAAAGCCATGCTTATCATATCCCATGAAAAAAGTTTCCTCAATAATGTCTGTGATCACATCCTTTGCCTGAGTGACGCAAAGGCGCAGCTATTTCGCGGAAATTACGACATCTTCCGTGCCACATTTGATAGCTTGCGGCGGGCGCAACTGTCGGAAGGCGCAGCATTGGCGCGGAAGCGGGAACATTTGCAGTCATTCGTGGACCGCTTCCGCGCGAAAGCCTCGAAGGCCAAGCAGGCGCAAAGCCGAATGAAAATGTTGGAAAAGATGGATAATCCACCACCGCCGCCGGCGATCTACACGGCGACCTTTCAATTTCAACAACCAGCGCCGGAAATTGATCGGCGGTTTATTTCAGCGGAGAATATTGTGTTGGGATACGGCGAAATACCGGTTCTTCGCGGGGTAAATTTACAAGTCAACGCCGGGGATCGGATTGCCCTGCTCGGTGCCAATGGGAATGGAAAATCCACCCTGGCCAAGGCGCTCGCCGGACGGCTCGCGCCCATCGCTGGGACGCTGGAATATGCCCGCTCACTTAAAATTGCCTATTTTGCCCAACATCAAGAAGAAATCCTGGAACTGGATAAAACGCCAATGGAGATCTTTCAAGTGCAAAAGCCCGGACAGACGGAAACGCAAATTCGTAGCCAACTTGCCCGCTTTGGAATCATCAAAGAGCGTAGCCAGACCCGTACCGAAAGGCTTTCCGGCGGGGAAAAAACACGGCTTCTACTGGCCATTGCCACCTTGGATCAGCCGCATTTGCTCATTCTCGATGAGCCAACCAATCATTTGGATGTCGAGGCGCGGGAAGCTCTTACTGTCGCAATTAACAACTACGCGGGCGCGATGTTGCTGGTAACTCATGATTTTCAAACGCTCCGGGACACATGCCGTGATTTTTACATCATTGACGATGGCACATGTCGAAAATTTAACGGAGCCCTGGATGAATATGCGCGCTGGTTGCTAGAACGCAATGCCGATTCCGGAGGCAAAAAGAATGCGAAAAAACCATTGCCCCGAGCCCAAAAGGAAGTGCCGTCGCATGCGGCCCAACGCATGGAGGAAGTCAACCGACAACTGGAGGAAGGTGTGGCTGCTTTGGGCGAGGCGGAAAGTGCGTTGATTAACGAATTTAATGAGGAGACCTATCAAAAATTTATTCGATTGCAGTCTGAGGTGCAAAAGCTTGAGGCACTTTATATGGAGCTTATGGGCGCCATAGAAAGTGGTGGTCTGAAACAGCCGCGAGAAAAATGAAAAAAAAGTTCCGTGCGCGAGGTGAATAATTTGCAAAATAATGCTTTTCAATTAATTTACCATCGTGGCGGAGGACAACAATTCCGACGAGCCCTATGTGGCCGATGATGCATTGCATGGAAGTTATGCGCCCGCGGATGAGTATGTTATTTTTCACGTGGAGGCAGAAAAAATCGGCAAAGATCAGCGGCCAATTCAAGTAGCCTTTTTTGAGGCGGATGTGGTGGCCCGGCGAAAATTTTTTGGATTCATTGCCAAAACGTGCAGCATGGTTGCGCTTATCATGGGAGGCGTCTATGTTATCCAACAACATTACACCGAAGACGCCGTATTTTATGCCGCCATTGACGGCGAACGCATGCTGCCAACACCGATATCCATCGCTGGCGAGGCTTCCATTCCATCCCGCATCCGCGTAATTGGCTCTGGTACTTCTGCGATGAAAAATCTAATGGCCGGATCCATCGACAATACAATTTTGGCATTGGACGTGCGCGGCGTCCGCGTGACGGCGAATGGGTCCCGGGCACTCATTGGAAGTCAAATCGTCAAGTCCGGGGATTCCGTTTGGGCCGGGCGGCAAAAAATAATTTTTAGGGGCGTCGAAGGGGAGAGAATGGTTTTTGAAGATGCGCATGGAAGATCTTATCTGCGAAACTTAAAGGCAACACCTCCGCAAATAGCCATGAAATCCTGAAAATACATTAAGGCCGACGACTTACCCCAAGTAAAGAAATCCAGGCACATAACCGTGCCAAGATACACATTAATGAACTAAACAGGTTTTTGATGACTCCGCGAGGTGCCCATTCCCCGGAGGACTTTTTTTTTTGCCGTCAGTAGATTCACTCGCAACGGCAACCCCACTTTCTTCGGCATGCCTTATTCGAGCCTGTCTCTCGTCAGCCATACGCACTTCCGCAGGCGCCAGCTGCGCCCGCGCTGCCGTGGCTCTTGCCTCGGCGGCATCGGCCAAGGCTTTCTCTCTACGCGCTACCGTGTACGCCGCAAACATATCCTCCTCAAGGGGTGTTTGCGGGATGACTTCCTCGCAATCACGAATTCGTTCCTCTCGAACAGCACGGGCAGCCAACAATTCAGGCTCTTGCTCTTTTACCATGTCCTTGATACGCATCTCTATCATTTCAAATGGAGTCCGGGCCTGCATTAATTCTCGAACCTTTTGTATAATTTTCTGCTTCAATTCCGGGTAATCAAGAACACAAAACGCCGTACACACCGCTGCTACCATCTCGGCATCCGCATCGCCATATAAATCGCTTCCCGAACCAAAGTCGGGTGCAGGGGACACGGGAACCAGCTGGGCGTCTGCCACGTCTTCCCCATGTCCAAATGGATGCGATTGTGTCAGCACCCTATCGCCAACTACATTCATAGTCTTCTCCTTTCACTGTCCACGTTTTACCACGCATGTACAAATTTCCAAAGCCATCCATGCGTTTCTCTTTTAGCACTTTCTGCTCGATACGCAGCCGCGTCCGCGTCGTTAGATTCCCTTCTAGCACGTTCTGCAGCCGCCACTTTTTCAGAATCAGCTATCGCGGAAACCGAAGAAACAACCGCAATCAGCGCATCAGCAACTTTCGAACGAAGCTCCTCTTCCTTACTCGGCGGTACTGCAACATTCATCATGAGAAACGAAAGATAAGCCCCTAACGCATCGCCAAACTGCACAACAACTTTACTACCACATATATGCCCCATCGCGATCATGGCAGTGTTAATTTGCATCGCCTCCAAAACAGTAACACACCTCTCCGCGTTCTCGCGTACCGCTTGTGGGCGACTCGTATCCGCGGCAATTTTCGAATGTCTGGCAATCTTTGTGTCAAGCGAACTATTAAGCGCATTGAAAACCTGCAGCGCATTTGCGCTGCTTAAAACAGTCAAATCATTACTCATAAACTTCTCCAATCTCTTGCATCGCATGCCCAAAGAATTCAAGCCAAACGAAATGCGATTCCGAAAATCCGATTTGCAAAAGGAGCCGCGACAAAAAAAAGATTTGTTGCAAGATTTTAACAAGCGACGATTGCCTTGAAAAACTTTATATAGGGAAAGTCAAGTCTTAAGAATGGAACTTCCGCGGTTATTTCGAAAAATTTTTGCCGTTCAACGTTGGTTTAAAAGCCGAATAATTTTATCGGTAGCGATGCCAAACTGGCTTGTCTGGTGGAACTAACGCCCAAAAGACATTTGCTGCGTGTAATATACCCCGATTGATAAACTTAAAAATTTGCTCGCCTGTGAGACGGATTTGCGCTGGTAAGCCACAATGATAGTGGGACTGGGGCAGTGGTTCCGCATCGAAATATGACACGGAGCGACTAAATAAAATTGGGTCACGCTTCATTACAAGGACGCGAAAAAATATGAAAATGCAGAATGCGGCCAAGGAAAGGTGTCTCCTGAAGAATGGGTCCAGAATTGAAAATTTCAACCAAAGACTGAAAAGTTTAGTCGGCGAAGATTTTTCCAGATTCCGCCTCTGGGCCTCTGCCAAAGCGGTAATCGCGGCGGCTCTCGTCGCCATAAACCTCGGATTCTGAATTATGTGATCGGGGTAATGTTTCTGCCGATTTATTGGAAAATGTTCGTCTGATTTTTGCAAATTTGCCAAAGGAATTCCATGCGTGCGGACGATCTGATGAATTTTAATAAAGGTTCGTATTTCTCTATGCTAGAGTTAGTTTCGTCGGCGCTCGCATTGAAAAGTACGCCGCCAAAACTTTTTGGAATTGCAAGTTCCAGCTTCTTGCTCACGGAAACTGTGCGCACAAGCATATTAAAATCCTTTTTGTGGTTGTGTAATATTGTGATCGTGTTGGCGGTTATTTGCTCAAGTTGCTTTGCCGCTTCCATGGCTGATAGACTAATAAAAAAAACATGTTCAAACTTTGTTCGCTTTATAATTTGGTTCTGGTTCATTTTATTTGCGATAATGATCATACCCGGGTAGGCTCCAGGCCTCCCGCCTGTCGTGCCTCAAGGCTGACTAGTATCCCGCTGGACAAACTCGAAAATTTGCTCACCTGTGAAACGAAATCACACCGACGTGGTGATCGCGGCCGGAATCCTGGCAATAAAATTTAATTTGTGAGTTTGTCCAGCGGGGTAATTTCTCAGCTATTTTTATTTGGCAAACGACAATTAGGTACGCAAAAACAAAATTAACTTCAGTAAAAAATCTCATTAAGCCGATCCACATATTTATCAAATTTCTTGCGTTGACATTTGCGGAAGTAGTAATCATCAATCGGTCCATGGAAAGAAGTATAAGCGCGCTTGGAGAAGTGCGGAACGAAGGTTGGGAAATAAACCTTTCGAAAGGTGAGGAGCTCGATTCCTTTGATTTAATTTTTAAAATTAAGAGTATGCCGAATGTAGAAAGTTTTACCGCCTTGAACATATTTTTACAGAATGCTCTTGGAGAAGCGAACCAGCAGGGCAAGAAGCTAATTATATTTTTTGAAGAAAACGGTTTTTATTTGTTTATGCTGCAAATATCTATCATGTGCGCCTACTGCCCAATTCGAGAGCAGAGTCAATGCCTCCAGGGATTACGCGATAAATTATCTCTCTTCCATGAAACGCGATTATTCGGTCGGGTTGACAAAGATTCAAGGTTAACTGATGCCTATGAACTTGAATATGGAAATCCGGCAAATACTGATTTGCTTGCTATTTCTGAAATGTGGCAACGGAGCGATCCGGATTTTGCAGATTCATTGCCAACATATTTTGATTATGACCCAGTTAGTAATTCTCTTCTAATAGGCGCACTTGGTTCAATTGATGTCGATACCATTACAGCTCTTGCCGAACACTTCAGAAAAGGGCCAAGAGTTGTTGTATTGGCAAAGCAAATTAATGAGCGCCTTGCAAGCATGGCATACTCACTTATGTGGCTACATGGTTATTTTGAGACCAATGAATCTGTCTTTGGCGGGGCTGGTGTTGGATTTCGAAATTCTGACGAGTATTTATGCTTAGGCGCTTGGTTTTTACACTTAAATAGCATTCGATCCGGCACTTGGCATGGGCCAAATGGTGTATTGTATCGTATATGTGATATAACAACTCCTCCGACTATTCCAGGAGGCCAAGCGCATAACAGCATACGAATTGCAAAAGAGATTGCCTGGAGGCTGGATGAGGAAATATTATTCAAAGCGGCAACAGCAGTGCAGCTTCGCGTCGATATCTATGCTGGTGTGCTCACTAACTATAGCGTCAATCGTGCCCTGCGTGTTCTGAAGCTGGAAGGTGGCGAGGTGATCGAAATAAGTGACTTGCAATGGCGCGAAAGTGATTTTAGAGGCACAGCCTATTTGTGGCATTTGCGAACGCCCTTCGCTTCTTAATGCCGGCAAGAGCTGCTCGTGTTTTTTTTGATTGTATTGGCGCGAACGGACGTGTAATCGGCGGAATGTTTGAGGATTATTGTAGGCAACTTAGGAATTTTGTTGTAACTATGCCTGATTTGTTTGGTCGTGACTTTCATAGCGAAGAAGCAATTCCCAAAAGTGCTAACGACATACTACAGCGGATCGTAATTTCAGTTCTGCCGAAACGACAAAATGACAAGGATCGAGAAGAAATTGCTAAATTCTGTGAAGGAACAGGCGGAAAAAGACCAACCGGCAAGGCATTGTACGAGTTTATTGCCATGATAAAAGCCCGCGATATGGTATTGGGCCTAACTAATCCTGCGACTTGCCAGGTTCCGCAATGCTCCCGTCGTTATTTAAGCGACTCTAGAGCTAGGTACGCCGAAGACGATAGCACCATTCCGGTGTCAGTTGCACCAGCGGAACGGTCCGTGTCGGAAACTTATCATCCGCATTTTGCACATCGTGGGGAAGATGCACTTTTTGTTTTAAAAGAACGCATGGGATGGGTCGAAGCCAATATCGGCGATGGTAACAATAATCTTTTTATTGCGCTATGTATGGCACTTGCCATGCTGCCAGAGTCATCCATGCCGCCGGTAGTGGTAACAGATATGTTACTGCATCTCGCGATACAATCAATTAGAAAGATGGCGGCATATTATTTCTATGATGTTGGCGAAATTATTCTTCTGGCGGCGCAAACGGAATGCACCCTTAAACAAAGAATTTTAGATAGAAGGTTTTTCTTAATTTTTCAATATCTCTCGGCGCGAAGCTGTCTGCATTACGGAATTACCACACATGTACAAGCGCAAGTTGACCAAATAAGGCAAGCGCATGCGGTCCTAAAAGCGCTGCCATTAAATGAAGAGCAAGGGCCAAGAATTCTCGAACTTACTGCGGTTGATCAAGCGAAGGCAACCGCACAAGCTCTTTTGCGCAGGCATTTGAGCACAAGTGCGCTGACGCAAAAATTTCGAAATGGAAAAAACGTAAAAGTGCTTTTGGAAACTGTAGTAGGCGAGCATAAAGAAATTAGCCGCAAACTTGCTGGAAGAAGGCTATCGCCGCTTCCAGAAGTCACGTGTGTCGATAGATATAGGGAAACCTTCACCAGTCAAACGGGGAGATGTGGATCGTTCATTGACATTGCATTGTGTGCGGCATGGCTAAGAGTAAGTATTTATCTTTGCATGCCAGGCAAGCAGAAGATAACGGTATTTTTGCCGTCCGGGAAAGGTTGCGAAGTTGATCCAAGCGAATTGACGCATGATGCAATTGTTTTAGTATTTTATGACTATGCGCCTAATGGCATGCCACTCTTTGGTCTATGTATTTATCCGTGCTACTTCATAGTTGGCAATTAAATTCCCGCAAATGAGACATCCGATGGGCCTAGTTTTGTGTAAGTTGCTTGAGGGGAATATGTTTTGCCGAAAAATCGGCACAGTAAGCCAAATGGCGGGAACTGCTCCGTCGTTTGACGGCATTTGCAGAAGACATGGAAAGTGCTTTCCAATGATTTTTGTCTCCCCGAAGAAACTTTTCAAAATTTTAACCAACGACTAAAAAGTTTAGTCGGGGAAGATTTTTCCAGATTAGCCTATGAGCCTCTGTTAAAGAGATGATTGTGGTCAGCCCTGGCAATAATTTTGGGCCTTTGAGTTTATCTATCGGGGTAGAGATTTCATAAAAATTCCCCGTCTGCCCAGCGGCGAGTATCGCCCAAGCCATCTTTGCCACGCGGCGGAAGCACGGATTCAAAGATTTCGCCATTGCTAAAACGGCTCAACCTGGCGAATTCCGGCAAATAAATTTAGCCATTTAAATGTACCACGCTTTGTTGTGCGCCATAATTCCGCATTAATTATTTCTCGAATGGCCATGGCGGACAGCTATTCACATTATATCCGTTGAAGTTGCACATGGTAATCTTCAAAATGTCGTTCTTCGAATTGGCGCCGAATTTGCTCCGGTGACATGGCCGAAATCATTGCTAGAATTAAGCGCGCCTGCTGCATATCTCCTCGGTGCTGTTGGTCAAGGTCGACGATCAGTTGAATTATTTCGTTAAAATTGGTATGTACAGCTTCACGCCAATGATCAATTGGTCCAGCTGTTTGGGTCGGCGGTCCAAATCCAGGTGGGTTAGTTGCCAATGTTCCACCAAATGGTTCCATTGCCTGTGTCATTGCATGCGGGGCAGCTCTATCAGCGGCAAAAAACGCTCGTGCAATCGCTTCCATCGCAAGCTGATTATTTATTGGATTCGCGAACACCGCTCGATCAAGTCCGGCAAGTCTAGTAAGTCCAGCAGGCCCAGCAGGGCCAACTGCAATATCTGCTGCAGGTGGATCCATGCGCTGAGTTCTAGGTTCATTAGCCAGTGCGGATGCGGGCGCGAGCATGGCAGCTGCATCTTCGACCAAAGCCGATCGCGCCATCGCTTCCCGCATATGCTGCTCATTTAGCGGATGCGGTAGTGATACCATCCTAACTGCACCAGTTAGATTCATGCCTTGAGGAGCGCGCCTAGGCACAGTGTTTGGCGACAGATGAGTAATATCTAGCATGCTTGTGGGTATTGGCAAAATATCTCCAGTTGCAACATCTGACAATCTTAGGTCCATGTCATCTGACGTAGGTTGGGCCATGTGCCAGATTATAGGTTCATTAACCAGTGCGGATGCTGGCGCAGGCAGGGAAGCTCCACTGTCATCAAATAATGCTGATCTCGCTTCTGCTGACGCAAACGGACCATTCCGCAGATCCGTGAACATCTCTTCTCGAGGAGATCTAACTACAGGGTACATGTCTTGAGCAGGCGTTTGATTTGGCGCCGCTTGTTGTCCACGAAAAAGCCGGTTCAGTTCACTGGAGAATTCTATGAAAAAACACTTACATGTCCAATTCTCCCTTAATACTCCATTTCTAAGTCTTTGCGAATCAAGCTTCATTGGATAAAAATAACCAGTGCACAATGAAAGGCACTCGTGCAATCTGCTATCGATATCTTCTGAAAATTTAGTGGCTAGCACTTCGTTACCAGGAGAATTGTGCGGGAAAAAACACCTAATTGCATCCGACATGCACATTTGCCTGAAACGAATTTGCCATTCTTCTAACGGCATAGGTGCAAGAAGCATTGCAGAATTGCCAAGATCTGCCGGCCGACTAACATTTTCGAAAATAATAAACTGCCCATTTTCTTCAGCAGCCCTAAATTCTGGCGCACATCCTGGATTAAAATTACTGAGATGATCAAACCATGCCGTCAGCCGCATGTATAGGGCTGCTCGCTCGCCGCCCTGCGGATTATCGCCTTGAACGGAGCAGCTCCATGCGACTCTGAACATATCAGCAAGCTGGCGCAGTCTGGATACAACCTTTCGCTCAATGGCAAAATTCCTCGCTTCCGGTGTAGCATCTAGGATTGATAATAATTCCATGACATTGGCGATGCCGCCTGGAGATAAAAGTTGAACTTCATTATTGCCGCGATCTTCACGAACATGCCATGGGCCAGATTCTTCAACCATTTGCCGTAGTAGGACAAAATATTCATTGGCAAAATCATTTCCGCGACACTCATAGACGCATCGATTGTCTCCAACTTGCCGACTTAAATCTGCATCAGGACCGGAAAATCTGACAAAAATATTAACAAGTAAAGCAATTGACGTCCCGTTCAATTGAGGATTGGCGCAATATGCGGCGGTCAATGCTAATACCAATCGGGATAATTCGCCTTTATTAAAGGCAAAAAGGTACAACCTTTGTGCTTCCAAGGCGTGCGAAACAATTCTATGTACCCGTGTAACTGCCTGTTCATTTAATTGCCCAAGTTTATCAAAAAAAACAACGACATAATTAGTACTCGTAGGCATTCCATTGCGATAAATCGGCATGCCGTTGCTTCGCAAACCTTGCAATTGCCACTCATCTTTATTGTATGTAAATAATTGCCTAAACGATTGACTGCGGTTCATGGAGGACCAACTGGCATAAATTTAGTGATTGTCAATGCGCAAATATGATAAAAATACTGCGCCATCGCAAGGGCAACTCATTCGTGCTGAGATTTATATATGCTACAATGCCAAATGCCGATGGAATTTTGCTCTAAAATCCGCACTAATAGCTTTAAAGTAACGCAAGAGGCCATAGGGGAGTGCATTAGCGCGAATAAAATAGAATATGGCAGAGGAAAAGCGCTTTTTGGAAAAGTAGTCCCGCATGCGCCGTGGGAAGTACCTGTTGATTTATTTCTGTTCCAAGACCGCTTGGGCGGCGGCGAGTTTCGCCACGGGGACACGATTCGGCGAACAACTTACGTAGGTCAATTTTAGGCGATTGCAGAATTTCACCGAATTGGGTTCGCCACCGTGTTCCCCGCAGATGCCAAGAATAATATCCGGGCGAGTTTTCCTGGCGCGTTCCACGGCAAGAGCCATTAGTTCCCCGACGCCTTCCTCATCGATGGCGGCAAATGGATTGCGCGTGAAAATTTCCAGCTCGTTATAGCGCGGCAGGAAGCTCCCCATATCATCCCGACTCATGCCAAGGGTGGTTTGGGTTAGATCATTGGTTCCGAAGCTACAAAATTGGGCAATCTCAGCAATTTCCCCGGCTCGCAGGCAAGCACGCGGCAATTCAAGCATGGTCCCCACCATATAATCCAAAGCGATCCCGGAAGATTTGGAAACCTCACCCGCTACCGAATTGACGATATTTACCTGGTTGCGGAGCTCTTTGACGAATCCAACCAGTGGAATCATGATCTCCGGGTGGACTGACACACCCTCTTTTTTGCACTGCACAACGGCTTCGAAAATTGCCCGCGCCTGCATGCGACTTATTTCCGGGTAAGAAATTCCAAGGCGGCAACCGCGATGGCCAAGCATTGGGTTAAATTCCCTAAGCGCATCCACCCGTTCGCGGACTTTTTCAAAACTGATACCCATTTTTGCCGCCAATGCCCGCCGGGCCGATTCATCGTGTGGAACAAACTCATGGAGCGGTGGATCGAAGAAGCGAATGGTTACCGGTAGGCCCCTCATGGCTTTGAAGATTCCTATAAAATCTTCCCGTTGAAAGGGTAGCAATTTCTCCAGCGCTGCCTCCCGTGCCGCAACGGTGTCTGCCAAAATCATTTCCCGCATGTAATCAATGCGCGTTCCTTCGAAAAACATATGTTCCGTACGAATGAGTCCGATTCCTTCGCCGCCATAGAGTAGTCCCGTTTCCGCCTGATTTGGCGAATCGGCGTTGAGGAAAATTTTCAATTTACGACATTCATCGCACCACTTCATCAAACGAGCGTACATGCCATATAGCTTACTCTGTTCCGGCTTCAGCGTGCCAAGGAGCACTTGATTGACTTCCGATGGGACAGTTGGCACGGATCCGGCAAAAATCTCTCCCACGGTTCCATCGATGGAAATTTCGTCACCTTCCCTTAGTATCACATCACCAGCCTTCATGGTAAGCGTGGTGTAGTCCATATGCAGGCATGATGCCCCAACGATGCATACCTTGCCCATTTGCCGTGCCACCAGGGCTGCATGGGAGCTTACTCCGCCACGGCTGGTTAAAATACCCTCGGCCGCGAGCATACCCCGAATATCCTCCGGTGATGTCTCCGCGCGACAAAGTAGGGCCTTTTCCCCGCGTAGATGCAATTCTTCCGCTTTTTTGGCGGAAAAGCAAATCTTTCCCGATGCCGCACCCGGCCCTGCTGGGAGGCCATGGCCAATTAATTTGGCATTTTTTTTCGTGCTACCATCAAAAATTGGCACCAGCAAAGAGGAAATCGAATCCGCTGGAATGCGTTTAATGGCAGAATCTCGGTCGATGAGCCCCTCCTCCTCCATTTCAACGGCAATGCGGACGGCGGCAAATCCCGTGCGTTTTCCATTGCGCGTCTGTAGCATGTAAAGCTTCTGTTGTTGTACGGTAAATTCGAAGTCCTGCATGTCGCGGAAGTGCTTTTCCAGCGAGGCTCGCACATTTTCCAGCTGCTTGTACACGTCGGGCATGTCCCGGGCCAGGGCGGCAATGGGATTTGGCGTGCGAATTCCGGCGACAACGTCTTCCCCTTGGGCGTCAATGAGATATTCACCGTAAAAAACATTCTCTCCATTGGCCGGATCTCTGGTAAACGCGACGCCCGTGGCGCAGTCGGTGCCCATGTTGCCGAAAACCATGCTTTGCACATTCACCGCCGTTCCCCATTCGCTCGGGATGCCGTATTTACGCCGATAGAGAATAGCCCGCTCATTGTGCCAAGATTTAAAAACGGCGCCGATGGCACCCCATAGCTGTTCATGCACATTTTGAGGAAAGGATTTCCCCGCACATTTTTGGATGAGTATCTTATAGCGGTTGATAATTTCCTGCAGCTGTTCCGCGGAAAGTTCATTGTCAAATTTCACATTCGCCGATGCTTTCACCGCCGAGAGAATTTCTTCAAATGGGTCATTGGCATGCTCATCCGCCGCGTGCACTTCCAAGACCACGTCGCCATACATTTGGATAAAGCGCCGATAGGAATCGTAGGCAAACCGCGCATTGTGTGTTTCCGCAGCCAGACCCTCAACCGTTTCGTCATTCAACCCAAGATTGAGGATGGTGTCCATCATTCCCGGCATGGATTCGCGCGCGCCGGAGCGTACGGAGAACAACAGTGGATTTGTGGCATCGCCAAATTTTTTCCCCTGCTGTTTTTCCACGCTGGTGATGGCCTTTTCCGTTTCCGTTTCCACATCGGATGGCAATTTGCACCCGTTGGCCGTGTAAGCGGCACAGATGGCAGTGGTTATGGTAAATCCCGGGGGGACGGGTAGTCCGATTTTAGCCATTTCTGCCAGATTGGCACCTTTCCCGCCCAAAAGGTCTCGCATTTTTGCATCACCATCCGTGTGTACGCCAAATTCGTATACGCTTTTTTTCCGATCCATACCAAATTCCTTGCGGACACCATTTTTAAGCCAAAATTCAGTAAGTCAAGCCGCCGCCATGGAAAGATCGTGCGGCCGGTGAATTCCGCTGAAAGATGCAATGACTCTTGTCCAATTATATAATAGCCCGACAAATAAAAGTCCGGCGGAGACCGCTTAATGATTGTCAATGAATCGTGATTCACCATGAACGGACACCATGGATCCGAGATATGAAAAGTTGGCTAAAAATCTGGTCGACTATTCAATGGACACACAACCCGGTGAACGGGTTTTGATTGATAACAGCGCAGCTCCCGAGGAAATGGTTCTGGCCCTCATGCGCGCCGTGCGCGAGCGTGGAGCAAAGCCCTTCGTTAAAATTTCCGATGCTCGCATTCGCAGGGAATTCATTGCGCACGGAACCCGTGAGGATTTCGAAGCCGTTGGCGATCTTGAATTGCGCCAAATTCAGCAAATGCAATGTTACGTAGTATTTCGTGGCTCGCATAATACGTTTGAGATGAGTGATGTTCCTGTGGAGCAGCAGCAAATCTACTGCAAAGCGATCAAATCGGCCCACGAATACCGCGTAAATAAAACAAAATGGGTCCTTCTGGAATGGCCAACCAGCGCCATGGCACAATCGGCACGTATGAGCACGGAAGCCTTTGAAAAATTTTTTTTCCGCGTCTGCACACTGGATTATGGGCGCATGAGACCTGGCATCGAAGCGCTGCAATCTGCCATGCAATCTGCGGATCGCGTGATGATCAAAGGTCCGGGAACGGATTTACAATTTTCCATCAGAGGCATCCCGGCCATCCCCTGCATCGGAGAACGCAACATACCCGATGGGGAAATTTATACGGCGCCCGTTCGGGACAGCGTTGAGGGAATACTGAGCTACAATACGCGCTCCATCTACCATGGGAAATGCTTTGAAAATGTTCGATTCACCTTCGAACGAGGAAAAATTGTGGAAGCGGTTGCCTCCGATACGGAGGCCATAAATAAAATCCTCGATAGTGACGATGGCGCTAGGTACATTGGTGAGTTTGCCTTCGGATTTAATCCGCATATTTTGGAGCCTATCTGCGATACACTTTTTGATGAAAAAATTGCCGGATCATTCCACTTTACCCCTGGAAATGCCTATGAAAATGATGCGGATAATGGAAATCGGTCACAAATTCACTGGGATTTGGTCTGCATTCAACGGCCCGAGTATGGGGGAGGGGAAATTTACTTCGATGGGCAATTGATTCGTAAGGATGGGCTATTCGTAGCGGCCGGACTGGATAGGCTAAATCCGGCGCATCTTCTTGCCGATGAATGAATCCATCGCCTTCACGGTTCCTCAGGAATCTGACGGCTTGCGCCTGGATGTGGCACTGGCTCGGTGTTTTCCTGGGATGAGCCGCACACAAATTCAGCGCGCCTGCGCTGGCGAGCTTATTCGCTGCAATGGAATTTCGCTGGCGGCAAAAACAAAAGTAAAATCCGGCCAAAGCTTCTCCATTCGATGGGTGAAGCGCGAGGAAATCGCCATTCGGCCACGGGCAATGGACTTGGACATACTTTATGAGGACGAGGTTATGCTTGTCGTTAATAAGCCAAGTGGAGAGGTGGTTCATCCGGCGCCCCATGTGAGAAAATCCTTCGTTGAGGTTGTTCTGGCCCACACAAACGGTAAATTAGCTAAGGCAGCTGGGGTCTGCCGTCCGGGCGTCGTCCATCGCTTGGATAAGGAGACCTCCGGGGTTCTTATTTTCGCCAAAACGGACCTGGCATATTACCGCCTGAGTCAGATGTTTATGGACCGCTCCGTGGAAAAATATTATGAGGCTTTGGCTTATGGAAAAATGCAACGAAGCGGATCCATATGTGAGCCAATTGGCCGAGATCCGCGCCATCGCACGCGCATGGCCATTCGCCGTAACGGTCGACCAGCCCATACGGAGTGGGAATGTCTTCAAAATTTTTCGTGGGCAGAAGTTTCCTGGCTCGCACTGCGGATATATACCGGTCGCACGCATCAAATTCGTGTCCATTTGGCATCCATCGGCCATCCCATATTGGGCGATGTACTCTATGGATTCCAAAATACCCGGGTTCCCGAATTGCAAATTCCGCGCATTTTCCTCCACGCCACACGACTGGAGCTGAAACACCCATTAACCGGCTCACAACTATCCATCCGAGCGCCGCAACCTGCGGACATGCGAAACTTTATTGTATCATTGTCTCCTCACGAATGCGATCAGGGCATGCAAATTTGATTACTTCCTTGCTTTTGCTGGGAAGTAGAAATGATAGTTGACAATGGACGGATGATTGCCAAGAAGAAATAATCCTATTCGCGCCAAGGACATATGTGTATAATACAATTGAAAGCAATCCAGTTATTTCTGCAATATTAGGCCAGAAGGTGATTACTTCCATCGTCGTTGCGGCAAGCTTACTTACAAGCATTACAACTGGCACTTTTTACTTTGGGGCATTTGTGCTTCCACGCATGCTTTCATTTGCCACTCCTGCCTTACTTCCAACATTTACCATTTCGTGCGCAATCTTCGTAATTAGTTCAATGGCGCTTATTTATAGTTGTTTTATTTTCAAATGTCCGGTATCATCGGCCGAGTCTCAGCCGCCGGGCGCTCAGACGGATATAAAACATGAACCAGTGGAATCCGTGCCAAAAGATTCGAATGATAATTTATCGAGCGTTTTGGATGAGCCGCCAGTCATAAGCGAGGAATTGCCAGCTGCACAGGAAGAGCCGGCCCCGGAGAACCCAAGTTCTCCCGATCCTAGTGTTCCGGAACCAGCCCCTCTGGTGCCTGACCCTCCGGCATCCGTTGAAAAGCCATCAAATTCGTGGGAAATTCCTTCACGCATTCGAGTGTATGAGGGAAGTCTTCCACTCAATGGTAGCAAAATCGACGCAGCCTGGGAAGCTATTCCACTTTCGGATATTCATCCATGGCTGAGCGAAGGTAGTAATACTCGTGAATCGGCGGAACAAATTGCCGAAGAATTGATTCAATTAGCCAAAGAGAATCACATGAATCAACTTGGTGGCAAATTTGATTCATGTATTAATAAAATTTATCCGAGCTTTTCAGCCTTATTTCCAGAGGAGGCGCCCTTCAGCAAATTGCCAGATGATAGCATTAGCCCAAATGACGAACTGCCATTGAGCATCTTAATTACGCTAATGAATCGCAACCGAATTGATATCATTTGGTGCATATTTGAGTTTCACAAAAACACACCAAGAAATGGCAGGAGGCTTTTGGATTTCATAAATGCCAGTGGTATCCATTTGCTAAAAGGGAAGATATTTTTTAGATTTTTTTGCGCTTTGGCAAATTGCGATGCAGCAATTCCCGGAAGAAGTGATATTCTATGCCAATTGTTTCACTTTTTCCGCCGGCCTATGCCATTAGCGGAATGCATTATAAGACACTGTCCGGATGCGGTTGTTGTGGCAATTCGCAACTATGCAGCTCAAAGCCGTACGCGATATGCGCGTTTGGCTATGCGAATATGCCAGGAGAAAGCGCTTGAAGAATACTATCAAAGTGTCGAGCAAGCCAATGAACGAAAAAAAGTGGAAGAAATTGCCAGGCAAATTTTGGCGGAAGGCCCGAAAAGTCCTGCTATTGAAGAGCTTAAAAAATTTCCGCCGCAGATTGCGGCGGCTGTGCTTGACTGGATACACGATCTGCCCGGTGGCGGAGTGGTAGTAATTTGTTGCATTTTGCGCATTACGGGCCCGGAGATTGGAGGAATGATTTTAGATGGAATGGATAAATCTTTATGCGCTGACATAGTAGCTATGCTTGTGTGTTTATATGACCAATATGCCATACCATATTTGCAATATTTAACCACAAATTCTTTTTTCAAAATGTTGTTGATGCTCGACAAAGGCTGTGACAAAAATTTATTTGAAATTTTCAAGGATGCGAAATCGTTGAAAATTTTTTTAATGTCTAACCTTGCAGAATGGGTTGATCACAGTGCAAACTTGGCTAGGTCCATCTTCCAGATGCTGAGCATTGCAGTATCAAACGGTATTTTAGCCGAGAGCGATTTAATTGAGGTTTTTTGTTCATTCGAAGAGCGCAAGATTCGTCAAAATATTTATCTTTCTATTGGCGCAATGAACATTGACAAAAAAATAAAGCAATCGGTCTGTGCTGCCGTCCTTAAAGGTGAAGATGTTAATCGTTTTTTCTGTGTAAGGAGCGCGGATAGCGATTCATAGGAGCAACGATGTTGGCGTAATCCGCACAAACTGCTTATTTAAAGCGCATTGCGGAATGTTTTTCTTGACTTTTGTGGCATGTTAATAGTATGTAGCTATGAATATAACAACAGTAGATTGTGCGCCTGAATCCCTTTTGCATGACTATGAAATACCAGTTGCATCAAGGGGTGAAAATATTCAGGCCGTGGCACACTCGGTTGCACTTACGTTCATTGCAATAATGACCAAAGTATTTGGCATACGGACACACGGCGATGGGGCAATTACGTCTCCCGCGGCAACGCTTCTCACAACGCCCGCAGGGCGGGATTTGCTAAAAAAATATATTCGCTTAGTTTCTAATCACCTGCAAATTATCTATTCCGAATATCACTTAATCACTCAGCCGCGGGAAACTTCAAATTTCATAGTACCAGAAACATTGTCCGTCACAAGTGCCGCGGAACAAAATGAATTACAACTTCAACTTCCTGAACAATGCTCCATTCGGAATCGTGCGGCAGTCCAGGAAAGGCTGGATGAATTTGCCGCACTCCTGCGGCAGCGGGGCTTTGTGGCGTATAAGGATAGTCATATTATTCTCAATCCCAAAACCCATTTCGCCGTTGCAATGATTTATGATGAAACCCTGGGAAAAATCTGCCTGCACATTCGCGATACGGCCAGCGATGCTTTTTGGGAAGATGGGTCCTGGGTTAATTGGATGGCAGACATCGGGCAGGGTCTGGGATTGATGCCACCCGTTTACGCGGATGGCGATATGTTTGTTCGCGGTTGCGTGGAGATTTTCGGTGCGGGAAATTTGCAAATTACCGGGTACTCCATGGGTGGAGGTATTGGCATGTTTGCCGGGGTGCGCAATTCCGTTCCAGCCGTGTTATACAATCCCGCATTTCTCTCCCCGAATCAATTGCAATTTTTCCCAACAGATTGGAAAATTTTTGCGCAGGAACACATTCAAGTGATTAGTACGTCCAATGATTTGCTTTCTAGGGGCATAGATAATCCGGATACGGGCGGCCTTCTTCCAACGGGACTTTTCGAGGGAGCGCAAGTCTACACCACGGACCCAGCGGATGGGGCGAGAGGTCCGGCGAGTGGACTGCGAAATGCCGTCTCCGGCCACTTTTTATCAACGCTACTTTTTGGCTTAATGCGTACGGCGTTGCAGCATCCGGAACTTTGCGAATACGCATTGCAGATACTCCAAAATTTGCCGGAGCAGGTACAAATGGCGTTTATCCAGCAGAATGCCCCATTGTTTGCCAGGCTTTTGCAAGCGGGAATGATAGCAATGCTCGCCAGCCGCTGCCAGTTAACACCACAGATGCAGGCCGCATAGCGGTAATCCGCCTATCTTGCGAGCATAGATTTTCCATTGACGAGATTGTTTTTCATGGAAGCAATCGGAAACAAATATGGTAATTAAAAAATTGGATTCTCGCAAAGGAGATCCGGATGTTCGCCGTGTGGCCTGGGGGGCATGGGTCTGCTCGGCAATTTTCTACCTCTATGAGTACTTTGTCCGAGTGATCCCAAGCGTGATGGGGACTGATTTGCAACAGGCGTTTAACGCCAATGCGGCAACAATTGGTTTCGCCTGTGGCCTCTATTATATTGTGTATGGTCCCCTGCAGCTCGTTGTCGGCCCCTTCTATGATCGATTTGGAGCACGTAAGCTCCTCATGGGTTCCATCATTCTTATTCTGATGGGATGCTTTTTGGCTGCGTGTCCCTTTCCTAATATTTATCTTTTTTGCGCGGGTCGCCTTTTAATGGGCGTCGGATCCGCATTTGCCTTTATTGGAACAATTTATGTTGCAACCGTTTGGTTTCCATCCACGAAGCTTGCATTTCTTTCTGGGGTTACAACGGCCCTGGGCATGCTAGGCGCCCTATTGGCTCAGGCACCCATTGCTCGAACGGTGCGGCTTATCAATTGGCGCAATACATGGCTTTTGGCAGGGCTTTTGGGGTTCGGCTGTTTATTCCTGGCTTTTCGCCGGCTTCCACCGCCGCCGGAATGGGAAATGCGGCGTCACGCCGCCCATTTTAATTCCAAGCGAAATGCATTTTCCCAATTCATCGCTGGTTTTTTGTTGGTCGCACGCAATCCGCAGACTTGGATCATCGGCGTCATCGCCTGTGCTCTCTTCATGCCCCTCGTCGTATTCGCCGACTTTTGGGGAATCCAATACATCGAGTTGATTGCTGACGCGACAAAATCCCAGGCATCACTCGCAAATGGTATGCTTTATTTGGGTTGGCTCCTTGGAAGTCCAATACTCGGAGCCATTTCCGATCATCTGAGCAATCGGCGAAATTTCCTCTCCTACAGCTGCATGTTTTCAACGCTACTTTTGCTACTATTGCTACTCCCAGCCCATCTGTCGCTCATAAGCGTTGGCGGAATTCTTTTTTTACTCGGCATTGCCTCGAGCCCGGAGGTCATTTGCTTCATTGCAAATGTGGAATTGAATCCGCCCTTTCTGAAGGCTACGTCCGTTGCCATGGTCAACACCATTGTCATGCTCTTCGGCGGATTGATGCAGCCACTTTGCGGATTACTTATCGATTTCCGCAGTAAAATAATTCCGTCGATATCCGGTGGATATGTGGTCGAGCACTATCGTTTCGCCCTACTGATTTTACCCATTGCCACATCCGTCGGACTTGTGCTTTCTTTTTTTATGAAGGAGCCCGCCGATAATTCCTAGAAGATTGATTTTTCAATTTTTGGAACGGCAATCATTCGGAATTTTCATCTTCTTCCTCCGGAAGTTCCCATTGCCCGCGGCGGTGTCTATCTTCTTCCTCTTCGTAACGTTTTACAATGCGTTCCGCAATACGCTGACGTGCTAAAAATTCCTCCAATTTCTTATTTTTGCTAGCGACCATTTTAGCCAAACTGCTCTTTCCCTCTTCGATCTTCCTGGCATCACCTTCCAAACTCGCCATAAATGACGATTGGGCCAATCCGGCGGTTGTTGCCGGATCCACCTTGCTAAATCCAGGCTTAATCAATCCGGCCACTTCACCGCCGAAAACCTTTGACCACTCCTGCAGTTCGCCGTTCATCTGCGTTTGCCGGCTAATGCTGTCGGAACTTAATAGGGGGGCATCCATTAGGCATTAAGTATGGCCATATGACACCTTCACGCAATGATATTTGGAAGATGGTGCCCAGAGAGGGGGTCGAACCCTCACTCCTTTAGGGGAATCGGATTTTGAGTCCGACGCGTCTGCCAATTCCGCCATCCGGGCAACGGACTCAATTTATGAATATCCTAAAATGCATTGACAAGATTTTTTAAGTCCGTGCGCATATGTACCCATGGCAGGAAATATGAGCCTTGCGAAGCCTGGCTATGACCGTCGTTGTTCACTGATCATGTGGCTGACGGTATCTTTTTTTTACGCTTTCCAATACATTTTGCGCGTGCTGCCAGGTATTCTCATGGATGATGTGATGGTGCGGTTTTCGATGGACGCCATGCTTTTTGGCCAATTTTCAGGCACCTACTATATCGGATATGCCTTGGCGCACTTGCCCATTGGTATCATGCTGGACCGCTGCGGCCCAAAAAAAATTGTTCCTACCTGCGTTCTCCTTTCGGTGATTGGCATATTACCGCTGATTTTTGCTGCGCATTGGACTTGGCCCATTTTGGGAAGAATGTTCACGGGTATCGGTTCATCGGCGGCCATATTGGGAGTTTTCAAGGTTATAAGACTGGCGTTTGAGGAGCGGAGATTTGCGCGAATGTTAAGCATCTCGACGTCCATCGGACTCATGGGCGCCATTTATGGCGGCGCGCCCGTTCGGCAATTGCACGCATCCTTTGGCTACGCGTCTATTGTCATGGGGTTGGCAATCATGGGAATCGTCTTGGCCATTCTATGCCACGTAACCATTCCGGCAACGATTGATAGCAAAGAACATATGGAAGGAAATCGTAATGTGTTTTCGGCTCTGGTGAAGATATTAACCAATTCGAAGGTGGTGCTTCTTTGTCTTTCCGCTGGTCTAATGGTTGGTCCGCTTGAGGGCTTTGCCGACAGTTGGGGGCCGAAGTTTCTCAATCGCGTACATGGAATTGACCTAACCCATGCCAGTTTCCTTTCATCGCTCATATTCGTGGGTATGTGCTTCGGGAGCCCCGTACTCAGTTTTATTGCCGAAAAAAGTCGCCACTATTTTGATACCATAATTATTTCTGGCATCCTAATGCTTGCCGTTTTAACAAGCATCGCCGTTTGTGTAGCAATTCCAAGGCTTATCATTGTTGCTGGATTTCTCATCGTTGGCCTATGCTCATCGTATCAGATTTTAGTCATTTATAAAATTTCCATGTTAGTCGGTAAGGAAATGGTCGGATTAGCAACCGCATTGGCTAATATGATTATTATGATTTTTGGATATGCGTTTCATGGAGCAATAGGGTCGACAATTAAAATCTGCAGCCGCTTTGGCGAAGAGTTCTCCCTGCGCTGCGGCATTGCGGTCATCCCCTTGGCATTGTTGCTGGGATGTTTAGGTTCCTATTGGGTACGCAAAATGGCCAAGGAGATCTAATTCGTATTGCTTACCGGTAAATTTTGCCGGAGTATTATGATGTGCATTCATTTCTGAATCATTTGGCAAAAATTTTCAATCCCATCACTCGTATGACCGAGGAAGGGATGCCGATTGTTCTCTATTCCCAAGTGCGGTTAATGCGCAATCTCCATGAGTTCATATTTCCACCATCGTCTTCCGCAGAAATGCTGAGGGAAGCCAGTGATGCAATCGTTGGTGTTATTGCCGGGGAACTTCATGATTTTTCGACACTTACCACGGACGACCTGGACAATTCGGATAAACGCTTTTGCGTGGAGCGGAAATGGGCAGCGAAGCGCTGGGAAAGGCAGGAAATTGGCGCAATTTCCGTCGCCCCGGCCCGTGGCATGACCGTGACAACCAATGAGGAAAATCACATTGGCATTCGTTCGCTACTCAGTGGATTGAATTTAATTCAAGCCTATGAGCGGGGGAGCGGTGTGGATGAAATTTTTTCCCGACGGCTAACCTACGCCTTTGACAAGCAATTGGGGCATCTCACAACGAAGCCAGGCTGCGTTGGATTAGGGCTTGCCGCGTGCGTGTGCGTGCACATTCCAGCGCTTGTTTGGGGCGAAAAAATGGCCCCGCTTACTCTCGCCGCGCGTGCCATTGGCTGCAGTATCACCGGATTCAACGGCCGGGAATCTTCAACGGATGAGGATTTATTTTTTATCTCAAATCGGCCGACCTTTGAATGTGATGAAATTACAATACTTACACGCCTGAATAGTTTTGCCGAAATGGTTATCGAAAGTGAAAAAAATGCCCGCAAATCGTTCGCGGAACGAATGGAATTGAAGCTTCGCGATCGATTCTATCGGGTGTTGGCAGTTTTGCAAAATGCGCAAATAATTGAACTGAAAGAGGCGCAAATTCTTCTAATGCAAATGCGTCTGGCTGTGGATTTGCAATGGCTTCCCTCGGAATTCAGATTCAAAATCGATGCACTTCTCATTCGCTTACGGCCAGCGCACTTGAAAGCGGAGTATGCCATTTCCGATGGGCAAGAGGATTTTACCCGTGCGGAGGTCCTGCGCGAAGTATTTGCCAATATTCGATTTGCCGAATAAAGAGCGATTCTCAAAGGCTCATTGCGAATGAGGGCTTTAGCGAATTACGCATGGCAACGGTGTTGCAAAAACGCGAATTTCAAAAGTTTTTTACCAAAATTTTCGAAATGATTTTTCCCTTCGCGTTTTTTGTATTCAAAAAGTGCCACAAAAAATGCTTGCTCTTTGGCCATTTAACCATTGCTGCCAACAATATGAACGCAGTTAGGCCTGGGCCGTGGTATCTCATTGGTTCGGGTGTGGATGCTGGATCATCGGGCGCGCAATTTGCAAATATGGATCCAACATCGCCACCACCGAATGTCGTCGTGACCCAAATGGACTCAGGCGAAGATTTTCCGGTGCCAACTACTTGCCATTTGAATGATGATTTGATTGGATATTTTCCGTATTTCCCGAGCGGTACTGAAGCAGTTTTAATGCTCCATTCAATGTTGCCAAAAGAAGAGAAGGATGTGCGAATGCTGGTTGTCGATCCCGGTCGCATTGTTTCCGGGGTGGAGCTGCTTGAAAAAACAACTTACACACGAGTATCCAATGCATTTAACCATTGGATGGGATTGCCGGAGGAGGAATGGATAGATTTTGAAAAATGGCAGCTTTCTATAGTGGTGTGGCTTGCATGCATGCGCATTTGGGCTGATGCCGATCCGGAGGACGATGTTGTTATCTCGAATGTGCCACTTGTTCGTTCGTTAATAGATGCCCTTTTCGTTTCAGATATTGAACAATTTGAAGCCCTTCGCACGATGGAGGATGGTGCCCTAACGGATTGGGGCGAATATGTTTTCGATGTGTTTCAATATCAATTTCAACGGTCGTTAGATAGAGTATCCGCAATTAGCAAAGTTTTATATAAAATACTTCCTTGTTTTGACGAGGAAAGAGACTATTTCGCAAAAAAACTTTTATACATCTTTGAGGAAAATAGCGTGCAGTTTCCAATGACGGCGTCTGGCGAACTTGACATGCCGAGAGCCATTAGGAGAATTTTGCACGAAGATCTTCAATTCTTGCGTCGGTTCATCGAAGGCTCCGTCACCGATGGATTGATCTTGCACATATGTAAAGCTATAGATCAAGATGACATTCCGGCGTTGCACAACGATCCTTCCGTGGCCATTTTTGGCTATACGATCTATATTTATGCTTTATTTGGGTGCGAATGCGGATTTTGCCCGTACGGTGCAGACGTTCTTGCGGCAATAGGTCCCTTTATGCTTGCGGACAACATTATCGAATTTGTTTTGGCGTGGAGAACAAATCCAGTGCCATTCAAAAATGGCATTGTGCATGTACTTTTTACATGCGGAATTAAGTTCATTTGTAGTAATTTTTTTTATACCCGCAAATACAAGGAGTTTTGGGAGCGCAGAATAGCAAATGGGAGTAAAAGAACTATTTCTGCAGAAATTGAATTATTGAGGTTCTTGCTTGACATTCTCGAAGACAATTCCATTATTGTGAAATGCGATGGCGCCATTGCCGTGATTGAAAGTTGTTTTTTGCTCGCGCGCAGTATCGCGCCACCGGAAGAGCGAGAGTTAACGATTTATAACTTGTTGAATGTTGCATTTCGTTTTTCTGTGCGCAACAGCATATCCGACACTCGGGACGCCGACATGAGTGCCTTTCGTGGTTTTTCATTCTGCTCTGCTGTATGCCTGAAGCAAAAACTTACTGTAAAAATGAGGTTTGTGGAAGTGATTAAAAGCTATGTTTCGCTGGCGAATAGTGATAGGGTCGTGGCGGAATTGCTCACATTGCTGGAAAAGCCTATCCCTTTCGAAGTACAAGATGCGATACCTTTGTGCCTCGAATATATCCGTGAAAATGACTGGCGGCAAGCATCGCAAGCCGTGGAATCAGAAGAAATACGATATGACATATTAGATTTTGGAGATAATTTACATGAAGGCCTTAATGTTTTATCAGGCTCGCAGCCATCACAGGCAATCGCCTGCCAAGCGGTGGACGCGGTGAAAAAACTAGTGGCGCCCAAGGCCACTGTTTCATCGCCGCCGGTGGAGGTACAATGGGTAGCGAGTAGGTTATCTCCATTGCAAATAAAATCTCATTGGACGCCATTGGCGAATCTAGTACAAAGGCACACGCTAATAGACGTCGACGGAGATGGGAATTGTCTGTATCGTTCACTTTCTGTCATCCTTTTAGGCGAACAAATATATTACATGGAAATGCGCTTGAATATTCGTCATGCCGCATTGATGCTTGCGCGAGGTGGCCCAGCGGAATTTCCAACGTATTTTGTCGCTGCGATTATATCGCCAATCTCGGAACCATACGAACGATGGCTTTTGGATGCCGTGGGATGGGCTACCGAGACCGAGTTTGCAACTGCACCCATAGAAATCCAAAGGGTTCGAACGGCAATGGCCGGCAAAAGTAAGCAAGCGATTAGTGTACTGGTTAAGGAGCATGTTGCACTGTGGTTTGGCGCTGGTGACGATCCATGCTTTCATATTAAACCACTGCTATGGGTATATGCCATTGCAGTAGTTGGCTGTAATGGGCGGTGGGGGGAATTGCCGGATTTGGCAATAATCGCCCATTGCTTAGGGATAACTACTGTTGTACACACATTAGGCGATGCGCACATTAGGTTTGGAGATGGGGCAAATGCAATAATACATCTTGCTAGTAATGCCGGGAAAAGTGGAGGTGGGACGCACTGGAATCCATATTGCCCAGATGCCACAGAGGAACAAGAAGCCCTGAACGAGCTCTTCCGCGCGAAGCTTATGCCAGACTCGATAAATGGCGCAATTCCAAGACCAACGTAGCCAATTTTCATCTCTGGTATTACGATGTGCGCAAGGCAAAAAGCGAGTTTTCTAAAAATATCATTGCTTATTTTACAATAAACGAACAATGAAACTCCATGTGTTCCGCCGCCGCAGTGAAGATTGACCTCAAAATGGGTGTTGCCACAGTGGCACCAGGGTCGGAGGGATCTGGCAAAAAAGTTACGGCATTAAAATTTTTAAGGGGAATATCTTCCTGTTTTCGTGTCGTGGCGATTCCATGTGCGATGTGGTCGATTCTCTCTCTGCTCCTTGGCGGTTTTTGGACAATTAGAATAAATGACTCCATTGTAAATCCGCCTATTAGTCAAGGATGGTGGGCAACATGGGCACTTGGAAGTATCTTATTTGTATTATTAGCTTGTCTTTTTAATGTTTTGCGCCGGATGTTTGACCGATCGATTTTATCTTACGCAATTTCTAAAGATTTCCCATTCAGTATCGAGCGGCTATCAGATGATGTGAATGGCTTGACGCGCTTAGAGACTGCGAGGCTCCTTCCTAAAGGATATGTCATTGGCACCAAAGAAGTACTTTCCGTTAAAACAAATGATGGGGGCGAATTTTTTCATAGGGTTTGCTTCTATGAAATTAGAAATACCACTGGAGACGTTGTTGGTTATGTTGCGCAGACCTTAGATCGGAACATTGCGATCCTTCATGACGCATTCGCCTGCGGCCAATACGGCAGCACGCTCGTGTATATTAGCGCCACAAACATTAGTGGTAGTAAATTAACTGAAGAGGAATCATGGCAGCCGTTTTCGACATCTGCGGAACTTTCTAAAATTTTGTCCTCCTATTTTCTTTAGTATTTTTTTTGCATGAGCAACTCCGGTAGTGAGATCATAAAATTTTCCATCGAGTTGTGCTTCGAAGAGTCGCTTTAAAAGAGGCCCCATTTTTGGGGACGGATCCATTCCGAAATTTATTTGCAGGTCGCGCCCGCGAATCAACGGAATTGGAGGACTTTTTAGGAGGTTTGCCTCGAAGGCCAAATTTTCCAGCGTATTTTCTCCGGTCAGATTTGGTGTCCTTGGGGGGCGGCCCATATTATCGCAGCGGGCGACCACAAGCAGACGGTCAATGCGCTGCACATTGTAGGCCAGCCAATTCAATGCCCGTTGAGTTGCACCCTCCGGCCGGGAGAATTGTCTGGGTAACATATGAAACTCGACCAGTGGAAGCACTTCCTTGATCAGCTGCTTTGGTGCACGCATGCGCGTGAGAAATTTGTCCGTTGGCACCAATCCTGCACGTGCGTGCCCCTTTGCGCTTAACCGGCCCGCCCGGTTCCAGCGGGTGCACGCGGGTTTCCCAAAATCATGGCACAGCACGCCAAATCCAGTTACCAGCGCATCCCATTCAAGTTCCGGCCGCAATGTGGCATACGCATCCAAAGCGCATGCGACGTGCCGCAGCACACACCCTTCCGGATGCCTAATTGGATCCTGTCGGCATGGCCCCAAGGCAGCAAGTTCCGGGAAAAAACTTATGCATTTGGTCTGATGTAAAAATTGAATGCCTTTTCCGATGGAATGGCCGTAGAGGAGAAGTTTACAAAACTCCGCATAGATGCGTTCGGCGGATAAATTTTTCAAAGTTAATTGTCGGCAAAGGTTGATCGTTTGCTCCGCCGCATGTAAATCAAAACGTGCAACAAATTGCATTCCGCGCAGGACTCGAAGTTGGTCCTCAATAAATTTCGGTGAAACATGGCGTAGTACTTTTTCCCTCATATCCACCATTCCGCCGAAAGGATCTTCAATGCAATTTTCCAATGGGTCCCAGTAGATTGCATTGATGGTGAAATCTCGACGGGATGCGGCAAGCGGCAGGGATAAATTCGGATCGGAAAAAATTTCAAAATCACGATGGCCAAATCCAACAGCCGATTCTTGGCGTGGAATTCCAATGTCAATTGGCAAGTTGCTATATTTATAAACTCCGAAGCTCTTGCCAGTCGGGAAAAGATTGCTCGGAAAAAGATCCCGCAGAGCCTCTGGGGCAATGTCAAAGACTTCCATGTCCAAATCCTTAGGAATGACATGCATAAACATATCTCGGATGCATCCACCAACCAGGTAGGCGCGGCCGCCATTATCTCGGATACGCGCACAGATAGCGATTGCCTCGGAGGCGATTCCGGGTGGCAACCTTAATGGATCCATTTAATGCCAGAAACCTGCATTTGTGGCCTGAAAAATCAACGGAAAAGTAGTTGGCTAGGAACGCGGCCACAGGCCAATGTTCGGCTATGTGTGAAATGTCCATTTTTCTAAAGTCCGTATTGCGCCGGAAGACAAAAATGTCTTTGGAGACAACACATGGAAAGTGAAAATTCGACGGCTATTTTTGTCACCGGTACGGATACGAATGTTGGGAAAACCCAGGTCACGGCGGCGTTGCTGCGCAGGTGGTTAATATCCGCCAGTCAGGCCGATGGATGCATTGCTGCCATCAAGCCCATTCAAACCGGCTGTGATACGGCGGACGCATCGGATATTACCGTTTATCGGCTGGCCATTAGCGATTTACCAGCCAACCGGCAACAATGTGTGGATGTGGCCTGTTTACGGGAATTTAAAGCCGCCTGCTCCCCCCACCTGGCTGCCGAATGGGAAAAAAACCAAATTGCACCGGGACCATTACTCGAAGAGCTGCTGGCGATAATACGATCCCATGCCAGTACGCTTATCGAGGGGGCTGGAGGAATTCTTGCACCGATCAATGACCAGGAATTTAGCATGGCCGATCTCGCGGCCGCATTGAATATTCCCATAGTATTAGTGGCGCATAATCGCGTGGGCGCTCTTAATCAGGTTTTTCTTGCGATGGCGGAGTTGGTACGCAGGTCCCTACCGGTGGCTGCCATCGTTCTCAATCAGATTATGGAAATAACTTCGTTAGAAGAAGAACGATACTGCGAAGATAATGTAATCCGAATAAAAAATCGTTTCCCGCTTGTGCCAATTATCACAATTCCATTCTGTTCCGGAATGCCAAATGTGCGTTTGAATACCATGGAAAGACACCTTGGGAAGCAATTGCCGGCCAAATTTTTTATTTCCCAATTGAAAGTCTCCACATCCGAGGAGCCGAGCGCGTGCCAAACCTTTGATCGAGAGCACCTTTGGCACCCATACGAAGATTCGTCCCCGTCATCACCGCCGCTGCCCGTTGTTTCCGCCCGCGGTGTATATTTGCACCTCGCTGACGGGCGAGTGCTCATCGATGGAATTTCCTCCTGGTGGTGCGTTATTCACGGGTATAATCATCCGCGACTCAACGGTGCCATTGGAAAGCAGCTGCAATCCATGGCCCACATCATGTTCGCCGGGCTGACCCATGAACCGGCCGTGGAACTTGGACAACGGCTATTGGCGCTGGCCCCTGGGAATCTTCAAAAAATTTTCTATGCCGACTCCGGGTCCATTGCCGTTGAAGTTGCGATAAAAATGGCCGTACAATGGTCTCGAGGGATTGGAAAGCCGGAACGGCAGCGCTTCTTTGCTCTTAGTGGAGCTTACCACGGGGATACATTCGGCGCCATGTCCCTTTGTGACCCGGAGGGGGGAATGCACCGGCGGTTTTCAGCAATTTTACCGCAGCAAATTTTCCTTCCAAGACCGCGCATTCCATTTGGACAAGCCATCGACGGAGCAGTGGAACGCCAACGCTATGAACCATTTTTCAAAAAATACGCCCATGAAGTTGCAGGATTTTTCTTGGAACCCATTGCCCAATGCGCCGGAGGATTTTGGTTCTATTCCGCTGACTATTTGGAGCTTTTTAAAAGATTATGCGAGGAATATGATATTCTTTTCATCGCCGATGAAATAGCCACCGGATTTGGCCGCACGGGGAAACTTTTTGCCTGCGAATGGGCGAATATTGCACCAGATATTTTATGCGTTGGAAAAGGTCTTACCGGTGGATGCATCACACTGGCTGCAACTTTAACAACTGACGCAATTGCAAGGGCCATTGCCCGGGATGGTCCGCTCATGCACGGCCCCACCTACATGGCTAACCCACTTGCCTGTGCCGCGGCCAGCGCCAGTTTATACCTCATTGCCGATGGGACTTGGCGGAAAAAAACATGGCACATTGAAAAGTTTTTACGGGAAAATTTGGCGCCATTGTCTAATTTTGAAGGTATCGCGGACGTCAGAGTTTTAGGTTCCATGGGCGTTGTTGAGGTGCGAGAACCCGTTAATCGGCAGTCATTTCAAAGGTACTGCGTTGATCGTGGCGTTTGGTTGCGGCCATTTGCAAATGTTCTCTATACCATGCCAGCGTATATAATCGATGACGACCAATTACAAAAAATTACATCTGCCATTGGCGGGTGGTTCTCATCTCCGGAGAAAGAAATTTCCGCAAAGCCCTGTGTGTAAAGATTTTGTAATTGACAATGCGAGATGTGCATTTATTTTCATATGGCATGTCAAATGTTAGCCAAATTGGATTGCGCGTGATGGGAATTCCAGTAGAAAAGACCGCTGCAAATACCTGTCAAATTTCATGCGGCGGAACAAGCATCGCCTGCGAAAATGTGACCTATAGTCTGTTTCAAAATATTGTGGGGATAATTTTACGGTGGTTAATTAATATGACTGGTATTGGGGCCATTGTTCTATGGCTAGTCAAAAGTATTTATGGGAATGCGGAAAGCGATGCCACGTCGGCAACTCAAGCCGTAGTTCAGACGTATCAGGAAATCGCAAGCGCGGAAAAGGAGCAGGATTCGGAAAAAAGAGAAAGCCGCACACAAAAAGCTCATAGAATTAGCGGCAAATGGGGGTTTTCAGCAAGAGCCAATCGTGGCTAAATTTTGAGGAAGTCGTTATTTTCGCAAAAATCTCGCCAAATAAGCGATCTCTGCCAACGTGCGCACGCGCCGCCATGAGTATTGCGAGTAAGCTTTCCATCATTGTTGCAGTGAGTAAGAATGGTATCATTGGTAAAAATGGGCGCATTCCTTGGCATATCCCAGAGGAACTGAAATTTTTCAAGTCTATTACAATGGGGCATACGGTTATCATGGGGCGAAAAACATTTGAGTCCATCGGCCGGGTACTTCCCGGGCGTAGAAACTTAGTTGTCACGCGAAGCGAAAATTGGTTTTTTGAAAATTATTATAAAAATTCCGGACAAATAAGTGTTCTTGGCAGCATGGATCTCGCATTGAATGTTATTCGGGACAGTCCTATTCCAGAACACTTTTGGGTCATTGGCGGGGAAGAAATTTACCGGCAATTTTTGCCTTACGTGGGTGCAATTGTTTGTTCGGAAATTCCTGCGACCTGTGATGGCGATGCTTTTTTCCAAATTCCGCGGGCTTTCGTGCGCGGGGAAAAGTTGTGCGAATGTTCGCAATTTGTTGCACACAAATGGATTCGAACTGAGTGATTCACCTACGCCGGGAAGGGTTTTCATTCATCAGGTGCGGAATGGCATTGAATGGCAGATCTTATGAATTACGGTTATCTAGTGCTTTTTGTTGTGTAAAATAAAGTTTGCAAAGACATGCACGTATTTCCCGGGTATCCCAAAATCTCGTCCATGCGGCAAATTTTTGCAGCGAGACTACTGGCTTCCGAATATTCTGTTCTTTTGTCAGGATATATCTTCGTGCGCCTTTTGGCATCTTCTGCCAGAAGATTTTCCAAGTATTCTTGTGTTAATGCTATAAAGCTTTTATCAAATTCGTCCTTTAGCGCCGTGGCAAAATTGGCAAGTTCCGGCGCACTGGTACTGGCAAACTTATTTGTGCTTGGGTCGTAGTGAAGTATGTCCGCGTCGAATGCCTCGCTTAAGTCGGCAGAATAATGCATCGATGGCGAAAACTGTATGTGACCATAGCGGACGATTTCTGAAAGATTACACATGAGTTCCCGAAGTTGTAAATGCCTTTTGATCTGTGTTTGATCCGAACTTTTCAGCAAATGCATATATTCTTCCGCGGGAAGCTCTGCATCAAATGCATCTAAAGTATTATGCTTTTCCCGAAGTGCCATCAGCTCCCGAATAGGCTGTTGCCGTTCCAATTCCTTACGCCGGGCCTTCAACATCTGCCGCATTTCGCCCTGGGCTAGTACTTCTTGTGCAAGATATATGGATGCTGACGGGAATATTTCATTCAGCTTGCACATGTTTTCGTATGTAACCCTTTCGGCGTTTGCGACAATCGCATCAAATTCTTCGCATGTATTAGCACTATTAATGTCGTATTTTAGGCTGCATACGCTTGTGTCAATTGACGAAATCATTTCCTGTAACCGTTGGTAAAAATCCAAAATGCATTCACCGGAAACTTCATGTGTATTCCATTCGTATCCAAGTAGCTCATTCACCTTATCGAATTGCTCACAAAATTGCAATAAATCATGCATAGTCTCGTGGATATTTTGGCTGGAATAAATTTTCGACCTGGCAGTAATAGCTAGGCGGCTAATTCCTTCTGATGGATTCTGGTATGTGCGCATCAATAATGTAAAACTATGATCAAGTTTGGATTTCAGCGTATTGCCAAATTCGGCAATTTTTGGCATGCGCTCACTGGTAAACTTGCCCGTTTCCGTGTCGTAGCAAACTATATCCGGAGCGAGCTCATGGCCTGGCTCGGCATCGGATCCGGCTACGCCTTTTCCGATGTGAAGTATTTTGCAAAAATCCTTCATGAGCGCCTGGAGTTGTAAGTGTTCTGTAATTGCCGAACGATACGTATCCCGCAGCGGCCACAGGTCAGCCACTTCCGAAAGATCTGTGGGAATCTGCGCACGATTCCAATATTTACCTTCTAGCGAATGCAGCATTTCGGACATAATTTCTTCACGTTTTTCAATATATACAGGGGCCACTTGTTCCAGAATCACTGGGCGTACGGCTTCGGCGACGGCGCTTCGATTTTCCGAGCTTATTTCCCTCGGAAGCAAAATTTCGCCCACATTCTCGGAAGCCTCATCAATGACGGCGGTGAGCTCATCGGAATTATTGCTTTCAACAATAGAGGTATGCAAATTTCCGGCAACTGTAGCAAATTCTTCGGCGAATTCCTCGGACGAAAGATTAGCAAGATTATCTGCGATTGTATTGATGACTTCCTCGGATAAGCCAAAAAGCGCATTCATAATGCGCTCCAAAAAGCCAACGGCAGCCACTTGTCCAAGGACATTCCATCGCTTGAGAACAGCATCAAATTTTGCAAGTATGCCAACGGAGAAATTCAATTGCAAAAGTTCTTCCCGATTAGAAGGATAAGGCGCATGAACTCCATCACTAACGCGCATAGACATGTCCATGGCAATAATTGTAGTCAATGCCGCCAAGAAATGCGATGATAAAATATGGCAACACGATCAAGGCACCGTATCGACAGCACATCGATTTGGGTGTGTCAGTAGATATCCTGTAAATAGCGCCGTGATTTTTGCAGAGTTTGCATATAATTTTTTGCACCCTCTTCGGATAAATTTCCGCACGTGTTGGCGATTCGGACAAATGTGTCAGATACATCTCGTGCCATGGGCATAGCCGTGCCGCATACGTAAATGTGCGCGCCGCCAACAATCCACTGCCATATCTCGTCACAATTTTCCCAAATGCGATCCTGCACATAAATTTTATGGTCCTGATCGCGCGAGAACGCCAATTCCAACCGGCTAAGGGCACCAGCCTTTTGATAAATGGCCAATTCTTCTTCGAGAATGTAATCCGTAGCGCGGTGTTGATCGCCAAAAAATAACCAGCACCGCCCCAATTGGATATTGCGGCTAAGAAGAAAATTGCGATGCTGTAAAAATCCTCGAAATGGCGCAATTCCCGTTCCCGGACCGATGAAAATGACATCCATCTGCGGATCGGCGGATAGTTTAAAATGAGTTTTCGTCACGTTGATGCGCACCTCGCCGCCAATTGGCAGATATTTATTGAGAAATGATGATGCGGCGCCCTCATAGTATTTTCCGGTTGGGCCCTTATAAAGGGCCGATGCCACAATTAGTTCAATGGTATTTGAATTTACCTCAGGCGCGGAGGCAATGGAATAGAGTCTTGGCTGTAATGGCTTTAAATTGGCCAGCAAATCTTCGGCGGCCAGTGGCAGACTTGCAAATTGCTCCAAAACGTCCGCCACCACATAGCCGCGTGCAAGGGTAGTAAAATCGCCTGATAACCATTCGCCGAGTTGATCACGGGCATCTTTCCGTGCCACATTTTCAAATATCCATTGCGCCAGCCGCCTATGGACGCTTAAAATAGTAAAATTGCGAGATAGTTGATCGCAATCGGCACCAGTCAACAATTTGGCAAGGCGCTCAACCTGGTTGGGCGGGTTTTGGGGGAAAATCGCAAGCCAATCGCCGGATTCATAGGTGGAATTTCCCGCAATGCTGATGAGATGCACATCCTTAGCACTGCCTTCCCCGGATAAGCGAATACGCCTCTGCAGTCGGCCCACGGAAGGCAATTTTTTATCAAAAACCACAGCACCCCCATGTTCTTGCGCATCTAAAATTTTTGCCAAGCGCAATAATCGCAGCAATGGAAAGGCTATGTGATTACAGCCTGTGGCCTCGCCGTACGAGGTGATAGCGTGGCCATAATCATGCGTCCCGAAAGTTTTGGCGATGTTTCCAGGGTACCGAATTGTTGCAAATCATTAATTGCCCGCTGGACCACCTCATGGCCCACCTCCTGGTGGGCCATTTCCCTTCCGCGAAATGTCAGTACGAGCTTAAGCTTCATCCCTTTTTGCAAAAACTCAATACCTTGTCGAATTTTTGTCATATAGTCGCCGACGTCAACGTTTGGGCGAAACTTTACCTCTTTATACTTCGCCGCATTTGGTTTTACGTGCCCCTTTGTTTTTTTTGCCTCCGAATATTTGTGCTTTCCGTAATCAACGATTTTGCACACCGGCGGTGAGGACATGGCCGCCACCTCAACCAAATTTAATCCGTTGAACTTTGCGAGTGCGATGGCTTCACGCGTATCCATCACGCCCAATTGCTCACCGGCCGGACCAATGACCCGTACCTCTGGGACCCGGATTCGATCGTCACAACGCGGTCCCCGATTTACACGGCCGCGATCAAAACGGCGCCCTCCTTCCCCTGGCTTTTTAAATGATCTTTGTGGCGTAAAATTTGTCATAGGCTAAAAATGGACACTACTGCGAACTTCCTTAAGCCGACACCAGGTCGGTAGCAATACTGGAAATAAATTCAGACATTTTTTTTGCCGGACGCCGGATGTCGTTCATATTTTTTCTTGCTGCACACAACAATCTCATCCCGGATCTGTGCCGCGTCCTCATAGCGCTCCTCCACGATGGCGAGCCGCAGATGGGAAAATAATTTGCGCACATGCCCGTCAACGGGGGAGTCCTTTCTCTTTGGCTGGTGTGGCATCTGCTGTATGTCCGCCTCCGAAGCCTCCGGAAGCAAAGTGGGAATCTTCCCGGCAAATCCGGCCCCATCGCCGGAGGCGGAAATTTTTTCAAATATAATATGTCGAAATGTGTCATAGCACTGGGCACATCCGGTTCGAGATGTTGCGCAAAGTCTGGCGACGGTCATGCCACACTTTGGGCACGCCAAATCAACACCCTTATCCGCAATTCCGCGCGTGCGAAAATCCCAAAAGCCAGCCAATCCCTTCGGCGGTACGCCAGAACTGTCGAGAAAGCCCCGTTCCCGGGCGCATTTTTCACACAGACGGAGATGTGTCGCCGCGCCATTGATCACCTGTGTCAGGAAGATCGTCGCTAGAGCGCCACAGCAATCACATCTGGCCAGATCCTTCATCACCATAATTAGAATACGACTTGTCCAAATTGGCGATTCCATTTGCAGATTCCAAAGAAAAATTTTTTGCGGAATGGTTATTTACCGATTTTGCGCATCTTTTCATTGAGATGACACTTGAATCGGCCGGCTTTTTTCCAAGAACGGCCCCATGGATGAAATTTTGTCACTTTGCCGGCGGCGCGGGTTTATTTTCCCCTCCTCGGAAATTTACGGAGGGCTTGCCGGATTTTACGACTACGGACCTCTGGGATGCGAATTAAAAAAGAACATTCGGGATGCCTGGTGGCAGGATATGGTGCATCGGCGGGATGACATTGTGGGTATGGACGGGAGTATCATCATGCATCCAGGCGTGTGGAAGGCATCCGGGCACGTGGATGGCTTTTCAGATCCAATGGTTGATTGTCGCGAGTCCAAAATGCGCTACCGGGCGGACCAGCTTTTTTATGCATCCGTTGAAGTGGATCGGCAGATCATCGGTTACGTGTGCGTTCTGGAGGACAGTTCCATGGAGGTAGCGGCGTTGGAAGCGGCCAAGCAATTAAAAAGTAAGCTTCCCGTCCGTGGAGAGTTGCAACCTTTGCAATTAAAATGCTACATGGATGCGCCGGAGACGGTTCAAAAGCTCATTCCGTCGCCGGCCACGGGGACACCCGGGGCGCTGACGCCACCGCGCGCATTTAATCTTATGTTTGCCACGCACGTGGGTGCCGTTTGTGATGATGCATCCGCCGCCTATCTGCGCCCCGAAACGGCCCAGGGAATTTTTGTAAATTTTAAAAACATTTTGGACTCGGTGCATAGGAAGCTGCCCTTCGGGGTTGCGCAAATCGGCCGTGCTTTCCGCAATGAAATCACGCCGCGGAATTTCATTTTCCGCTCCCGGGAATTTGAGCAAATGGAGTTGGAATATTTCATCGGTCCAGATGCGGATTGGGAAGATTTGCACCGCCAGTGGGTGGAGGAGCGTCTCCATTGGCACCATTCCATCGGCATTCGTCCGGAACTACTGGGTCTTCAGGTGCATGCAAAAGAAAAGCTAGCCCATTACTCCCGGGCTTGTACGGACATCACATTCCGATACCCCTTTGGCCAACAGGAGTTGGAAGGCATTGCGGCGCGGGGAAATTTCGATTTAACCCGTCATCAGGAGGCGAGCGGGAAGAGTTTGGAGTATTTCGACGAGGAAATGCGCAAAAAGTATATTCCGCATGTGATCGAACCTTCCGTTGGCGTAGATCGGGTGTTGCTCGCGGTTTTGTGTTCTGCCTATGGGAGGGACAAGATTGACGGTGAAGAGCGGACCGTGTTGCGACTTCACCCGCGTGTGGCACCCATAAAAGCGGCCATTTTTCCGCTGGTCAAAAATAAGCCCGAAGTTGTCCTCATGGCCCAGGATATTCATAGGCAATTGATGAAGCGGTGGAATGTGGCGTACGATGCTTCGGGAGCCATTGGGCGCAGGTATAGGCGCATGGATGAAGTTGGCACACCATTTGCCATTACAGTTGATTTTGAGTCCTTGGAAAATGGAACTGTGACGCTGCGGGAGCGTGATTCAACCAAGCAACGGCGTATGGATGCCAGGGAAATCATGGATCACATCGCGGATGCAATAAATTCATAGAAACATGGAAAAGTCAAAGCAACGGGATATTCCCGAGTATTTCTGTCCTACATCGCCGGATGAATGGCGGAAGTGGCTGGATGAAAACGGAATCAAAAAGCGGGGGATTTGGCTTCTCTTTCCCCATAAAAATACAAAACGTCCCAGAATTTCCTACTTCGAGGCTCTTGAGGAGGCATTGTGTTTTGGCTGGATTGATGGAATGGTTAAATCCTACGATGCAACGACGCTTTCCCAGCGGTTCAGCCCACGCGCCGCTAAAAGTTCATGGAGCGAGGTGAATAAGCAGCATGCTCGATTATTAATTGCCACCGGGAAAATGACTTCCGCCGGGCATGCCGTACTTCCGGATTTGGATGTGGATTCCTACGTGGCACCTGAGGATATTCTTGAAATTTTACGCAAGGACAAGGCGATTTGGAAAAATTTTTGCGCCTTCCCTACTTACTACCGAAACATTCGCATCGCCGCCCTCGATCAATGTCGTAAGCATTCACCGGAACGATTTTCAAAAATGTTGACCCATTTCATGGAGCAGACGCGTAGAGACCGCCTCTATGGCCGATTTCGCACACGTTAGGTAGTTACCCGCCCACAAAAAACAGGGTTAATGTCCGGGATGCGGAGGTGGAAAAATTTCATCATCACCATAGTTGCTTTTGAGGATGTTTTTTCGAAAGTTAACACCTTGTGGTCCAGTCAAAGCCCTGCCGGTGCACGTAACCTACGAAGTTGGTGCGCTATGCTGTGTTTTTAGGGCTTCCAGCCGGGCATCTAATTTTTTAAAATCTGCGTCCGTCAACAGCTTCTGGCCGTGTAATTTTTCAATATGAAGCTGTTGTTTAATTACTTCCATCATGGAATGGAAATTACGATTAATTTCAATCAATTTCTGATCGGCCTTGTCGCCTGCTTTATGACCTTCACCTGCACGAGTGTAGTTGCCAGCCTTATCGATACCGCTTTTATTAAGAAATGTATTCCAGCACTTTTGAGTGTTGGCTAAAACTTTTTTGAATTTTTTTCCAGCAACAGCGATTTGATCAAATTTAATTCCGCTTAAATCTGGAGTTTCCTGACCGTTAAGCAACAAGACCGTTTCATCGTGCAAGTTTTTAAGATTCGCAGCAAGTACATCGGAAGTAGAGTCCGTCGATGCCGATTTCAATGTTTGAGGATTCTGAATTTTTGCAACGGTCTCGGGACAGCTCGCATTTACATCATTTATTACGATTTGAATCGCATGCCGATTCTTCTTCGCCTCTGCTAACTGTTCTAGTTTCTTTTGCAAGTGCTTCAATTTTTTGGCGACAGCAAGCGAATCGAAACCTTCGTCCGTTGATTTCGACAGACAATCTGTGGGTTGTTTACCTTCATTATGTGCTCCAATGGCATTATTGATTTCAGTCGTCAGAGCAGCAATAGTGGTGTCCAATTTTCCTGCAGTCCCCAACAAATGAGTGAGCTTTGCACTCGCCTCATCAACCGTTATGGTTTTGTTGTAATCGACCAGGAAACTTAAGTGGCTAAATGCAAATTTTCTAGCCGCTGCATCGTTTAGCGGAACGCTAAAAGTAACTATTCGAGCAATATGGCCGCCGAGCCATACGATGATAGCGGTAACCGTATTGGCTTGAGTCCTGAGATATTGAAAAGTCACCGGCCTTATATCGATCGAGCGAGTTTTAGTTGTTTCCGAGTTTCCAGAACTCGACACTTTGTTGAGCAATTTTTCCAACTCAGGACCGTAGCGAACTGCAGAAAATAACGATACCCCATCGGGCAACTTTAAGGATTCCATGGTATAAGTTTACTGAGAATGTAAATTAATAGCAAGTTATTTTGCAAAAAAGTTTATCTTTGTGAAATTTTTCAACTATTTTCCGAAATCACAAATGAAATATCTTCTTTCCGGTCATTAGATAGCTGAATACCCCGATTGCATAATTCAAAATCCGCGGTTTATGACGACGAGAGGCACCGCGATTACCGCTTTGGCAGAGGCCAAGACGCGAGAACGGGAGAAATCTTCGAAAGTCTTGAATTCCTTTATCTCTGCGCATTGCCAGAAGATGAGAATCGTTAAAAAGTTGCAACCGAAGAACCCACGATCCGACATGCCGCTAAAATAGCGGGGGGCTTTCGAGATTCGCGCTGTGTGGCGGGATGGACGGGGCTCGAACCCGCGACCTTCGGCGTGACAAGCCGACGTTCTGGCCAAACTGAACTACCACCCCAACGTCTTTTACCCTGGCAAGAGGTCAAAACGTGTCAACGTGATTTTTGCGAGGCTATACGAGAATTTACAACCACGACCTATGGAAGCACTGAAGTTGGAAATTCCATGCCATCCGCCGGTGCGATCACTGGACGTAAGCCTCCGCGCAGAATGAATTTTTCACCGGTAATAATGTTTTCGCCATTTCCAATGCGCACATTTCCAGAAAAAACTATTACATTTTCCTTTGGATATATCTCACATGCATTAGCAGAAAAAGATCGATTTCTCCAAAATCCGGAAACATTCCCAACAGCATCAATCTTTTGCCGTATGCGGTCGCCAGCCGAGCGATTGGGAGCAGCCCAAGATTTTTCCGGAAAATTTAACACGCGGAGGGAATCGCATGTCATCTCAAGATTGCCAGATTGAATTTCCGCCCGATCATTAAAATAAAAAAATACGCCTTTGGAATCATATGAAATTTGCAAAAACGCACTGGTAATCAAAGTGTATCGCCCATCGGAGCCCTGGGTGCATTCTCCATTGATTGCCGCATCAAAGACACCTTCAAAAAAAACGCGAATATCCCGGTCCATAACCATGCGTTTATCGGAGCCAAAAATTTTCCACCGCGTACTCAGAGCTGTGAAAAGTTCTCCTGCCACGTGGATAAACTCTTCACCGTTGATTTCCTGCGTGGAAAGATTTAAAAAGGTTTCCGTTCCCCCGATAAAGATCTGCGCTTTGCCATCCTCGTCAAAAAGTTGCATGTGCACATCCTGGAGTCGCATGACATCGCCAGAGGGTAAGGCCATGGAACTGCGTATATCCCAAACTTTTGCCCCGGCCTCATTAAAAATTGGAAAAAAAAAGCCGTCAGCCTCTGCGCTCATAAGCACGCCGTACTCCACATTTAAGAAGCCGTGTATTAGCAAAAGGAGAATGCTCCATGCATTTCCGCGGAACATAGGCCTGGATTAAGCGACCTTTGTAATTTTTCCGGCTTTGATGGCCTTAACGCAAACCCACTGACGTTTTACTTGGCCACTTGGGAGAGCCATGCGCACGTGTTGCACATTTGGACGGAATTTCCGCTTTGTTACCTTAACGACATGTGTGCCGATTCCGCCGCTTTTTTTAGATTTTCCCCTGCGATGAATGATGCCACCGCGAATTGGCCGCTTACCCGTAATTACACAAATCCTAGCCATCTTTTCCCCTATATTATTACCGATGTGTCCATATAGCGTAACCAACGGCCACCATGTCAATAAAATCGCAAAATTTGCCATACAGCTCACTTTGAAAGAAGGCCATCCGGCAGGAGCTGAAGTATCCCGGAAAAGGCGTATTGCATCCCGAGCGCAAGCGTTAGGAGTCCCGCCAAGCGAAAAAGTAAACTGGTAACCACTCCACCGGCGGCACGAATTAATCGTGAAAAAAGAAAAAGCAACCCGCAGGCCAATGAAACCATACATGCCCACGACACGACGATGGAAGCCTTTTGCGTGATTGAAGATGCTTTCGTATATAAATTCATCGCACAAATCAACGTGCCGGGACTTCCGAGAAATGGCAACGCAAGCGGTATCACGCTGAAATTTTGGCCGGCAATTTTCCCGACATTATCCCCAGTGTGCAGTACGGATAAGGCAAGGAAAGCAAGGGCGAATCCAGAAACAAATTCAATTGCCGCCATATTCACTCCTAGAAAATTCAAAATTGCCGTGCCCCAAAAGGCAAAAACCAACACCAGAAAAAAGGCAATGGCACCGCCATCATAAATTATCTTTGTCCGCGCTTCTACGCTGTGATATCCGGCCAACGAACTGAATATCAGTGCCGTAGCAATTGGATTGGTTGCGTTCCAAAGCAAGCAAAAGGCATTCCATGCGTCACCAACAAGCCCAGTCATATCTATCTCTGCCTTCATTGGAGAAGAAAAGATAAACCTCAGTCAAGGTCGAAAAACCCTTTTCCTTACCCTGGTGGTAAGAATTTTTACACGTGGGGAAAATTTCTCGCCAATAGGCACAAAGTTCATTTGCGAACTGGTTAAAACGAACTTTTATTATAGCATATGAAACACCAATTCCGCAATGATCTTTTTTTTGAAGACGCGGAAAAGTTACATCTAACTTTTGATGATACGTGGATTTACTCTGGCATCGAAGACGCTCAGGTGCGCGCGCGCTTGTGCGAATTTGTTGAATATGAACCACTATTTTCGAGTGTTCTCGATGAAATATGTGCCGGTGTCGTTGGTCGAACTCTTTTTCGAATTATTGCAACAAAGTCAGCCATACACATGGGCGGCAAAAAAATAAAGCTATTCAACTATAGTGGAGAAGTAAGTATTTATTCACGGAAGGATTTTGCCGTGGTAACCAATCGTAGCATGTTCGATGAATATGGAAACGGCCTAAGTTCGCGGCAATATTACTACATCAGTGATGATGGAGAAATCGCCACTAAGGGGAAAACGCTCGCCGGGGCCCTTTTCCATGAATTTTGCCACGCCTTGCACGACATTGAAAAAATTCCTGAAATTACAAATTTGGATGAGCTTTACAGATCCAATGCGATTCTTGGGCAAACCTGGGATAGCGCTGAGGAATTGCGGACTATTACCGGCTGTGTTTATGGTCAACGCTACGATCCCGTATGCGACCACTGTTTTGATCTTTGTGATTCAATCGTGACAGAAAATTCATTCCACCCAAGGTACAGCCACAAGGGCTACGATGTGACAATACCGCCGCCGGATGAACTGGCCGGAAGGCGACAATTGCGGGCCTATCTTTCTGAATCTAAAAAAATAATGGAAGGGTGGAAAAAATATGTTTTTTGACTTCTTGAGAATGCTAATGGATTATTCTAATCGCATAATTCAAAACTCGGAATTTGTGGCAATGGTAGCTGGAGGATCCATGAGGGCGGCCAACGCCAAGGACCTGCTTATGCGGCCGGATATCGATGGAGGGCTTATTGGAGGAGCCTCGCTTAGCGTGCAGGAATTTGCCACAATCATCAAAATTGCCAGTTCAATTGAAGAACGACAAAAGACTTGTGGAAATTAGGATTACAGGCAGCGCCTCCTTTGGCGGTCTGTCATTCCTTGCAGGCATTCATAAAAAATAGCGAATAGTGCTGGATCATTCTGTTGTTTTAATGTCCAAAAAACGTTTTTCCCCGTGCGGTTGCGCGCGGAGAAGATTTTCAGGCGCTCCTCGAGCGGAAAATCTTTAAGTCTCGAAAGAAAAGGTTTAATAACTTCTGGTGGCGAAGTATAACATAGAAACATCGTAAATGTTGTACCGGTATTGTTTTCCCGTTCTAGCATGGCACGTTCGGCCTCGTGTGTCGGATACAATCCGAGGAATTGATTAAGTAACGTCGGGTCACTGCAATTTTGGGCAAAGCGTATAGCAAGATTATTATTATGATTATCTGTCTTTGCCCGAATTTCATCGAGCTGTTCTTCTGGAAACTTTTGCAATAGTGCAAACAGAAAATATGCGTCTTGAAAATTAGTTTTTCTAGCCCACTCGATAAACGGTTTTGTTGCGCCAGTGCGTATAAGAAAATCGGCGACTGTCCGATCGTCGATATCGCACGTTTCGTGGAATTCATCA
>JAIRWT010000011.1 GCA_031268795.1 Puniceicoccales bacterium
TGTAATGTTTCATTTGCTATGAAAGTGGTGCGAAATTGTAAAAATCCGGAAGTCGTTAACCTTCTGCTTGCATCATTGCAACAGTTTCCAGAAGAACAGCGCAACGAAGTACTGGCAAATGTGGATAATCGTAATCATAATCTTGCTTTGTATTTTGCTGCAAATTGCATAGACTTGACGGAGCTTGATCAATTCCGCAGATTATATCCGACACACGAGGCCGAACTTGCCATGCTACAACATAAAAACAATCCCGGTGAAACCTTTGCGATAGCGCTATGCCTTGCGTCGAACTTAGAAGTTATTAAATCTTTTCTTTCGAGACTTAAAACTTTCCCGCCCGAGGAGCGCCTGGAAGTCCTCTCCGCGTGCAGCAGCACAGGGGAGAGCGTTTTTGCGACATTAAAAAAACAGAATGACCCAGCACTATTCGCTGTTTTTTATGAATGCCTGGAAGGAATGACAGACGATCAAAGAAGGCGCTGCCTGTAATCCTAATTTTTGCATGTCTTTTGTCGTTCTTCAATTGAACTGCCAAATTTGCGATTGGGGTTAACTTTTACAATTTGCGTAGTTTGACAGGTTTTGAGCCTCAGCCAAAGCGATATGATCTCTCAGCGTGTTGGGCCGCATGGGCGAGGAGGAAAAACCTTGCAATGCGCGCTAAAAATTTGTAAACTTTGTTGACCATGACAACTCACTCCGCCCCTACACGGCAACAAGTTGTATTCCCTAGGGCTTCATTGGCAGAAATTGGAAGGAGGAGCCGAGACAGGACAGTTGGAGAATATATTGCCGGAACAGAGCTTATTTATTTCGTAAAAAGCAACACGGGAATTAATGCTATCAAGGCAACGGCCGAAAGCGCAAGCTCGTTTGCGGGCGAAAATGCGCGATCGTTTAATCCTAGCAAGTTCGTAAAATGTAATGATGCCGATCCGGGTTTGATAGATCTGCGTTTTTTTCTTAAAAATAACTTCAACGTTCCGGAAGACGTTGCAGAAAAAATGTCGGCCCACGATTTTGCACAAACACACTTTCTTGTTCACTCCAATGGATCGCTGCGGGATGCGACAATGTCCGAATTACAACACGTACTCTGGGCACCCGAGAATTCTACCGAGGCACCCGAGAATGCTACGGAGATTACCGCCATAATATTCCCCGGCCAAGGAATTTACCGTTGCGCAACATCTGATGACGGCAACGTCGAGGAACTTGTAGCACATATGCGCCAGGGAAATTATACGGCGAGAGACATCGAAATTTTTACATCAACTGGAAAATTTAAAATAGGCAATGAAATATTTAAACCATTCATTCAAAAATTCCTAGAAAGATTTTCCACCTTTTTCTTTTCGGCCTCCGCCAGCATCGGCACGGCATTGGCTGGGCAAATTACCGCGGCATCATTAGCTGCAGGCGCTATCACCATTGCCTGTCCTCCCGCCTTCTTTTCCCTCCTTTGCCTGGCCTTCGGATTAATCGTTATTGGTGCCTTGCTCCTTTTCCTGTCATCCAGAATTGAAAATACTGTAAGTCCTCCAGCGCCGCTACCTCAGCATGGGCAAACTGTTTAAGATTCCAAATTACTCACACTTGATTAATGCAAAATCTTCGCCATGGTGGGACGATGGATTGGAACCTTGCGTTGATCGCCTTAGTGGGCTACTTTTTTGGTGCAATTCCATTTGCTGTAATCATTGCCAAGTGGCATAAAATAAACATACTAATTTGCGGGAGTGGCAATCCTGGGGCAACCAATGTTTACCGCACCGCCGGAAAGCTGCCAGGAAGAATCGTTTTTCTCTGCGATGTTTTAAAGGGATTTGTGGCCGTTCGCGTGGCGGGGTACCTGGCCAACGGGAACTTGCAATTGGCCATGATGATTGGGCTAATTGGCGCATTTTTCGGGCACAATTTTTCTTTATTCATCAAGTGTCGCGGCGGCAAAGGAATTTCCGTACTCATGGGCGGAATGGCTGCGGCCATGACCAATGTTTTGCTTATTGGATTATTGACCTGGGGAGTTGTATTTTTGCTCACCGGCTATGTTTCCCTGGCATCCATTTGCTATAGCGCCATACTGCCGCTTTGCTCCTATCTTTTCGGTTATGACAAACATTCGAACTTAATTGTTCTTTTTTTGAGCGCCTTTGCCATCGCGCGCCACATTCCGAATATTCGGCGCCTGCTCACAGGGACGGAATATCGCTTTACTCCACGGGAAAGTGGCCAATAATTATCCGCAGATCCGTGGATGATTCTCCCATTGTCCGATTACTCGACGACCTGGTTCGGGCAGCCATTAACCGCGGGGCGTCGGATGTACACCTGGAGCCCCTAGAGATGAATTGGCGTGTGCGCTTTCGCATTGATGGAAAACTGGTAATTGTGCGTGAGTTTGCCAAGGAGCTGCTCCCACCGGTGTTGGCAAGGCTAAAAATAGTCTCCCAGCTTCCATTAGATGAGCACCAAAAGCCAGTGGAAGGCAAATGGTTGTTTTGGGCGGATTGTCAGGAAGCGTATGATATTCGCATTTCAATTATTCCTTTTTTGTACGGGGAAGGTGTTGTGCTACGCATTTTGAGACTACTCGGAACACAGCCGAATTTGCACGGGTTAGGATTTTGCGATGATTCCGTTTGCCAGTCCATTTGCCGTGTCATCGGTGAGCGCAGTGGACTATTTTTAGTCGTTGGGCCCACCGGATGCGGCAAATCAACCACCATTTACACGTTGTTGCAAATGTTGAATGACGGCTCCCGGAAAATTATTACCGTGGAAGATCCGGTTGAATACACGGCCAAGGGAATTTGCCAGGTTAATGTTGCCGCAAAACAAGGCCTCTCCTTTGCCAGCGCCCTGCGGGCCGTGCTCCGGCAGGCGCCAAATGTCCTCTTTATTGGCGAAATTCGGGACCAGGAAACGGCGGCCATTGCCATGCAAGCGGCATTAACTGGGCACTTTGTGTTTAGCACGCTCCATGCCGATGGCGTGGCTGGCGCCGTTAGCCGATTGGAAAATTTACAGGTTTCGGAGCATCTTATAGGGACGACGTTGCGTGGAGTATTGGCGCAACGCCTTATTCGGCGACTATGTCCCACCTGCAGGCGCAAATGCAATCCTTCCCCTGAGATCATTGTACGCTTTGCATTGGGTGAAACTGCCAGCATTTTTCAAGCCGGTGCGTGTGAAAAATGCCATCAATCTGGCTACGACGGACGAATGGTACACTACGAATGGGCGCCGCTGAACGGGCTCGGTGGTGTTAAAATCGAACGACTGCAAGATCATATTAATTGCTGCCGCATGGTTACATTCGCTGATTCCGCGCGCCAACTGCTCCTTGGCGGACAATTCTCCATCGACGATGCACTTTGTTCGGGGCTTCTGGATTCATTTCTTTACTAATATTTTTTCTCGATCGGATAATCCTGAGCCGGATGATTTGATGGAAAGGTATGGTACTTCTCCAGGCTTGACCACGGATTGCACCACCGCAGTATCATCGAAAGAATATGTGAGTAGCTCTGGCATAAGGTTATAAACTTTTACCGAGTTAGTTCCGGAGGCCATGCGGCAATGGTCCGGGGGAAAGTGGTTTAGAAATAGTGGAATTGCGCGCGGTGCATGTGGGGTGGATGGCAATTGTAATAGGCACATTTCTGCCGGGAATGGCTTTATGTCTTCGTGGCGAAGTAGTGGAGATCGAAAATTATCAGCCGTCGTATTTGCATGCGCAGGCATTGCCTTCCAGTCCACTCCACTTTAATGGCCAGAATGAAACGGAAATGCCAGCCACTGACAAAATTTTGCATGCCACGGAGGGTGTCACGCTTCATTATGGGCGAGAAGTTGGCCACTCATTGCCCGACGAATGCAGCTGCGGTGGAACATGTGCCAAAGGCGAATTTTGCTGTCCGCAATCTATTCCGCGGAAACATATCTGGTATTCGACGAATTTGAATGATATCATCGCCGCCGTCGCCGTACTGATTTTAACCGTCGCTATTTACATTATCTTTATTGGTCGACTTTTTACCGCACTCGAAGTGCGTTTCCAGCGCAGTTCGACAAATCTTTTGCACACTTTGCGGCGGCCAATTTCATACTTTGTTCTGCTTTGTGGCGGCATTGGGGTGGCAAAGATTTTGATTTTCGCGCCGGATGTTCTCAGGGCCATTAGCCGCTTCTTTCGCAGCGGCACGCTTTTTTTTGCCACGTGGATGGCCACATGCCTCAGTGATGCCTTATTCGATAGTTTATCCCACCGGACAAAGGCACAAAATTCAGAATTTTATGGCATTTTGCCATTATTGAAACGTGCTTGCCACCTTGGCGTTGGAATTGTCGGCGCCCTCCTGGTTATTGATGGCCTTGGATTTTCCGTTAACGGCGTTTTTGCCACCCTGGGCATTGGAGGTGCTCTCATTGCTTTGGCGGCAAAGGACTCCATGGCCAATATTTTCGGGTCCCTGTCCGTTGTCCTTGATCGTCCGTTTAAGGTTGGCGACTGGATTAAGGTCGGCGATGGAACCGTTGAAGGCGATGTGGAGCAAATCGGACTCCGCTCCACGCGTATTCGCACGCATGCGAAGACGCTCATGGTTGTTCCAAATTCCCTATTGACCAACGAAGTTATCGATAATTGGTCCCGCATGTTTCGCCGGCGCGTGCGACAAACTTTATACGTAGCACCGACGGCGCGTGCGGAGCAATTGACTAGCTTTGTTGCTGCCGTTGAATCCATCCTCCGCGGGGACAATGATCTCTTTTCGGAGCCAAGATTTTGCTCAATTTGCGAATTCGAGCCGGCGGCTATTCAAATCTTGGTTTATTACTTCACCCTCTGCACAGATCTGGAACCGCACATGCGCGTACGCAATCGAATTAATGGGCAAATTTTATCTATGGCGCAGCATTTTGGCATAAATCTTTCCACGCCATATCAGATGCGCGGAGATTGGTTATGTCCCGTCGATGAACACTGCCCATGCGTTAACCAACCCAATCCCAAGGAAAATTCATTGCCCACATAAATTTTGCTGTGACAGACATGCAAAAATTAGGATTACAGGCAGAGCCTCCTTTGGCGGTCTGTCATTCCTTCCAGGCATTCATAAAAAACAGCGAATAGTGCTGGATCATTCTGTTTTTTTAGTATCGCAAAAACGTTTTCCCCCATGCGGTTGTGCGCGGAGAGGATTTTCACGCGCTCCTCGAGCGGAAAATCTTTAAGTTCCGAAAGAAAAGATTTAATAACTTCTGG
>JAIRWT010000015.1 GCA_031268795.1 Puniceicoccales bacterium
GTCAATTGTATCATCGCCGTTGAATTTCAACGATCTTAAATCCGCGAGCGTCTACTATGAGATTTTGAATTGTGATGATGACAATTTGCAACCCATTTTCGATGAGGCGCTTTTCGAGAAGCAGGCGGATGGAAGTATGGCCTACTATCGCACCACGGCCAACGGAAGCTACACACGCGCCACTGGCAACCGAGGGGAATTTGTTAGATTGACAAGACCAGCCGATGGCCAGGAAATTTTTCTCCATTATTCGCAAGTCTTTTGCCCCACGCGCGCGGCGCGCAGGCGAATAAACACCCTCGCCTACGTTCTTGGAATGAGTTACCAAAACTCCTTCCGGCAAATGGCCATGCTCAACGATCTCATCAATGAAGCCGCCGCACTAAATGAATCCATGCGCAAATTCGGCGATATTTTTTGCTCATTTTCCGCAAATGCTACCAACTACGACAGTGGCCTACCGAATCAGGTGCTGCAAATCGACCCGGAACTGTTGCAGCGCTATATTGCTAACGGTCTGCGATTTCCACTCAACAGCATATGTAATGGTCTGATGCCACAACTTTATGCGGAAATTAGAAACATCACTAGCCCTATGGATCCAGAACAATATTGTTATTGGTACATTTTCTTTGTCGACAATACGGAAGCGAGCCCTAAGAAGACTATTATTTTTACTGATCATGTTAGCAATCTGATGACATCTCCTCCATCGCACACAATAAACGATTGTCTCACGAATTCAATAATTGCTGGGATTGTGAATTCTCCGGAACTTACGGCAAGGCAATTTTCATCAACGGAAAAATATACACTTTCCTCCACCACAGACCCAAATATGTCACACGAAGGGATATTTTTCGCCAAGTGTAATTTCAATTCCAATGGCGATATGGTCTATAAGTACTTTTTTGGCCTTGAAAACGGTGCGGCGGGAGATGTTGATCTTACTCAGTTTGCTCACCTTACTAAATGTGCCGTCGACTATGATGTTGATAGATCCGCTTCGTGTTACTCGTCAACGGTACCACTGGGATCAGTTGCCGGCGGAAATAGCATCGGCTACTTCAGTCAAAAGGAAGCAAATGCATTCATTGACCAAATTCGCATCGCCATCGATCAGCGGAACAACGAGCTCAACGGTTTAAGCACAATGATTAATGTGCATAACCAAGACCTGCAGCAGATCTTTGCCGTGGCCACGTCCACCCTGGAAGCCTCCGAGGAAACACAGCAAAAGACCACACGAAACATTCGCTGATGATTTTAAAAAAATGGCCCTGCTTTGAAATTATGCTTGTTCATGATTTCGCAAACTGAAAAGTTGCTGATGAAATGTCATGGTGGATAAACAGAATATTTAAAACGCTTTGTTTGTGCATTGCGATTTTTAGCGGAGGGTGGGCAAAAAAGGATCCATTGCCAAAGGCGATGCATTTTGCCATTTGTGCGGACTATCCGCCTTTTGAATATGTGAGCCACGGCGAGTTCGTTGGTTTCGAAATTGACTTGGCCCGTCAGGTTGCAACCGCCATTGGACGGGTAGCCATTTTTCATGATATGGCTTTTGCCTCCATATTTCCGGCGTTAAAAAATGGATTTGCCGATGCGGCCATTTCCGCGATTACATCCACGCATAATCGACGGGCGGCGTACGATATGACACAGTCCTATTTTCAAGAAATATTGTTCACCGTGTTTGACATATTTAATCGGATTGAAGGGAGGGAAGCACTTGCGGGGCAAAAAGTAGCGTGCCAGCTTGGATCTACCATGGAACTCTGGCTACGGAAAAATGTGCCATCGGCCAAAATTTCCACCGTGGACACTTCCAATCAGGCAATTGAGATGCTCAAGGCCGGACACGTTGGTGCGGTTGTCATTGATGCACCACAAGCGCGGGAATTTGTGGCGCAAAATGCTAATCTATTTTGCGCCTATTTGGATGAATCATCGGATGGCTATGCCATCGCCTTTCCAAAAGGATCAGCGTTGGCAAAACAGGCGAACCAGGTCATAGAGAAGTTTAAAACCGATGGAACAATCGATGCCTTGAAAGAAAAATGGAGGGTGGATGCCAACAATTGAAATGTTTTTATTCATCTGGAGGGGCATTGGAGTTACCCTACGGCTTTTGGCTGGCGGTTTCGCCATTGGGTTAATTCTGGGGACCGTATTGGCCGTTTTGCGACATAAATGCATTGGGAAGTGGCTTATCATATCATATATTTCTGTAATCCGTGGTACTCCACTGCTCTTGCAGATAAGTCTTATTTACTTCACCCTGCCGATTCTATTGAAAATCAGATTAGGTGCGATACCAGCCGGGATTGTTGCTCTTGGACTAAACAGCTCCGCCTATATGGCGGAAATTTTACGGTCCGGCATTGAAAATCTGCCGCTGGGCCAATTTGAAGCGGCAAGGACACTTGGAATTTCTCCGTTTCACACATGGAAGGACATAGTTCTACCCCAGGTTCTGAGAAATATTTTTCCGGCAATGACCGGTGAAATTATTTCCCTGCTAAAGGAAACGGCACTCATTTCCGTCATCGGAGGGGCGGATGTCATGCGCCGGTCGCAAATGATCGCCGCAGAATATTTTACTTACTTTGCCCCACTATGCATTGCTGGCACATACTATTATATACTCGTCCTTCTGATTGAACTCCTGGCCAGAAGATTGGAAAAGAAGATGCGCCATGATCACCGCTGAAAAAATCTTCAAATCTTTTGGAACCTGCACGGTGCTAAATGGGATTAACCTTGCAATTGGTGCCGGTAGCACGATTGGCCTGGCCGGCCCGTCCGGAAGCGGAAAATCAACGCTTCTCCGGTGTATTCAAGGTCTTGAATCTCCAGATTCTGGACGCATTTCGCGCGAAGGATATCCTGGATTCATGTTCCAAGATTTTCAGCTTTTTCCTCATATGACCGTTTGGGACAACATTCTATATGCCCCACGGGTGCGAAAGCTCTTTCCGCGAGCATATTTAGAAGCAAAAGCCGATAGACTCTTGCGCCACTTGGCCATTGGGCAATGCAAGGACCGTTATCCAACAAATTTATCAGGAGGACAAAAACAACGGGTTGCCTTGGCGCGCACGCTAATCCTCGGTCCCGACATATTGCTCTGTGATGAGCCGACTTCCGGATTGGACGTCGCCGCAACGGGGGATGTAGTTGCCTTACTGAAATCAATTCAAAACGAAGAAACGACCATTGTCGTTGCTTCACATAATCTGGATTTTTTGGTGCAAATTTCCAATCGAATTATCCTGCTCAAGAATGGATCCATTGGAGCGGACATTGTGCCGCAAGAGCTCGAAGATCCAATTGTACACCTGCGTGGGCTTTGCGATTAAAACTTCTCCCAATCGTGCCGCTGGGTACCCTCCGTGCTAAAAATTAGGTTCTTTGCTTTTTTGCAGCACGCGCCTGTGCCAGATCGCGAACAATCTTCTGTATCTCGCCAATGGCAAAGCGCATGGTGGTCTCAATTTTTGTTCGCCACTCTTCATTCAAGTGAAGCCGTTGGACGTGCAACTTCCCGGATGAGGAATAAAGTATAAAATCGCACCATCTTCGATCCGTGGCCCAAGTATTGAACATCGCTTGGCGCATATATTTGAGCGGTAATCGCCACTTATGCACCAAAAAATTTTCCTCCGTCGGACATTTGATTTCGATGATTCCATCTCTGCCAACGAGCCCGTCCGGGGAGCAGCCGCACCATCCGGTAAATTCATTGTCGAGCAGATAATCAACAAACCCGACTTCAAGCACCTGCAGGTCATATTGGCATTCGTACATGCTTCTGGCCGTTCCTTCCAATTCAATTCCACGCCGCATATTAGTTGTAACGAATGGCTCCGACGGATCGTAATTCTCAGGACTGAAGCGAGATGTTGCCTTATCGAAAAAAATTTGCACCGCCCGAGACCCCACCGGTGCGATTTTATCAAAATCCGTCCCTGTAATTTTTCCCCGCCGTACGGCAAACCATTCATCCGTGCGCTGTTTCAATCTCACATGCACCCGCTCCGGATGCGTCAATCCAACCAATTCTTCCATTTCACCCTCCTCCGTTGGAGGAGATTTTTAAATCGTAAATTTTTTTGTAAATCCAATATGCGAGAATATGATAAATTTCCTCTCCGTTTCTCCGACTCGTATTTCACATCGAATTCTTTGGGGTAGCCGGCAAATGATGGTGCTAAAAGATTCCAAAGAATGGTTAGTTGCATGCATTCGAATCGGCTGAAATGGCAAGATTTGCAGTTTTCAAAAAACCTCGCCAGAATGGCGTTTGTCCGATCTTTTAGACTTGTGTGGCAAAAATTAGCAATAACGCCTTTGGCGGGCGTCGATGGCGTATGATTTTTGCGCTACTTGCCGTTATTTTTGTATTTGGCGCCATCATCGGTCGGCTCACCTATCTGATGCGGCCTTGGAGAAATCTGCGGGATGCCATAGTCGGTCGAAGTCGCGCATTTTTCGATGTCGCTCCGGCCATGCGTGGTAATATTTATGATCGCAACGGCATCCCTTTGGCGGTCAGCGTTCCGGTTTTCGACATTGGAGTGGACCCAAAATTGCTTTCCGCCGACGAGATGGACCAAATTTTCAATGTTCTTAGCGCGCGTATCGGCATGCCAGCCAGGGAAATGGAACAAAAATTTGAAAATCGGCTGCGCCAGGCGCCACGATCTCGATGGGTTTTGCTGGCAAATAATATTTCAGAGGATGCTTACGTCGGTATCATGGAGCGTAAATTGCACGGAATTTACGGCCACCGCACAAGTCATCGCGTTTATCCACAAGGTACAGGTGCGTGCCACCTGGTAGGGTTTCTCAATGCGGAAAATGCGGCCTGTTGCGGCGTGGAAAAATTTGCCGATTTTTTCCTCCGAGGCCAGGACGGTTGGATTATTTCGGAAAAAGATGGCTTGCGACGGGAGCTCGTCCAATACAGGAGTCGTGACATCCCGCCCGTTGATGGAGTTGACGTATTATTGACCATCGATGGAGTTATTCAAAAAATAGCTGAGTTGGAATTGTCCAACATTGAAGAAAATTTTCATCCACAATTTGCCGTTATCATTATTTCCGATGCGCCAACCGGTAAATTACTGGCGCTCGCATGCATTCCGAGCTATGACCCGAATCACTACAATAAAGCCCAGGAAAAGGCCATGCGCAATCGTGCCGTCGCGGACATTTATGAGCCTGGATCAGTTTTTAAAATTGTTCCCATAAGTGTCGCGCTGGAGGACGGAATCGTAACTCCTGAAACCAGGTTTGACTGCTCGGTTGCGACCTATGACTTCAATGGGAAAAAATACTCTCTGCCCAAAGATCATTCGGAGTTAGGCGATCTCTCACTGGTCGATGTTTTGCGCAAATCCAGCAATCGCGGTGTTGCACAAATTGCCATCCGCATCGGAGCAGACCGTTTCCATACACAGGCGCAAGTATTTGGTTTCGGGGAAAAATCCGGGTACGGCTTCGATGGGGATTCGGCGGGAATTCTCAAGCCTCCGGCGCAATGGGATGGTTTGACAATTACGCGCATGCCCATGGGTCATGCCATCGGCGCCACTCCAATGCAGATGCATTTGGCTATGGGCATTTTGGCATCCGAAGGTTATTTGTTCTCACCGCAAATCATCGAAAAAATTGTCCCCCACGGGCCCGGAGGGGGAAAAATGAATGAAATCATTGGCCAGCCAATCATGCGACGACAAGTCCTTAGCCGGCAGACGGTGCGACAAATGCGTAGTATGCTTGCCAGACCAAATGATGTGCGGGGGTTACCCTTTCCAATTGCTTTCAAAACTGGAACGTCGCAGAAACTTGTCAATGGGCGATATGTTCACGACCAGCACATCCCTTCCTGTTCCGGATTTTTTCCCGCTAATAATCCTATGTATCTTGTTACAATCGTCATAGATAGTCCGGCATGCGCGGGAACCGCATGGGGGGATCGCTATGCCAAACCGTCGTTATTCCGTATTGCGGAAGAATTATCCAAATACAATTCAAGCTTTTCTGAAAATCGCCATCCACAAAAGCCATAATATTAATCCGTCGCCAAAGGCGTAAAATGCGATGGTCTCATTAGGATTGTTCTGTTTTAAATGAAATATTTGGATATTGCTTTTCAAGTTCGGATTTCGCTTTGGCGCGATAGCGCTCACTACTTTTGTATAAACTTACTTTCGCCATAGAAGGTCTTGCAAGAGCTATGACTTCTCGTTCCATTGGGACACCTTTTTCGCGAAAGAGAGCAGGGTCAAAGATGCTATAAATAGAAAGTTCGCATTCATAGGCAACATTCCCAAATGAGAGATCTTCTATTCCTTCTGTTACTCTACGTTGCCCTGTGGCGGCGACCGAGTGACTTTGTAGCGGATACTGTCCGCTTAATGGAATCATAAATTTTTTTGGTTCGCCGCTTTCATCTATCAGTGTTCCATCGGCTGCTACAAGATTAGGAAACTTCGTGTGTAGCTGATTACAAACATAATCCCAGTCATCCAACCTATCCACAACGCCAATGTCATGTCTTGCGGCGTTTTTATGTTGTTCTATCTGAGAAAACAATTGAATATACTCGCCGGTAAAATGCGATGGAACTGAAACATTTCCTTGTGCATCCGGTTCGATCCATATACGCCGATATGTATGCACCACATCTCCCTCTCGCCCGGGAAATATTGGCATATGGCGCATCAACCCCTGCGAAAATGCATACATTAAGGCGAGCCAATCCAACACTTGGGCATGAGTAACTTCGGGGTATTCTGTCTGCCGTTGGCCGCGGCCCATTAACATGCGCTCACGCACATGCTTTATCTGGCAAAGCACCTCATCGGGCGTGGGTATTTTTTCCGTCCTAAAATTTTCTCCCGGTCGATAAACAAAAGCGGCTACAGCAGAATTGAGCACATCAGAATCTGCTTTCCCAATCAGGCCATCAAGTCCGTATTGCGACATCATCACTTCAGCAATTTTATCTAACTCTTTTCCAGACATTAATGCCTTGTAGTTACGTTCGCATGTCTCTAGCGATTCCGCAGAGGATTTGCAAAAAAGGCCAAGTTTATCACCACTTCTGTGTTGACGCAACCGCAAATCAATCCTGTCCCTCGCATTTGGAACAAGGAAATACCGGTCAGGCAAAATGGTTTTTGTGAGACAGGAAAAGATGTGACGCCCTTCCATTTCCAAGGAAAAATCTATAGTTCTTATAATAAACTCGTGCTGATATCCTTCATCGATCATCCATCTTACATGTGCAATCAATTTTGCTTCAATTTCATCGCCCGGCGCGGATTCATTAATGCGTGCAACAAGCTCGTCATAAAGCTGCTGTTGCGGCACCGAAAGTGGCGAAGGTGCATTCACGACCGATTCGGCAACATCATCTACTGTGCCCTCCTGGTGCACAACGGGCATCGGATCAGATTGCGATGCATCGCCCTGCGCGGCGATTGGAGCAATTGTTGTCGTAGTCTCCGGTGACAGGGACTCAATATTTCGCTGAGGCCCTGGACTTGCGACTTCCCATATTAAAAATAACCAAATGCGGGATGGCGATCCGGTAATCATTTTGTGCAAAAAAGCCACCAGGGGCACAATAAGTGTTAACAAAACAAAGATGGAGCAAACTTTCTTCCAAGCTGGGAACGATTTAGCAGTAACCAGATTCGTTGGCGCCTGTGGTTTCCCAATCGCAATGGATTGATCCAAAGATCTGGATCCGCCAACTTCCGATGCTGAAGTCGAATCAATCATTCGTTGAGAAAGTTAATACGAAAGCAGTATGCACGTGTCAAATAACTTCATCATTTGGACATGTTGCACTAGGAAAGTGCAGGTGTTTGGGATAAACATTGCGGCAATCGATTGACCAACCTCCGGGTAGCCACATGTGCCCTGCGAAATTTTCTTTTCCTTTTCGCTCAACCGAAATAGCATGTTTGCACTATGACTAATTCCGTAGGCTCCGACCTGGCAAGCATCGTCCAAAATTTAGGAATTTCCGGAGCTTCAAGTCCAAGAGTGGAGGATCGCAGCGCATTTATTCCTAACGTTGCATCCATCCGTATGAGCGCTGTATCAGGGCAGGCAACGCAGCCCCAAGCAAAGGGAGATCAACACTGCACGGATGCGAACCTTCAACGACAGAAAAGGGAATTGGCGCAAACATTTGCCTGCCGCATCGATTTAAACAGCAATCCGGATCTGTACTTGGAATTTGCAAGCGAGTTAAATGATACCCTCCTTCGGGAACAAGGAGAAGATGGCACGACCAATACTACAACCGACACGGCCGATAAAGGCCCCGCGGAGACGCCGGAATCCGCGGAACCCGCCCCCGTGGATGGGGAGGAATTCGGAAAGCAAAAACTAAACATCGGCGCCTATCCGGCGGGAGTTCAAAAAATTTTGAATCAAGTCATTCAGCAAATGCAGCGGACCACCGGCGAAGAGCCGAGGACGATAACGGAAATTTTCAATTTTGCCCAATTTGCCCTCACGGTGGCGGAAAAGGACCGAGATGCCTATACGGCGCAGGAACAGCGTGCCGGAGATCGGCTGGAGCAGCTTCGCGGAAGAAAGGATCCCAAGGGGATTGAGAAATTCCACAAAACGGAAAAATTACTAGCAGCCATCCGGGCAGACAAAAAAAATGCCGAAACCATTTGCAGTCAATTGTCCGTTGCCGTTCAGGAAATGGATCGTCTGGACGGTAGCCGCATAAAGGATGGGTTCAATATCATACCAAAGGCATTCAAGGTTCTTGAAGAGCGGGCGGCCGAAGGTCGACCGGGCGAAATTTCTGCCCAGGAACTATCGGTCACCTACTGCGAAAGCGTTTTGGAGTTTACGAATCCAAGTCAATTTTATGAAAATTATGCAAAAAATTATTCGCACATAGAATTCACGCATTTCATCGATCTTGCCCTCCGCCTCATCGGCGATGACATCGGATCTGGCGCGCCTTCTCGCGGAAATTCCCACCTGGTGGCAATTAGGGATGGTCTTTTTTATGTTCAAATTTCCCATCAAATATTTGATTCCCTAGGGCAAATTGATGCTAAGTTTTTCCGGGTCACACGCTTGCGTGAACTTGAGGCCGGGACTTACGTGCCCAAATATTTGGTCATTTCCCATAAAAAAGATTGGACACTGGAACTTTCCATGGCAAGCGGAGACAACGAACCGATGCCACTCACTACCGTGCGCATGGGCCCAGCCGTGGATCATTTTGCAATAATTAGTGAGCATTTTCGGGATAATGGAATTGAGGACTTCGTACTTTGCTCCGATCAGGATATGGATAGAAAATTAGTGCGCCAATTTAAGAATAGTCTCGTTATGCGCTATGGGCGGCAGGTCTTCGATGCCATTCCGAATCTCCAAGACGAATCCCAGGAACTTACGGATATGATTGCAAATCCCTCATCGTCATAATTTCGATATTCGCAAATATTTGGCAAGAATTCGATCCTATGAAAGGCATTAGTTCAAATTCCGTTTGAGACCTATGAGGGATCCATTTCGAGCGGAATTATCATTGGAATCCCACGACAAATCCTCCCGGTGGGATGTTCGGAAAAGATTAAGCAGAAGACCAATGGTGCAGTAGCTAAAAATTAAACTGGACCCGCCGTAACTCACAAATGGTAAGGCAATTCCCTTCGTCGGCAGCAGCCCCATTACCACGCACAAGTTAATGGCAATTTGAATAATTAAAAATAGTGAAAGGCCATTGGCGGCAAGAAAAAGATCCGGCGCCTGCATGTGAAATGTTTCACGCCAGAGAATGACAAACAAAACTATGTAGGCACAGACCACCAGTAAGGCAAAAATATAACCAAGTTCCTCGGCGAGGATTGGAAAAATAAAATCCGTGTGTGCTTCCGGAAGGAAGAATAGCTGCTGTCGTCCATTTCCCAAGCCGGCCCCACAGAGTCCGCCACTTTGAAATGCCACAAACCCCTGCCAAAGCTGATAGGAGCCGGTGGCCTTCGTAGCCTCCATATCCATGAATGCCAACAGTCTTGCCATACGTACGGGGTTTAGCACGATCATCAGCGCGAAGAGGCCCAAAATGATGATTCCGCAGGCAAAAAGCGTCTTCGCACTAAAGCCGTTGAGGAACAATAATGCCATCCCGGTCAAAAGAAATAGTGCCGTAGTCCCGTAATCCGGCTCCAATAGGAGCAAAACCGCAAAAACGCCCATATGGGCCAATGGGATGAGCAGCGATTGGGAAAATGACCGATGGGCTGACCGGATAAGCACCCGCGGAAAATAAAGGCAAAAGGCGATTTTAGCATACTCGGAGATTTGCAGATTACCGACGCCCACGTTGATCCACCGCCGGGAACCGTTGATGCGCAAGCCGATACCCGGAATGAGAACGACAATCAGAAGCACGATGGCAAGGATGTATGCGAAACGCGCGTTCTTCAGAAGCCAATTGATTGGCGTACTCATGGCACACACGCAACCGACAACGGCCAAGGCGAGCCATGCAGCCTGCTTAAGTAGGTAATTGTGATGAACAAAGGAAAGACTTGCGCTTGATAGAATCAAAAGGCCAACCGTATTGAGAAAAACAACGCAAAGTGGGACGAGGACGACCCAACCACTGGCCATAAAATAATTGACATAGCCCCCAATGGCTCGTTTCATTTTTTTCACAGATTTCTGCTAATAGCCTTTGGATCAGCGTCAATTGCGTGGTGGGCCCTGCAGGATTCGAACCTGCGACCAAGGGATTATGAGTCCCCTGCTCTAACCGCTGAGCTAAGAGCCCTCCCAAACGAGTTAATCTCTGCTTGCAAAATTTTCCATGGCAAGTGGAAAATTAGAATCCACAATTATCTGACGCGTGTTATGTTGAAACTCGCGGCTAATCATTTGCAATCGTTTTTGGAAATTTTTTTCGCCACTCCCATGCATCGTGAAGAATGTGGTCAATGGCCATGGGCTTACGCCGCCAGAGCTCACGCATGGCCAATGTAACATTTGCCCGAACCGTGCATATTGAATCGTCCAATACGTTTTCATCACCGGTGCAAATTTTCCGATGCGTTATGTTTTCGGCATAAGCTATAATTTGGGCAAGCGGCAGCGCCGTCCCGGATGCCAAAGCAAATATTTCCATTCCCGCCCGATTCCCAAGACGGCGCAGGGCAATCGCATGTGCTTCAACCGCATCTGCAACGTGTAGTAAATCAATGGCGGGATCGCCGGCCAATGAAATTTGCTCCCTGGAGCCATAGGCCACATCCATCATGGCGGCGACCAAATTATTGGACCCTGGCAATGAACCGATGGTTCCATTTACGGCGGCACCGCCAATGTTCCCCATGCGAAAAACAATACAACTCAGTTTTTCCGCATGCACCAGATCGGTCAAAAAATCTTCACATTGGGCCATTATTTTCCCAAGTGGACTCGCGGGATGGATGGTCGTGTTTTCGTCCACCGGATTTGAGGCATCTGATCCGTAGATGGCAAGAGATGAAGACAGGATTACCCGACGAATCCCGTGCCTAATGAGCGTTTGCAAAAGATAGAACACGGCAATGAAATTATTATGATAGTAATGAAATGGCAGCTCTCTAGACTTCGACTCTCCATTGAGCAGCGAACAAATTATGCAGGCATCAATGGCATGCTTCCGCAAGACATCCGAAACGCCCATAACCAGTCCTCCATCCATTTGGAAAAATGGAACTTTTTTTGGTAAAATTTCACGGTGCCCAGTTATCAAATTATCGATAACCACCACCTCGTCGCCGCGTTTCAAAAGCTCATGAACTAAACAACTTCCAAAATAGCCGGCACCGCCTACCACCAAAACTCGCATGTTATCAAAAAATGGTGCGAGCGAAGGGACTCGAACCCTCGGCATCCACCTTGGCAAGGTGGCGCTCTACCAACTGAGCTACACTCGCAATCGTTGGACAGTTGGGAAAATGCCAATCCTTGTCAAGTACGTGAAATAATTTTCCCAGCATGCCGTTTTCGAATTATTTCAAACCTGTTCCACAAAATCACACATCGCAGCGATACCCAAAGAAAGTAACTGAGAAGCTACCTGGTGGATTCGCAGGCTTACCCAGGCATCCGTTGCTGCATAGCGCAATTGGCTTTCGGTTAGGCAGTCCCGGCTCCAATCCGAGGTTTGCTCCTTTTTCGAAATACGGATTCCAAGTAGAATGGCGCATAGCTTTCGCAAACTGTGATCCTCGATGCCCAACGCATCGGTGTCATGCGTCAATTCCACAAATCCATTCGGAATAAATTCCTGAAAATTTTTCAACCGTCGGACGTCTTCCTGTACGCCCACGCAAACTTTTAAAATTTTTTTTGTTTCGAAAATTGGGATGAGTGGGCCAAGATTGCCACATTTGGCCAGCTGAAAAATAAACACTTCCTCATCCGTGGCCAATTGCACGATAGCCGGGTCAAAGTGCTGTCCACGCTTGAAAGCGGGGCGTGTTTCCGTGTCAAAACCAAGTAATGAATGAGACATGAGCCGGCCGACGGCCAAGCGTGCCAACTCCTCCGTATCAACAAGAATAATTTTCCCAGTAAATTGCCAGAGGGGAAGAGCATTAACAGCCTCCTTGGTAAGATGTTTATGAATCTTCTGCGGCAAATTCATAAAAATTCACATTCCTCCATCTGGGTTGTTAATTTTTTTTAAAGAAAAATCAATGCGAATTTACTTCCTTATCTTACCGGCACCCGATGGATGCGGAGACCAGGCTAAAACTCGCCACCAATACGGATAAATCATTTTTACCATCGACTCCAATACTTTTGAAAAACAACGTTATTCCCATGGCTAAAAGGCGCATCCTTGGAATTTTCGGATTCCATCTTTTTGGCCTTCTGCTCCCCACATGCCTTCCGGCGGTGTCACCAATTTCAAATGATCTTTCCGGTAATGCCTCGGAAGGTGCCACCGTGCGAATAGTCAATAATGCCTATATTTCTGCGACCAATCTGCAATATAGCCCCCTGCGCATGGAAGCATCCAATGGCATTTGCTACAGCGACGACATACTCATGTTAACCGGAGAAGCATTGCGCGGTGATCCTGGCAGCAATACATTTGTCGTCAAAGACGTCCGCATAACCAACGGATTTTTTTGTGGTAGAGCAAAATCCGCACTCCATACGGAAAAGGATGGGAAACGACGCACCGTCCTACGCCATGGTGAAATTTATTTCGGCGAACCAAACTCCTTCGCCCCTGGCATCTCTTTCTCGCGCATAGTGATAGATGACATGGAGCACATGCGATTTCGCGATGCGACTCTAAAAGTTGGTAACCACGGTGTATTCTATTTCCCATACTATTCAACGCCGATTCGCCAATCACCCTATGAGGTGCATGTGAGTTATGGCCGACGGGAAGAACTTGGCCTATTCGGCAAGCACCAAATTCTACTCCCCGCCGGAAAACACATCAAATATGGCTTTGCTGCGGATTTTTATACGCGCCGTGGAATTTTAGTCGGACCGGCTTTGGATGCGGAATACCCGACCGGGAAGGTACAGTTGCGCAGTGGATTCATCCACGATAAAAACGTACCGCCAAACGATGGTCGTGGTAATATGCTCGGAAAGTCCAGAAACTTCATGAGTCTGTGCTACAGACAAAATATTAGATCAAATTTCCATCTGTGCGGTGAATTTAATCGCACGAGTGATGCTTTGATGTTGCAAGACTTCAGGCGGCGGGAATTTCTCCGAAATCAATTTCCCGACAATTTTTTCGAAACCAGTTACACGTGGCAAAATAATATTGCCTCCATTCTCGTCCGTGTTAACGCCAATGACACCAAAAGAACGGTGGAACGGCTCCCGCAATTGCGCTATGAAAGAATTTCCACGCACTTTTCACGCATTCCCGCCTATTACAATGGCTTTTTCGAATTGGCGCATTTAAAATTGCGACAAGATGATTTACCCTCCGTTGTCCGCGCGGAAACCTATTGCGGCGTTGATATTCCAATGAAGTGGCAAAGTTTTTTAACTCTTAACCCATTAATCGGCAATAGAATAACAGTTTATCACTTTGTTGGCGGAAATGTGAATTATTCGCAAAACCGCCTGCAGATCGGCTGTGATCTTCGCATGAATTTTTCCGGCGACTGGGACTTATCGTTGCCAAAATGGGAATTGTACAATATTCACCACAAAATAACCCCAATTTTTCAATATCGCCATACCTGGCAGAAAAAAACGGAATGCCAAGTTCCATTCGATGTGGAAATTGATAGCAGCGCCATACCTTCCATCAACCTCGCGGAGCGATGGGATACGGATGATAATTTGGCCATACACGTGCTTCGAATTGGCGTCGAAAATTTATTCCAGTCCATGAAAAATAAAACAGATCGACACACATTTGCCGAGTTAGACTTTTTTGAAGATCTGCAATTTCAAAACCCCAAGGATGGGAGACGCTGGTCAGATCTCTATACGACGCTCTCCCTGTTACCCGGAGACTTTCTCTCCATGCAAATTTGCAGCCAAATCGATTTGGCGCGCATGATTATCAATGACATACAAACATTTTTTTCCCTTCGGGATGCTATGCTATGGCGCCTTTCCCTGACGCATAATCTTTTCAAAGACGGCATAAATCAGTACGGATTACATTTTAATCGGCGGCTAAACTGCAATAATTTGATTGAATGTTTTTGGCGCTATGACGTACGCACACATAGACTCATCCAACAGCGCTACGGATTTCGCCGGCGCATAAATCACACATGGCGTTGGGACACAAATTTCAATATCCGATCGAAAAAATCACACGTTTGCCGGTGGCAAATAAGTACTGGTATAAGCCTACCTTCCTAATTTTATACGGAAGACACCATTAATTCATTGGTTGCCGCAACACAAAAAAACCGATTCATTACGAATCGGTTTTTAAATCTATCCTGGCAACAACCTACTCTCACACCGCAGCTGGGCGGCACTACCATTGGCGTTTGAGGGCTTGACGAACGTGTTCGGAATGGGAACGTGTATTTCCCCTCACCCATGGTCACCAGAAAAATCTTAACCCTTCCGACTTTCGGAAGGAAATTATTTTTCGCATCTTTTTCAATGCAAGTAATACGTAACTTCTACGAAAACATTTTCAAATAAAACGGACGATTAAGTCATTCGAGTCATTAGTATGGGTTAGCTCAACGCATCACTACGCTTACACACCCCACCTATCAACCTGGTGGTCTACCAGGACTCTTAATGGAGCCCAAAGGCTCCTGGGAGATCTCATCTCGGGAGTAGCTTGGCGCTTAGATGCTTTCAGCGCTTATCTATTCCAAGCTTAGCTACCCGGCGCTACCACTGACATGATAACCGGAACACCAGAGGCTTGTCATTTTCGGTCCTCTCGTACTAGAAAATGAACCCCACAAATCTCCTGCGCCCACAGCGGATAGAGGACCAAACTGTCTCACGACGTTCTGAACCCAGCTCGCGTAACACTTTAATTGGCGAACAGCCAAACCCTTGGGACCTTCTCCAGCCCCAGGATGTGTTGAGCCGACATCGAGGTGCCAAACAGCGCCGTCGCTATGAACGCTTGGGCGCTATCAGCCTGTTATCCCTAGGGTACCTTTT
>JAIRWT010000008.1 GCA_031268795.1 Puniceicoccales bacterium
AAATAGCATCGGCTACTTCAGTCAAAAGGAGGCAAATGCATTCATTGACCAAATTCGCATCGCCATCGATCAGCGGAACAACGAGCTCAACGGTTTAAACACAATGATTAATGTGCATAACCAAGACCTGCAGCAGATCTTTGCCGTGGCCACATCCACTTTGGAAGCCTCAGAGGAAACGCAGCAAAAGACCGCGCGAAATATTCACTGATACCCAGATAGACAAACTCAAAAACCTAAGTTTATTGCAAGAAGTTCCGATCGCGATTACCGCTTTGTCAGAGGCCTAGACGCGAAAATGGGCCCCCTTGGCGTAAAAATCTAACATTCTTGCCCTTTCAGAAAAAGCTTATTTTGCAGAAAAAGTATCACTTGAGCGAGGTTCGATTTATGGTGTATTGGTTTTCCCAGATGATGGTTGCGGAGTTTATCATTCGCAAAGATTTTTACATCACTCTTAATTCGCTTACAAACATTACCCTTTGATAAAACATAATATATTTGTTGGCTTCCGCTCGAAAGCTGGAAATAGTAAAAGCGAATTTGTCTTCGCGCTTCACATGCATCGGAAGAATCGATTTTTAGTTTTTTACGCACTGCTTATCATGGTGTACGCCTACCTGCAGGGAGGACTTTTTTGGCGGCAAATTATCCAACATAGGGAATTCTTCGCAAAAGAACAACGGCAAAACCACCGCCGCGTCATCATCTCCGCGCCTCGTGGAAATATTTATGCCCGCAATGGCGAACTTCTGGCGGGAAATAAAACACAATTTTCGCTGGTAGCCTACATATCCGGATTGCAAGGACAATTTTGGGCCGAATACCGCCACCGAATTCGTCGCCTGCGGGAAAATAATCTTCCCGTGGTCGCATCGGAAGAGCGTTCACAGGCGCGCTTGGCCGTCCTTCGTCGGCATCTAGAATCCGTCGAAATGTGGATCAATCACCCAATTTCCCTGGAATGCAAAACTTTAGATCATCACCATTCGCAAAAAATTCTCTTGCCGCTAGTTCTCATCGAAAATCTTTCCCTTGAGGATTTGGCGAAGATTATCGAATTTTTACCACCGGATGGACCACTACAAGTAGAAACGGGAACAACACGCTTTTACCCCCACGCCTCCACCGCCGCTCACGTAATCGGCTATGCATCTCCCACAACGGACATAAAGGCCGATGACTTGGCAGGAAAAAACTTCAAAACCTTCGCCGAGCGTAGTACTCTCGGTCGCGCTGGCGTGGAAGCGTCCATGGACGAAACTCTGCGCGGAATCAACGGTGGCAGCATCTGGATCGTTGATTCGGCCGGACGACAGATTCGGCGAGTTTTTCACCGGGATGTGTCTCGTGGCAAAGACGTAACTCTAAGCATTGATATTGGCCTGCAAAAGATTGCCGAAGAGGCGCTCGCCGGAGAAGTGGGCTGCGCAATTCTATCGGATGTGCAAACGGGCGAAATCCTTGCCATGGCAAGTGCACCAGCCTTCAATCCTAACGATCTTACTCCACGTATTTCACAGGATATTTACCGGGCCATTACCGCTAAAGGTGCTTGGCTCAATCAGTGTATCCAAGGACTCTATCCGCCTGGATCCATTTTTAAACTAGTTTCCACGGAGGTTCTACTGCGCCATAATATCGTAGATCGGCAAACGGAACATTTTTGCGATGGGCACACATCCGTTGGAAATCGAATTATCCGCTGTAACAATCACTGCGAACGTGGGCGGTTACCGATTGTCCTGGCCATTGCTAAAAGCTGCAACAGCATGCCAATTGATCTCATTCTCGGGAATATCCCTTTACAAAAATTTATTCGAGAAATCCGTGACTTTGGTTTTGGCGAACGCACCGGCATCGAATTACCCTATGAAATGCGTCGTTCTTTAGTTCCGACGCCGGATTGGAAAAAAAAACACGGCTATAGCCGGTGGACGGACGGAGATACGGCTAATTTGGCCATCGGCCAGGGGTATCTCCTTGTTACGCCTCTACAGATTAATCTATTCACCGCATCATTGGCCGGACGCCGCTCTCGGACTACCCCCACCATTTTCCATGGCACCAATGGAAACACTCCGATGACCGCTTCTCCCTTGGGGCTCAGTGATGATGCTTATGAAACCCTATTAGACGGCATGCGCGGGTGCGTGGAATATGGTTCCGGCCGCCGTTGTAAAATTGATGGACTTTCCATTGCCGCAAAAACTGGAACGGCACAAACACATCAGGGTGGAAAAAATAGCCACCTCGCCTGGATCACGGCATTTGCTCCGGCGGGACGAGGGGAAACACCAAGGGTCGCGGTCACGGTCATGCTCTGTGAGCCATTTGATGGAAAAGAATACGGTGGTGGTCGTGAGGCTGCGCCGGTGGCTCGAAAAATATTGCAAAGTTATTTTCAGCCCCCCCTCTGATGTTCATCAAATGGATACCGACTTTAACACCAGTGATATCTTTCATGTCCGATTGCAGAAATTGGCATTTCTAAGGGCTGCTGGCGTCGATCCCTACCGGCACGATTTTTCACAAACGCACACAAGTGAACGGGTTCGCGAACTCTTGGTTGATAGGACGGAATTCGGTGGCGAGGTTGCCGTCGCCGGACGCATTTTGTCCTTTCGCCTGATGGGAAAGGCGGCCTTTCTAGTCCTGCTGGATCGTGCGGGCACGATTCAATGCTATGTAAAAAAAAATGACCTGGGGGATGCAAATTACGAGCGCTTTAAAACCTTCGACGTTGGTGACATCGTTGGCGTGTGTGGAACACCTTTTCGCACCAGCACCGGAGAACCAACGGTTCGCGCCAGAGAAATAACAATTCTCTCCAAATCACTGCGCGCCCTTCCGGAAAAATTCCACGGGCTTACAAATAATGAGCAAACCTATCGACAGCGGTACCTGGATTTGATTACCAACTCCAAATCTCGTCAACGAGCGTTTTTGCGCTGTAAAATTCTCCGGGGTATTCGCGAATTTCTTTGGCGGCGGGATTTCGTCGAAGTGGAAACGCCCATGCTGCAAAACATCGCCGGAGGAGCTGCCGCACGGCCATTTGTTACCCATATGAATGCCCTTGATCATGATTTTTTCCTACGCATTTCCTTGGAATTATACCTCAAGCGTATGCTGGTGGGCGGATTTGATCGGGTCTTCGAAATGGGTCGCGTTTTCCGCAATGAAGGGCTTTCCCGGCGGCACAATCCGGAATTCACGATGCTTGAACTATATCAAGCCTACACAGACCACCGCGGAATGATGACGCTCATATATGATCTCATTCAATACCTGTGCACGGAAGTTCTTGGAACCACAACTTTTCCCCAGGCAGACGGAAAAGTTGTGGACCTGGGCGGCACGTGGCGGGAAGCAACTTACCGGGATCTCATCGTCGAAGCCACGAAGGAGCCCAATTGGTTTGTTTGGAATAAGGCGCAAAAGTTGGAAAAGTGTCAAAGTTTTGGCATTGAGGTTAATCCGGCGCTGGAAGACTTCGCCGTGGACAATGACGTTTTTGAGAAAATGGTGGAATGCCATCTCGTTCAGCCCACCTTTGTTACCCAATTGCCCAAAGAATTATGCCCGTTGGCGAAAATTAACCAAAAGGATCCAACCCTGTTGGATGTGTTTGAACTCTGCATCAACGGCCAGGAAATCGCCCCCGCCTATTCAGAGCAAAACGACCCCCTCGTCCAACGGCAAATGTTCGAAGCGCAGGTTGGTGAAGACATTCAATCATTGGATAATGATTTTCTCACCGCATTGGAATACGGCATGCCTCCAGCCGGAGGCATGGGCCTTGGTATCGACCGTCTAATTATTCTCCTAACTGGCGCGACCAACATCCGCGATACCATTCTTTATCCATCACTCAAGCCGAATGAATAGACCTTATCAGTCGCTCTCGGAAAGGTCTTTTCCAGCGAGCAAGTGCAAGTGCAAATGTAGAACAATTTGTCCGGCAGATCTGCCATTGTTAATAACAATGCGATAACCGACTACGTCGAATTTCCTCCCCATTTTATTTACTACCAACAGTAAATGCCCCAAGAGTGGAACATCTTCTTCGGCTACAGCCATTAAACTTTCCAACGGCTTCCTAGGGACGATGAGCAAGTGCAACGGTGCTTTTGGTGCAATGTCATGGATTACAAAGCATAGTTCATCTTCGTAAATAATCTCTGCTGGAACTTCTCGCTTTGCAATTTTTTCAAATAATGTGGCCATATCCCACCTTTCTTAAATGCCAACGGAAACGGATTCCCCACATAAATAACTGGCGACAGCAAGAGCAAAATCTATGGCCGCGCCAGGCCCATTCGCAGTAATAAGATTTCCATCTTCTACCACAGGGTTCTTTTGCGCCGGCTCGGATAATTTGCCGTCAATGCATGGATGTGCTGTATATTTTCGCCCTTTCAACAGTCGCGCGTCCTCAAGCAAGATGGGTGCTGCACAAATAGCTGCAATTAACTTTCGATCTCTCGAAAAAGACATAACAAGGCGCAATAATTTTTCATCTTTTCTCAATGAAAAAACTCCAGAACCTCCCGGAATTAAGATAGCATCAAAGTCATTTTCGTCGCAATCCTCGATAATGCCGTCGGCGACCACTCCGATGTCGTGAGCCCCAACGATCAAGGGCTTACCCCCGAAGGCTGCCGTTGTAACGGCAATTCCCGCACGACGAAGAATATCAACCGATGCAATCGCTTCGATTTCTTCAAAACCTTTAAAAAGAACGACTAAACACTTTTTCATAACGCAAACGACACCTCGGTATGACTTAATTTCAACCTCACTTGCAAGATTCGTAGATTCATCGCACCTACTTTCCTGAAAGCATATGTATAAGGTTGAATAATTCGATGAAAAAAACATAAAGAAATGCAAAGAGAAAGATCCATGGAAGTGGCCCCGGTACCTTTCGCCTAATTGCCACAAGCGATGGGAGAATTCCTGCAATTAAATTAAGACAAATTCCTCCCGCAACTTCGAGCGCCGTAATAAAAATATGCGCGCAATAGACAGCGATAAATAACGGAAAAATAATAATTAAGACCACCTCCACTTTTTCATACCACTCATACCGGTGAAAAATATCTCGCAACGCTCCACTAAGCGTTGCCGTCACTCCTAAAAGCGAACTTCCAATGGCGAAAAATGAAAAACATTGACCTAATGTTACGAAGCATGACGAAGAAAACTTTTCTTTAAAAAGCAAAAAAACAGGTATTCCTTCCGCGGCACCCTTTAAAAGTTCATCCACAGTCAATGCCCGGAATGAAATAAGTAAGACAAAAATATTAAAAATTAGAGGAAGCAATGTCCCATAAAAAATTGCTCGTTTTATGTCTTCCCAACGAAAATTCAATTGGCGACAAACAATTGGAATAGCGCCTTGAAAGCCATAGCTGCAAAATAAAATTGGCAACGCCAAATTTGCCACACGCCAATTTCCAGCCGCAAAAAGACCCTCGCCGCCCTGAAAAAATGTGGAAAAAATTAACCCTAAAAATGAAATAATTAAACCAATTGTCAGCGCACCAACCGCTCTACTTAGAAAAGCTGTTCCACATGTCTGTAGGAAAATTGCAATAAGCGCCGAAAGAAAAAGTGGCCAAACGAAACTTCCAAAAGCTCCAAAAATTGATATAAGCCCTGCCCAATAGGCGACAAGAAGACAAAAAAACAAACTAAAAAATGAAATTGAAAAAATATTTAAACCACTTTTGCCAAGTTCCTGGAAAAAGAATGTTGGCAAATCCTTCTGATGATTTTTGCAAAAAAGTTTAGCGAACATCAATCCGGCGCCAAGGGCTAAAAAATAAAGCATCAAACACGCAACTACCGATGCCATAAATCCGGCTCGCCCTAAAACCAATGGCAAACCCAACACGCCTGCACCAATGGCGTTTCCAGCAATGAAAAGAATGGATAAAATAATTTTCGAATTTCTCATGCCATTTTTCCTACCCACACATATGTTTTATCGAAACTTGAAACCCATTCCACCGAAAACCAAGAAAAAAAGGGAAAAAGCTTTTCACAACTACGGTGAATAATCCTGTGAATAATAAAAATCCCCGATTCATTCACCTGCTTATTCACAGTAGAGGCTGCGCCAAACAATAGCATTCTCGCCATCGCCGAACTTATTCACAGAATTCACAAGCAAAGATAATAATAGTAAAATTAAAATACCAGTTTTTAAAATGAATTTCCTGGGAAATAGTCTTTGACTCTCCCTAAAAAAAACCATCTTTGACCGTGGCTTTCGTAGTTCAATGGATAGAACTGCGGTTCCCTAAACCGTCAATCCCGGTTCGAATCCGGGCGAGAGCGCCATCGGAAGCGATTATGGACAGCCATACACACATTGATTTTTTTGCTCCAGAACAGCTTGACCGTTGTTTTCGTGATGCTTTGTCTGTTGGAGTGGATCATTTTGTTGTTCCCGGCGTTTCCAGGGATAAATGGCTAGGACTTCCAGTGGTTGCAAAACGAGAAAATGTATTTTTTGCATTTGGGGAACACCCGCTTGAATTGGCCAATATTTCGACGGGAGAAACACGGGCTGGAATTTTGTCAAAAGCGGTGGAAATGGTAAAAAAAACACCAACCGGGTCGAAATTAGTAGCTATTGGGGAAATTGGGTTGGATTATTATCGTTTATCAACGAAAGACCTTGTGTGCAGGGGATCTCAGCGGCAGGCACTTTGTGAACAACTTTCCGTTGCAGCGGAAAAAAATCTTCCGGTAATTATACATTGCCGGGATAAATTTGGAGCCGTTGAGGCATGGAATGATGTGATCTCGAGCATAGAAAAGTGTGGAAATTCACCTGGGAATATTTTATTTCATAGTTTTTCGTACGGGCAAAAACAGGTAGAAGAATGGACAAAAATGGGAGGTTATATTTCCATTTCCGGGCTGATAACGAAACCAAATTCGACGGATATTCGCGACGCTTTACAATTTATACCGAAGGAGCAAATGCTTCTTGAGACAGATTCTCCATTTCTTTTACCGCAGGCATTGCGCATCGAAGGAAAAGAGCAAACGGAGAATGAGCCTAAAAATGTGGTGGAGGTGGCGCGGGTCGTTGGAGAAATTTTAAATAAAGATGCCTCGGAGATTCTTTTACAAACGCGGGAAAATGGAATGCGATTTTTTCGCATTCGATAACAATGATTAATTCTTGGTGTATTTTTTGGGCTTGGAATCAATTATTCCCAAACGGGCGCAAAGGGATTGCATTTGCTATTCTATCCATTCTTGGAGTGGCCTTTGGTGTTTGTATTTTGGTAGTCGTCCTGGGAGTTATGAACGGCTTTCAGGACGACATCCGTAGTAAGCTTATCGGTATTCGCGGCGATATTTGTGTGGAATCTTCACGCACGGGCGGGGAAGAATTATTCAAATGGAAAATGCGGCTTGGCGAAAAAGAGGAGGTGCACAAAGTGGCCGAGTTTACGCATATGCCAGTTTTTTTTATGCACGACGAACGGTTTGCGTTACCGATTTTAAAAATCGGAGACCAAGGGGCGGATGGGTTGATTGATTTTGCCGTGACAAGGGAAAGGGATACGGATGGCGTGTGGTTGGGTTGTGATTTAGCGGAGGAATTGCAAGTTGCCGTCGGTGAAGCCGTATCATTCTTTTCTCCGGAAATACTAATGAATCTTGAAAATGTGGAAGAGCTCCCGGAAATTTTAGAAATAAATGTGGCTGGAATTTTTCAAACCGGCTGGCCAGATATTGATGGACATATTGCTTTTATTTCCCGCGAGGAAGCGGAATGGGTTTTAGAAAAACCTCCGCCAATACAAGGATTCGATGTATTTTTGAAAAATGGAGCAAACGCCGTTGCCGTTAGAGATGAATGGAATGCATCTTTTTTGCCACCATTTTTGCGGGCAAAATCTTGGCAGGAGGTGAATGTGCAGCTTTGTTCCGTTCTTGGCATGGAAAAAGCAGCCATGTGTTTTGTGCTATTGGCCGTGCTTTTTGTGGCGACATTTTCCATGGCTTCCGCGTTGCTGCTAAATGTGGTGCGAAAAACACGGGAAATTGGTTTGTTGCGCGTATTTGGCGCCAGCCGGTTCGAAGTAGCGCTATGCTATCTCTTGCAGGGAGGCATTGTGGGCCTTTTGGGCGCGGGCTTAGGGTTAGCCATATCGGCAATTATTTTGTGGTGGCGAGATGAAATTTTATCGATCGTATTTAGGCTATTCAAAAATGGAGATCAAATTTTTGCATTTTATCAATTTTCGCATCTTCCACTTCTCGTTCGGAACGATGAAGTTGCGATCATCTGTTTTGCTGCGATATTTTTAGCAATGCTAGCCGGTGTTATTCCGGCCGTACGGGCAGCAAATATTGATCCGGCAAAAGCCATGTGTTGTGAATAACTGAGTAAAAGTTGGCTCCTATTATGGCTCTTTTATTAAAGAACGTCTTCAAGGCCTTCGGGCGCGAAGGGGAATCAATCGCCGTTCTAAAAGATGTTTCAGTTGAATTTGCCAATGGTGAATCCGTTGCAATTATTGGCGTATCCGGTTGTGGGAAAACGACACTGTTAAACATAGTCGGCGGATTACTCCAGCCGGACATGGGCGAAGTTCTTTGGGACGGGTACTCTATTAGTGATTTTCGGAAAACAACGAAATTTGTGCGTGGGAGTTTTTTGGGTTTTATTTTTCAAAACTATGCGCTTGTAAATGAACTAACTATTCTTGAAAATATTCTTTTACCTTCACGAATTCTCGGATCAAAACCCAACAAAGATCGGGCTAAGGAGTTGCTTACGGCAGTTCATCTGGAACATCGGATGCAGGGTTCACCCATGACTCTTTCCGGCGGAGAAAAACAGAGGGCTGCCATCGTGCGCGCACTAATTCACTGCCCTAAATTTGTCATTGCCGACGAACCAACTGGCAATTTGGACGAACGAACATCTCGGGAGGTTGAAGAGCTTATGTTTGATCTTTGCGGGAAAACTGGAGCGGGATTAATTTATGCCACGCACGACCACACTTTTGCACAACGAGCATCAAGAATAATTTCCATCAACGCTGCGAAACTCCACCATGCGGAAATGGGAATAACACCACCGCTGAAAGTATAAAAAAACCTAAGGCAAAGCTGTCAAGTTTCACTAAGAAAATAGATAATGCATTATTTTCTTTAGATGTTCAAGCTATTTTCAAGGCCGTCGAAGAAGATAAGGCCCCATTCCAGAAGCAAGATAAGTCCTTCAATAGGCGTCTTTGCTGAAATCTCACGCTTAACTTCTGGCATTAGTCTTTCAATAGCATCAACGAAAGATTTTTTTTCATCTTCATTATTTGTCAGATTTGATCCATAGCTTAAAAGCGCCAGTGCCGACAGCGAAGGGTTTTCCCACACAGATACAGCCTTGAATAGTGCTAAATCCACCTTCAACGTAGTCACATGCAGTAGCTTCTGAAGTAACGCATCCTGCTTCTCACTATTTCCCTCACACGCGCAGACGGCTTTTGCAAATTGGATAATTGTTTGATTGAGCGACTTGGCGGCATGCGAAGTATCAAAACCGTGACTAACAACACTAAGATCTAACATACTCACTACTCCTTATTTTTTAATATACCGAGATTAAATACAACAAAATAGAAAACCTTAACTATTTTTTCCCAGAAAGCCGCTGCCACCTTCCAACCCCAGGGGGTTGAGCCGGCTGAAAAAAATGGCTGGACTTTTTTTTTACATCAGCGGCTACAACTGGAACAGGGGTTAATGGACTCGGCGGCAGAAGCTGCGTTTCAGCGACAAATGAATCGGCCCCTAAAGATTTTTGCGGCGGAGGTGGAATCTTTTCAGGAACAGCACACGTTGTTGCTGTTTCTGCTTCGACAGTAGCACATTTTCCTCGAATTGAATTAGCCTTTTCGCGCAACGCAGCTATTTGAGAATCAATGGTCTCAAGCCCACCATCATCTTCATAGGCCCGAAAACTATCCTCTGCTGCCTTCACTTTTGCAAATATTGCATCAGTTTCTGTTTGCATCTCCTTTGTCTCAGCCGCAAGCATAGCATTTTCTAATTTAAGTTCCTCCGTTTCAGCTTTAGCTGCATCCAAACTGTTCAATAGCTCAATGAAAACAGCCTCATCGCGATTCCTTGGTTCAACGTCCCCGCGCGTACTCGAATCACGAATCAATGCCATTCGCCTTTCAAATTCTGCGCAAGGGTTTTTCATGTTTGCAGCTACAACTTTTTGAAGAAGTAATGGATAAAAATCCCTAAAAAAAACAAATTGCACTTCTGGAATGGTGTAACCACTATCCCAGAGTTCGCGCACATTCCGAACTATTTCTTCCTTATACTCTTGAAATAACTGCACAAAAATCACGAGCGAAAGTTTCGCCGTCTTTTCATCAACTAACATACCCGCAGGAATTGGTATTCGATGCCGATGTCCGCCAGAATCAACGGGACCCTGAAAAACCATTCCGACCCCCATTGGTGTCCTCACATTTAACATAATAAAATCCTTAAAACTTCAAAAATGACCTATTTCCAAATTTTAACAAACCAGTTCAGACTTTCATGCTCTTCATGCTTCTTTTGTGCAATTTCGCGCTCCATCTGTGCTCGCTCTCTCCCGGCTTGCGCGTCCTCGCGCGCCTTTGTGGCATTCGCAAGTTCCAGCTCCGCCTCGTTTCACGTGTGCTTCAAATTCAACCAGCTCAACCCTCTTTTGCTCCTGCTTGGCAAGTGCCGCTCTGCGTTTTGTTTCTTCGACGGCTTGGAGCGCGTTTTGTTCTTCTTGACGTTTTTTTGCCTCCTCCCATCCAGTTCGGATGGACTCCTGGTTGGCAAGTTCTACCGCGCGCCTCGTTTTTTCAGCCTCCTGCTTTATTGTTTCGGCTCCCCGACTTATAAAAAGGGCTGTCTCGGCCTGTTTCTGTTTTACAATTGCATCAGTCAAGGCTGTCGAGTAGTCGGTGACATTCTTAAGTGCGGAAGTCACATCTTTCCACGATCCATCCGTTGGAGCAAGCATGTACATGTAGATAGTTATCGCAAGAGCTCTATAGACGGGCAAATCGGACGAAAGAGCAGTTTGGACAAGGGCCGCATACCCTTGCAGCATTATTATCCTATCTAATTGCTTGCCTATAACATCTAACATGTCCAGAGAAGTTGTAGGATCGCTAAAGCGCTTTAATAATGCCTCTTCTTTCCTGCCTAAGCTGGCCGTAAAACAGTCAACCGCACCGGTTGTAAACATTGAAACACTCATAACGAATCCTCGACCGAAAGCTCGTTCAGGATTCCCGAAGAACGGAGACTTTTTGTAACTGCATAGAAATAATTTACAAACTCAGCCGAAATAAATAGAAAGACCCCTTCTGGGAGCTGAATAGAGGTTTTTAGTTGAAAGTCAAGCCTTTTGACGCAATGCAACAGGTTGCAAAAAGTGGGAAAATGGCCTCAGCGGCGAAGTTAAAAAAATTTCAAACAGCAACCAAGGTTTATCCAACTGGGTGAGATTACGATAAAAATCCATGCCAAGTGACCGAGCTCGTATAATTCAAAACTGCATTTTAAGGAAGCGAAATGTTCCAAAATGGACTTTGCATGAGCTTCATTTAACCTTGAGAAATTTGGCCTTTCCAAGGCGGCACGCCGGTAGCGGCGGCTCATGTGGCCGAAAAAAACATTGACAATTTTTTTAGCGGATTCTGTGCTTCTACTTCTGGGTGGGCTCCCGGAAAATATGACCATGGATACTGCCGTAATAGAAACATTGTTATTAGAAAATCCTCTCCTACAAAGGTATCGCGACAAATTAACGCTCTTGCGCACGGGAGCCTGTTGTTATCACAGGACATTTGGATATGGGCAGATTGCCTCCTATGGGGCCGACTCCGGGAAGCTTATAATAAATTTTTTAGACAAACCGGGCCATGCCATTGATTTGGCATTTGCCCTGAAGCATTTGGAATTTATTCCGGCGGAGCACCTTATCGCCAGGTATAGGGAAAATGCGGAAGAAACTGAAAAACTACTCAAAAATGATCCATTGGCCGCCATTGAAATTATTCTCGAACATATGCCAGATCGTCGGGCCACCCAATTCGAGATTACGGAGCTTATTTCAGTTATTTGGGATAAAAAAAACGTGCGGGCCTGGTGGACGAGAGCGCACAAATCCATGGAACTTAGCGCGAAGGTCTCCGTGCCAGAGGTTAAAACTGGATACTACATCCTTAGGGATCAGCCATTGGAACAGTTGGATGAAGTTATTGATGGGGTACTTATGTCCAAACAATCGGCGCAAAAGGTCGCCTACGCGGAACGGCTGCTCAAGGATGGGATCAATTCTGATCGAGCGGAGGATTTACGCTTGGTCATGGAAGAGATGCAGCGCATCTCCGCATCTCCGGCTGCGCCGGTTCTGTGTCGGCTATTAGCCTTTTGGGTTTGTGAGGATCTGTCCACCATCGCTCCGGCGGCGACCAGCCAATCCGTTGACGTGCTACAGGAGGCCTTTGGTGACGTTGGCGTAATACTGAAAACCGCTGATATGTTGTCCGCAATTAAGATTGGCCGATTTTTAAAAACAATCACCGAACTCCATCCGGAGAAATTTCATACCATAATTGATCAATTAATTTGCAATGGCAGTCAGCGGACCATTGGAAGTGTAATTAATTCGCGCATGTCCGACGGAAAGTCTGAGGAACTGCGGCAAATGCTTTTCCAGGGGCTGCGCGATAATTCACTTAAAATTAATTTTTTGGAGTGGGTCTTTCGCAATTATGCCAACGCAAAGTACCGGGATATTTTTAAGGACGGGATTTCAGCGGCGCATCTGCGAATGGCGCTGGTGTTAATTGATCAGGAGGCAACTCGACGGCAAGCAAATCGGAAAATCGCTTTGGCCGAGCTTATTGTCAACGATAAAGATTTGGTGGAAAAGGCTGTCCGCGGGGAAACAATGGAAATCGCCCGCGACTTGGTGCACATGATTATGCTTAGTCAAGGATTTGACCTCCTTGCCAAGCGGTCCATTGTGGCACGTGTCGTCCGCGTTTTCCCGGATTTGCAAGGGCTTCTGGCAAGCGGTGACGGCACTACGGTAGAAGCGAAACACGCGGATAACTCCAGTGGAATTATGTATGTTTCGCAAAAAAGCTTGGATGCTATCCGTCGAGAGTATGAAATTCTCATTAACGAAAAAATTCCCGATAATAAACGCGCCATTGAGATTGCGCGGGAAATTGGAGATTTGCGCGAAAATTCAGAATACAAAATGGCGCGACAGGATCAGGGCGTGCTGATGGCGCGGAAAGCGCAAATCGAAAGAGACTTGGTCCGCATACAAGTGATCGATTTCCAAAATGTTCAGATTGCCACCGTTTCCATTGGAACCGTTGCGACCTTGGGGAATGGACAAGGGAAATTGCAAAAATTCGCGATTCTCGGGGCGTGGGACAGCGATCCGCAACGCTCAATTGTTGCCTATCAGACGCCAATCGGTGCGGCTCTTCTTGGGAAAAAAGTTGGTGATGTCGTCAAATTGGCGGGGCGCGAGGAGCAAAAAGTCATTGCCATTGAGCGATGGACGGAGCATGCCTAAAATCCTGTTCCGATGGGAAATCGAGTTCTAGGATCGTTTTGTTTGCTGGTATTAATTGCCGTGGTTTTTGCCGTCTTTGGCAAATCGGGCGTCATCCTACTTGTAACGTTTTTTTCCATGGTGTGCCAGCTGGAATTTGTCCGGCTCATGCGCCGAGCTGGCGTAGATGTTTTTTTTAACCAAGTGATTTTTTGGACGGCGCTTATTCCAATCGCCGCCTGGTATATGTCCTTGGTCAGCGGGGGGGGGTATTTCACACTTATTTCCGCTATTTTTTTGACGTCCGGCGCCATCGTAAGTGGTGATTTACGCCGGGTTACATTGATACTTCCTGCGTCAATGGCGGCAATCATTTGCATACCATTCACATTTCAATTTGCGATTATGATTGTTCGCTGCGCGGCATCGCTTCCAGCTGGAATTGCAATCCTCGCCTGGGTCGTTGCCGTCTGCAAGCTGAGTGATGTGGGCGCGTTATTGTGTGGGACCCTAATCGGTCGCCATCAGTTGGCATCGCAATTTAGCCCCCACAAGACATGGGAAGGATTTTACGGCGGCATCGCCATGGCCCTTTTATCAGGCTATTGGCTGGAATTGTGGCTTTCCACCGGCCTTCCCATGCGGATGCGTCTTTCCCTGGCGTTTCTTCTTTCACTCCTTTCTACAACTTCCGATCTACTTGAATCGGCTTTAAAACGATGGGCCGGAGTAAAGGACTCGGGTGGATGCATACCCGGCATCGGTGGATGTCTTGATCTGTGCGATAGTTTCATCTTTTCCCTGCCGGGAGCTTATTTGTTTCTGGTTTTTACACACGCATTCGGCTAAGAGCGCATGCAAATTTGATCACTTTCTTGATTTTGCCAGAAAGTAAAATCGATTGTATTGACACTGGCTGGATAGCTATTAAAGAGATCAGGTCCGTTTACTCATGGGCGCATATGTGCGGCGAAATTAGAGATAAGCATACTATCACTATAGATTCAGGCCGGAATGCAATTGCTTCCGCCGTCGTTGTGACAAGCTTTCTTACAAGCGTTACAACTGGTATTTCTTATTTCGTGGCACTTACATTTCCGCGCATGCTCTCTTTTACTACTCCGGCCTTGCTTCCAATATTCATTACTTCGTGTGCAATCCTTGTAATTAGTTCCATAGCGCTTGTTTATAGCTGTATTGTTTTCGAATGTCCGGTATCATCGGCCGAGTCTCAGCCGCCGGGCGCTCAAACGGATATAAAACATGATCCAGTGGAATCCGCGCCAAAAGATTCGAATGATAATTTATCGGGCGCTTTGGAAGAGCCGTCCCATCTGGTGCCTGACTCTCCGGTATCAGCTAACGAGCCATCAAATCTGTGGGGAATTCCTTCATACGTCAAGGTGGGTGGGGAAGAATTTCCGTTTGCTGGAAACAAACATGATACTGCCTGGAAAGTTATTTCCACGGCTGATTTCAAATGGTTGAGTGAAGGAGGAGCCACCATCGCGCAAGCGGAACAAATTGTCGAAAAACTAATTCAATTAGCCAATGCGAATTGCATGAATCAAGTTGGTGGCAAGTTTGATTCGAGTGTTAACGAATTTTGTCCTGGTTTTTCAGCCTTAGTTCCAGTGGAGGCGCGATATAAGTTGCCCGAGGGTGGCACAATGCCAGATGGAGAACTGCCGTTAAGCGTATTGATTATATTAGCAAATCGCAATCGAATCGATATCATCTGGCGCATATTTGAATTTCACGAAAATACATCAGGCAATGGGATGAGGCTTTCGGATTTTATGGCTGCCTGTGGTATCGGCCTTTTGCTAAAAGGGAGAATTTTTTTTGATTTTTTTTGCGCATTAGCAAATGACGACACAATAACATCCCAGAGAGATAATGTTTTACGTTGTCTGTTTATATACGAAAATAGGCACGTCTTAATAAGTGAATGCATCGCATGGCGCTGTCCTAATATGGTTGTTACGCTAATTCGCAACTGCGAATATCAAAGTCGTATACAATATGAGCGTTTACTTATGCGAATGCAGCAGGAAGAAGCATTTAAAGAATACTATCAAAGTGTTGAGCAAGCCGATGAACGGAAAAACGTGGAAGAAATTGCCAGGCGAATTTTGGCGGAAGGCCCGGAAAGTCTTGCTATTGAAGAGTTTAAAAAATTTCCGCCGCAGATTGCGGCGGCTGTACTTGACTGGATACATGATCTGCCTGGTGGCGGAGTGGTAGTAATTTGTTGCATTTTGCGCATTACGGGCCCGGAGATTGGAGGAATGATTTTAGAGGAAATGGAATGTTTATGTGCCGATATAATAATTATGCTTGTTGTTCTTTATGGCCGGCTTGCTATGCCGTATCTCAAATATTTACCCGTAGATTCTTTTTACAAAGTATTGGACACGCTTGATTTCGACTGCGGTAAAAATTTGTTTAAAACTTTTGAGGAGGTAGAACCGCTGAAAAAATTTTTAATATCCAATCTCGCTTACGGTGGAAAAAACCGTCTTTGGCGCGGTTTTTCGATGCTGGAAAGCTTAATATCCGATGGTACCTTAAATGAACGTGATTTAATTGAAATTTCGTGTTCGTGCGATGAGCCTGAGACTCTTCAAGTTATTTATTCGCTTATTGGCGCGCTGCATATTGATGAAAAAACAAAGCATTTGGTCCGTACCGCTATCTGGGAAAAATTGCCTGAAAAAAATATTATTAAAATTATCTACACCGCTTGGACGACTGACTACGAGTGGAGTGTACGCGCATATGGAGTCCCAGTCGGAGATCCAGATTTGGCGCGGTATCTTGATGAATTGCGCAGTTCTGATGGCGATGAAATTTTTCTATACAGGTGCCTAAGAGATCAGCATTTTTTTCTTCCACAAATTATGCAATGGTTATTAAGCAGGTTCAATTCGGATGCGATTGCCGCGATGATGTGCAAAATAGAGGAGGAGCACACGGAATGGCTTAAGAAAGAGGTTGAAAAGCTAAAAAGAGATAGAACAATTAAAAATGCACAGGAAGAAAAAAATTATATAGATCGTCGAGTTGGCTGCTGTTTTGCGCTATTAGATCCGAACGAAATAGGGTATGCATATGACGGGGATGACGGATGTCGCGCGAAAGTGCATATTCCAGAGGATATTCAAGATCTGTTTTTCGCGAACTACAATCAGCTCATCGATGCGCTGGCGAAGCGTAATTTTATTTTTCCACCCGATCATGAGGGTACACGTCGAGACGGGGACCATTACAAGGTACGGATTGAATCAAAGGTTGCGACATCGTCACCGGCGATGGTTAGTCCCCTGCCCGCGGTTTCGGAATCCGATTTGGCAAAATCAATGGCGCAGTTATATTCGACTTCCGAATCAATTTCTCCGACGGAAGGGCATGTTCATTTTGGCGATGAATCCCTTCGCCAATGGGAGGCAATTCCCGTGGCAGATATTTGTCGTTCCGCTTTGGATGTAAATGTAGCACAGGTGGAGTGGATCGTCAGCGAATTGATGCAATTTGCCGACCAAAATGGTATTGGACAGATTGGCGAAGAATTTATCAGGCTTAGTAATGGCTTTGGTGATGAATTCGATGCAAATGTGATCCAATTGCCCATCTTAGTTGAGTTGATGAATCGCAAACAAGGTAATATTGTTTTGGTTATTCTTAATTTCTACGCATGTGCATTGAGCAGTCTTGATAATATGGAAACAAGGGCAATGGTAAATTTTTTCTGCGCGCTCGCAAATGAAGTTGCGTCAACCGATGAAAAAAGCGACGCTATGGCATATTTGCTTCGCCAAGCGAACCTGAGCACTTGGATTGAGGAATGCATCATCCGGCAATGCCCCGATGCGGTTACCAGGAAGTATTGGAGTGAAGCGGTTGTGGCGCATCGTGAAGAATCGGAGGAAATTGCCAAGCAAATTCTAATGGAGGGTCCGGAGAGTGCTGCAATTGAAAAAATGAAGGATTTAAATCCGGGAAAAGTGGCCGACGTTCTTCGTTGTATCAATAACGCCCAATCCAACGGAGTGGAAATAGCTTGCCGGATTTTGTATGCCATAGGGGCAGATATTGGAGTTTTGATATTGGCAGAGATGGGCGATTTGCGCGTGCGTATAGCGCTTGCATTGGCAACCATTTATGGGGCACAGTCTCTTGCGTTTCTAGTGTCGTTGGATGATCCGGATCGCGCTCTAATATCAAACAGCCTTCCCGGGCATTATCTTAGGCGTCTATTTATAGGTGTAAATCCGGACTTAGGGAAAGAATTTCTCGCATTTAGTGATATAGCTTGTGATGAGTTCGACGACCCAAATGAATCTGGCGAATGCGATGAATGCGATGAATGCGATGAATGCGATGAACTAAATGAACCAGATGAATTAGATGAATCAGGAAAACTGTTTGTCGGCGATTGCAAAAATAATGACGAGCCACTTTTCATGGCTCCGGAGAATTAGGGCATGTTACAACTTTCGAAAAATCTTAAAAGTGGCTGTCCGTGGTCGAATCTTTCCCAAGATTTATTTTTTGGAGAAAGATGTGCTTTCCGGGATGATTCTGACTGGCGACAAATTCCTGAGCTACACTCATTTGATTCGCCCGAAGAGCATGCATGGCCACATAGAAAACATGGTCCCGCCGCGGTTCATGCAGATTATACGCATAGCGCTTAAGCAGGGTTGGATCATGGAGCTGAGCAACTTTTATCCGTAAAATTGATTCCCTTCGCTGCAGTTCAATGACTTCCTTTTCCAGGACTCGAATTTGTTGGCCAACGATGAAAATTTTTTGTCGGTACCAAACATGCACAAATGCACAGGTAACCCAAGTGACAGAAAAGAAGCCGGCGCCCAACAAGAGCAAAAATTTATGAGTGCGGAAAAATTTAGTAAGCGAGGGACAAATACTCATGAGGAAGTCCCTTCCTTCTGAAAGATGCGTAACTTTGCCGAGCGACAGCGAGGATTGGCCAATATTTCGTCGGCGGAAGGAGTGATTGGCTTAATTGTTCGTAGTTTTCCCATGGATTGGCGTTCATCCTTCCCGCGCCCATCCAAGCGAGTTGTTGGAAGTCCGGCCCACTCTCGGAAAAACCGCTTCACCAGGCGGTCTTCCAGTGAATGAAAACTTATGGCGGCTATGACACCTCCGGGAGCGAGTGCGGCAAACGCCTTGGGAAGTGCCACTTGAATAGCTTCCAACTCCGTATTGACGGCGATGCGTATTCCTTGAAATGTGCGAGTTGCCGGATTGGTTTTTCCGCGCTGACACTTTGGAAGTGCGCCATGAACCAGCTCAGCGAAGGACAATGTCCGATCCAGCTTGTTCGTTCCCCGCGCACTCCATATGGCATTCACAACTCGCCTCCAGTTTGGCTCTTCGCCGAAATCGCGAACGGCTTTTATTAACATCTCCCGAGGGGCCGTTTGAAGAAATTGCGCCGCTGAAAATTCGGTCGTAGGATTCATGCGCATGTCCAGTGGCCCATCGAAGCGGAAAGAAAATCCGCGCTCTGGCATGTCAAGCTGGTCGGACGACAGCCCAAAATCAAAGAGTATGCCATCAAAGTTTTTTTGTGGCAGATGATCAAGTTGGGAAAAGTTATTGTGTAGAAGATGCAAGCGATTCCGCGGTAAAAATTTCGCAACCCGTTCAAGGGCGGAAGGATCGCGGTCAATTCCCCATAGATTCGCTCCTGGGAAAGCTTCTAAAATCGCCCGCGCATGGCCGCCGCCGCCAATCGTTGCATCCAAAAAGGTAAGGGCAGACGTGAACTTAAAGGCTGCAATCACCTCCGCAACAAGAATTGGAATATGCCCGGACATTCTCATTTTCAAATCTTCGACCATGCCCGACAAATGACGTTTTTTATAATTGTTGCTATTCCCATGCGGCAAGCAATATGTTGGCATTAAGTAAAATGAGTGCGAAAAGGCTACACTTTCCCTTCCGTGATTTTGCGGGCGAAAAGGCAAATTCGCACAAAGTGACGCTTTCATTCTTGCTTGCATTGCCTCTCAAACCCAGTTTACATGGTGGTGTGACGTTCCGAAAAGGCAACGTTATTCTTGTGCAATGATGTCACGTCTACCCGCCAAGTTGCAATGACTACTTTCAGCAATAGCGACTTGCGCAAGTTTCTTTTAAAAAATTTTTGTATTTTTTTTATTAATTTCACATTTTCATGGATTGTTTTTGCCAAATTAAAGCAAATTTCGTTCCCTAAGATCGGTGGGACATCGGGATGCTTTTTCCATTCGGGATGATAATCGGAAAATTATTCATGTGGATATGGATGCGTTTTTCGCCGCCATCGAACAGCGGGATCACCCAGAACTACAGGGAAAACCGGTTATTGTTGGCGGCGATCCATGGGATCGTGGCGTTATTTCCACTTGTTCCTATGAGGCCCGCACATTTGGAATTCGCGCCGGCATGGCGACACATCGAGCGCTTCAGCTTTGCCCGCAGGCCACCCTTCTTCCCGTGCGTATGGTCCGCTATCGCGCAATATCGGATGAAATTTTCGACATTTTTCGACAGGTTACACCACTCGTTGAAGGCATGTCCATTGATGAAGCCTATTTGGATGTGACCGCTAATGTGAAAGATACTCCATCGGCGACCGATCTGGCTCGTTGCATTAGGGAAAAAATTTTTTCCCAAACTGGGCTGGCGGCTTCTGCCGGTGTGTCATTTAACATGTTTCTTTCAAAAATAGCATCCGAATTAAGCAAGCCAAACGGATTGGTAGTCATTACCCCCGATTGCGCCGCTAATTTCCTAGAAACACTCCCCGTGCACCGGTTCCATGGTATCGGGCGAGTGACCGCCACTCGGTTACATTCAATGAATGTGCGCATCGGGCGAGATCTGAAAAACCTGCCAATGGAAACATTACTAGAACTTTTTGGGAAAGTTGGCAGCTATTATTATGAAGTTGTACGCGGCATTGATCGTCGGCGTGTTACACCCGTGCGTGTTCCAAAATCATTCGGACGGGAAAAGACATTTTCCGCAGATACGGCTGATTTTGATTTTTTGCGCGAACAAATCTGGCATCTTGGCCTGGAGGTGGGTGATGCACTCCGGCGACTATGCCAGCGGGCATGGGCCATAACTCTCAAGATAAAATACGCTGATTTTCATCAAATTACCCGATGCCGGCAACTTCCTCTGGCAACGACCGATGCGCCGACGATTGCAAATAGGGCAATCCTATTATTCAACGAATATGCGGAAATGTGTCATAAAAAAATTCGTCTTGTTGGGGTTTCCGCCACCCTAAAAGGGCGCGAAAGACAACCATCTGACCAGAAGGAATTTAAGTTTGTTGAGGCAATGGGTCTCCAGTGAATATTGATTTGGCGCTAGGCTTATCCGTTAATACGAACTGCCTGTTCCAGGCCTTCGAATTTTTACTTTTGCGACGAGCCCGCAGATTGCCTAGGTACATTAATGATCACATTCGCATCGGGGCAGTGCATGGATGCCATGGATTAATCCAGCGGAAAACCATTCGACTTTTTTCATCAATTCTTTCCATGTTATCCGCATGGCAAAGATGAAATGTGTGGTATTGATCGCCATCGGTGTGTCAATGTTCCAGGGAGCGCCACTGCCGGCAATGCAAGCTTCTAAAGCGATACAAAATTACGAAGAACAGCCCGTGGATATTTCAGTACAACCACATGAATTATTACTGAATGCCCGACGAATGCTTGAAAATGGAAAGCCGGGAAAATCAATTGGAGTTTGTAAACTTATTGCTCGCAAATTTCCACAGTCAAATGAAGCTCCGTTGGCACTGGAAATGTGTGGAAAATCCTATATGCGGCAGCACCAGTTTCAATTGGCATTTAAGGCGCTGCAGGGGCTTTTGGAAAAACATCCCAACTGTTCCAATTTTGAAAGTGCAATTGTGCTTGAATTTGAACTTGCCAAACGACTTGCCGCTGGTGAGCGCAATTATTTCTGGGGCAAAATTCCAGGATTGAGGGATCGCGAATTTGCCATTCGCGTTTTCCAGCACATCGCTGACAATGCTCCTTATAGTCCGCAGGCAACGCAAGCATTGTTGCAAATTGCCGATTTGGGCGTGAAAACAAAGGAACCGGCTGTGGCCGTCGGCGCATTAGAGCGTCTCATCGATGAATATTCCGACACCGGAGACGCCCAGCGTGCCTACTTGTTATTAGCGCAGATATATAGTAAAATATCCAAAGGACCTGCCTATGATCAGCGAGCGGTGGAGAATGCAATAAACTGTTTCCGTGAATTTTTGTTACTTTACGGTGATTCGCCATTCGTTGAGGAGGCGGAGCAAGAATTAGTCGAAATGAAAAATTTATTAGCCGCAAGTAAGTTGAACATTGGTGATTTTTACCTTCAGGACCGCAGAAGTCCAAATGCCGCCGCCATTTATTACAAAGACATCCTTGTGTCGGCACCAAATTCGCCGGCGGCACTGTGTGCGCAAACGCGTCTGGGTGCAATTCGCGAAATGGACTCCAATGAACACGGTCCGGCCACGTGAATCGAAAGTTGGGCTATGGCGCACATTACATGAGCACATGCTGTCTTGCCAAATTTGAAAGTCTTGCATTATGACTTTTTTGTATGGGCATTTTTAGTGGATTTTGGCGGCTTACGGGGCGGCTCATACTATTTCTTTACTCGCCGCTATCGGCGATAAAATTATTTTTCTTTGGCCCAATGTGTCGGTGCCGCTTCCATCCGACATGTTCCCAGTACGCGCGGGAGTGCATTGGTAAATACGGCGTATGGCATAGTTTTTCGCTTGTTTTACGTCGTCTCTGCCGGTGCCATCCGTGGAATCGTGGCGGCTATGATCCAGTCCCATAGGCTTAATTTATGGAAAAAAAACATCTATTTCTAGGTTTGACTGCCATTGCTTTGGCATTTTGGATGATTATCGGAGAAAATCGGCGGGTTATTTCCCTGACAAGCGCGGCGGAAGTTGCTCCACCACCGAACTTCGCGCAAGTTGGCGAAGTGCCCAAAATAAAGGCATCGGTCGTACCGGATGCTTTTCCCGTATCCGCTGGGAAACGGCTTGATTGCCCTGGATTAGTTTTGGAAAATTCCTATATCCGCGGGGAAATTTCACCCGTTGGCGGTGGCATACGGTACATTGCGCTTAAGAAATATCCGGCGGCCTTGCATTCGGAAAAGCCATGGATCTTTGACGATTATGATGATACGCAGGATGCCTTATCCCTGTGGCTTATTTCTGCGGATGGTTCGCTGGACTTGCGAGACATCTGCTATGACGTTGTCCAATCAAATGAGGATTTACTCCTGCTCCGTGGATCGCTCCCGGGCGGCGGGACCATTGAACGGGAATATCGGCTTGCTAAAATGGAAAATGGAGATGACTCCTATTGCATTCAGCACTGCGTGCGCTTCGGTGGAAAAGCGAATGCTTCATATAAAAAACAATCTCTAAATATTTCCCTGGGCAGTCTCCCTCCAACGGAGGGGGATATTCATAGCGAGTATCTTAACTTCGTCCACTACGATGGCAAAAAGGCACGATTCATTTCCCTACGAAAATTTAATGAAAGTCGTGGATTTTTTGGCTTTGGTCGTCGTCCGTGCCAAGAAAACATCGGCGAAAGTGGTCATATTGTCTGGGGTGCGGTAAAAAATCAATTTTTTGCTGCTATTCTAACACCCGGGCAGCCGGCGATGGCATTTTGCGCGGCCCCCATGGCACTCCGCGGTGCAAATTCATCGGCGGTTGAAACCGGTATCGGTGGGACATTAGTCATTCCGCTCTCGGAATCCGAATCCGGCGCGGCCGTTAACATGGATTATTACGTTGGGCCAAAGGAATACACACGCCTGGATCGCCTTGGTCGGCGGCAGGATCTGGTGATGCAATTTGGCTGGTTCGGGTTCATTAGTAAACTCTTATTACTCAGCATGAAAAGCATTCACTGGCTCCTACCCAATTGGGGGCTCACGATTATTCTACTAACTTTGTTGGTGAAGTTAATCCTATGGCCGCTGACAAATGCACAAATACGTTCTACGCGGGAAATGTCCAAGATCCAACCACAACTGGAGAGTATTCGTGCAAAATACAAGAACAACCCTCAGCGGGTGCAACAGGAAACGTTGCAGATTTTCCGAGAACATCAAATCAATCCGGCGGCAGGGTGTCTGCCAGTCTTTTTTCAAATTCCGATTATCATTGGTCTCTATTTTATGCTGCGCACCGCGTCGGAATTGCGTTTCGCGAGTTTTCTTTGGATTAGGGATTTGTCAGTAATGGACACGGTTGGGCATTTTGGAAGATTTCCGATTAATCCAATGCCCGTGCTTATGTCCATAGCGGCATTTTTTCAAATGCGCATGACGCCAATGACCACGCAAAACGCTATGCAAAAACGCATATTTCAATTCATGCCATTTATCTTTTTTTTCTTTTGCTACCGCCTGCCATCGGGGTTAGTGCTTTATTGGACGGTGCAAAATCTTTTGAGCATTTCGCAGCAGTGCATCATTAATAGAGGGATGGGGGCTGCAACCAAGCGAAAAACCTTGGCAAGCGGCCCAAAACGTTCACGCACAGTACATTAGACGGCAGTAAATTTTTGCAGGGGGATCCATGAATTCCGTCACCGTTCTTATATTGGCTGCCGGAATTGGTCGCCGCTTTGGAGGGCTGAAGCAGTTGACGACATTTGGTCCAGGGAAGCACACGATATTGGAATACTCCCTTTTTGACGCATATCGATTAGGATTCAGGCGTGTTGTTTGTGTCATAAGGAAGATTCATCAAAAATTTTTCGATGAATTATTAGCACCGCTCCATGGATACATGGACATCGAATTTGTGTACCAGGAGTTGAAAGACATCCCAATTAAAATTTCAGATTTTCGTCGAACAAAGCCTTGGGGGACCGCCCATGCGGTTTACTCCGCCAGAAATCATTTGCATTCGCCTTTTGTAACCATAAATGCCGACGATTTTTATGGTCGGCCGGCATGGGAACAAATGGCGGATTTTATCCGCAGAAAATTTTCGAGTAACGCACTACTTGCCTTCCGCTTGGACCACACACTGCCCTCGAGTGGAGCCGTTGCTCGCGGCATTTGCCGCGTGAATGAAAATCGTCTTGTGAAAATCGAAGAATTTTCATGCATCATACGTTCCAACGGGGTTATTCATAGCCTAGAGCAGGATAGATGTTTTGCCGGTGATGAACCGACATCACTTAATTTTTGGTATTTCCAGCGGGAAGTTTTACACAAAATGGATTTTAAGCGTTTTTTTTCGGAAGAAATGAGTTTAACGGAAGCGGAGTGGATGCTCCCCGTTGCCATTCAAAGCCTTTTGGATGAAGGGAAAATCGATATTACCGTCGTAAATACCCACTCCAATTGGGCGGGGATTACTCATGCCATTGATGTTAAAGACGTTATCAGCTATATTGAAAATGTCACACGGTCCGGCATTTATCCGGAAGCTATTTGGAGGGGTAAATTTTCCATTTGAATTGCATTATATCTCATCCGTTGTCATAATCTGACATGGATTTGCGACGGGTCTTCTTGGGATGTCTATGCATTGGAGTATCAAGTATCTCCGCCCTGGCCAGGGATGGGATTTGGGAAATCAGAGATACATTCGAGAGTGCGAATCCATTTACCGTGCAACGAAATACCGATCCACAGGAAGATGGAATACGCTCGGTGATAATCGATGGCGGTGATGGTGGAGGTGCAGTATTTAATGTCTCCGCGGATGCGGAGAGTCCGGCCCTTACATTGGAGAATGGGGTTACCATCGATCTCCACACGGGTGGTCAGTTTGTCGTTGGAAATACCGTGGGCGGCGCCATTGTGGCACCTTCCACATCAGGCTATAACAACACGATAAATTTACAAAATGGCAACTTCGATATTTCCGCCGCAGGCACGGCTATCGCTGGCGCTGGAAACCTGCAACTCAATATTGGGACCGGAGGCTCCATTGCTGGGGCTACTGCCATTAGAGATTTACACACCTTTAGCATTGCCAATGATGCCTCATCGCAACTGAAAGTAACCGGATTGCTCGACCTATCCAGTGCGGCGCAAGCTGGCAGCGGTGGTGTGGCATTTTCCAACGGCGCTGTCATTCGACTCATTCCACTGGAAACCGAACAAAGCACTGGGACTTTTGGTGAAGGATATATTGATAATGGCAACACTTATATAAAGCTTGGCGATGGGACAAATGTTGATTATGGAGATTTGCTCAGCATTGCCTTGGATGTTAAAAATTTTTACCCAAATGAATCCGTTCCGGGCATTGCGCAGAGGATCAAACTCGTGGAGTGGGATAACATTGCCGCATTACAAAATGTGCTTCAATTAACCGTCGAAAATGATGGATCGATCTTCCCGGGATGGCGCTTAAACTATGAAAACGATTTGAATACGGTTTATGCGAGATTTTCCCCGGGCCTTATTACCCTCATTGGCGCATCATCAGTCGTCGGGGAGTATTATGGTCAAGCTGACGAGGCAACAAATAGATATGTATTTATTCAACCAGGCTCCAGCTTGACCATATCGGCAACGGGCGCCATCGAGTCCGCGGGGGAACTGCCAATTTCCATCGATACTAGTATTGATTGGGAATCGAGTGATATAAGCATTATTATAAATCAGGCGGATCGGGCGGCAATTGACAACACGAGCGGCGTTGCCATCGGACAGGGTACGGAAAATGGAAGCTCGCCGTTTCCGGATTCTGGGAATAATTTCTTCTCGCCAAATGTGCACATCACCGGGACTGGAACCATTCGTGGAAGTACGGGGTCTTTTAGGATGTGTGCAACGGAAGTTACGCCGAATGTCGACTTTACCGATGCGAGAATGGTTAATATTGGCGGCCTTACCATTGGAAATGGCGCCGATTTTGTTCACATGGATGGCGCCGTTGAAATGCGTCTTTTCGATAAAGATTTTGGCACAGGTAATGTTCAATTGGATGGTGGTATCTATATTATTAATCCATTCGCTTTAGCGAATGGCTCAAGCATCAGTGGGCACGTGCTTCTCGACGCATCGGTGAAAACTGGTGGAATATTTTCAGGGCTTGACTCATGTATGTTAGTAAGCGAACTTTCTGCTAACGGACTTATTGAAGGAAAAGCGAGTGACACGTATGGCATTTGTGTTGCGCTTAACCCATGGGTGGATGATGGCCAAATTATACCTCAGGCGGGTGCAATTTATGTTGGCGGGAGCATCGCAGCCAATGGCGAATGCCTAGGAAATTATGTTGGCTTATTGATCGATGCGCCGTCGAGTCGGGCATCTATTTCAGATGTAATAATTTCTGGAAATATTGACGCAACGGCCGGGAATGAATCCGCCGATTGTGTACGCATTGGCGCCGTTGTCCATGGATCCAGCGTGGCGGCCGGCAGTGGTTTTGCTGTTGCCGGAACAGTTTGCGGGAAAAACGCCGCTTTAATTTTTGATGGTTCGGCGGCTAGCATATTTAATGTGCCAATTCTCATTGATAATGCCACATTGCAAACGGCCGGAGTGGCCATTGGTGGGCGAAATGCCAATCTCCATTTTGCAAGCAGCAGCACGCTAAATTCGGCATCAATGGCGCAATTTGCCATCGCGCCCTGTGCGCCGGTTTACGCTTACAATAACGGAGCAACGGATGTAACAACACTGGAAACCTTTAGCTATGAAATTGATCCAAGCGGAAAATTTTCCTCCGTGAATGCGGATAACCTCGCATTACTGCGAAATAGCCATTTGACCTTCCAGCTTGACAATGAAGCATCCTTCCTTGCGCCGGGGATGAACATTGCCGTTACGGAACTAGCGATTGGCGGATCGAACAACGTTACTTGCCAAACGCTATTTTTGGGTGGACGGGCGGAATTTGGTGGCGGCAGCAATTTGCATGTTTCGGATGGGATCATTTTTTGTCCAGGCGCATCTCTCGATGCCACTCGCGCCGCGAGCAAGTTTTCCATCGACCAGGCGGACGTCGCGTTGGGGACAGTCCCTATGGAGGGCACCTTTACCGGCGTACCAAACATTGATGCGTCCTTTGCCGCCGTTGGCGATGATGACAATCCTTACGGTGCACGCATTGATATTTCAACGGCAAGTGTGGCAGCAATTTTGCCAGACGGCATCAGGGGCAATTTGCCAAATAGTGGTGGATTTGATACCAATACGGCGGATCGATACGTTACTGTCGCGTTGGGAGGTGCGGGTGGTTCCATTGGCGTAGAAGGGATGGAAGCGAGCGGTATTTCCAATGTTGGGAAATTGCTGATAAATGGAGACAGTAATGATAGCATTTGGACCATTCACGGTAACACTTCCTGCGGGACCCTGCGCATCGAAAAGGGAAAAATGGTGCAAAGGGGAAATTTATCCGTTCGCGGCGATTTGCTTTTGCTCGGATGTGATATCGATTGGAGCGGCGATGCATCTTTTAATCACGTTTATGCCGGAGAGGATAAAATTACCGTTCACACTGGATCCAATGTCAAAATTTCCAATGGCTTTTCAGCCGACGCCATAGGAACCGAGTTTATACCGTTTGACAGCGATATTCAACTCAAGATGGAGGCCATTTTACTCGGCGGTAATTCGCAATTCATCCTTGAGCCGGGCGCAAGCCTTAACCTCGGGATTGCTGGGTGTGACGTCGATAAATATGGTACGGATGCTGAGCCCGTGGCCATTCGCGTGGTTGGCAGCAGTCTAAAATTGGGCGAAACTTCGCGCCAACAGCCGGATGATGGGCAAGCCATTGGCAATGGCAACGTCATTGATCTCCAAGGATCACCAGCCATTACTTATTATCGCAATGGCCAAAATTTTGCAACCATAACCGATCCTTTGGCGAACAGTGACATGGCCGCGATCGGGCCAGGTTTGGCCCCTGGCGAGCACATTTATCCGGAAAAGAATGTGACCGCCATCCGCGGAAACGCAACCACACATCTTTTTCTTAATGGAGGAGTTGGAGCTTTGCGCGAAGGCTTACATGGAGCCATTTCCAATGTCGGCCATGTGCACGTCAATGGCGATTGGCATGTGCCGGAAGGGCTGCACGAGTGCGGACATTTAACTCTTATGGGGAAGTTAAATTGCGAAAATGCAAATGTGGACGCATGGCGCATTACGTTCGCATTTTGCGACGAAAGGTTGCCTAGTTGTCTCCTCTATTGCAATAAAATAAACACGACCTACGGCAATGATGACATTCCAGTGTGCTTTGATTTCGAATTTCCAAGTCGTGTTTTGGAAGGTTCCGATGCCTTTGAGGTAGAGCTTGTCCGAGAGCTTACAAGTCAACCGAACTGGGTGTGCGCAACAAAAGTCGATGGAAAGGAGCCTGAAATTCGTTATGTCGATGGGATAATTACGGTGGGCATTCCCTCGAGAATGGGAAGCTCGGAACCGCGAAAGGTTGAATTTTCACTCCCCGAAGGAATTGTTGCACAGCGATTACAATATCTTTCCGCGGGAAAAATGTCCATGCCATATTCCATACAACAGGCGCTGGTTGTTCGCCGGCAAAATGATCACTTCCGCCGGGCCATGGAATTAGCCGATGGCAATTTCTCCACGGAGGATGGATACAAATGGCATCTGACGAGGGAAAGTTACGGTAGTTTTTCCAGTCGCAGTGAGGTGGACGCCATTATTGATCGCTCCGTCGCCCGCACGACTGGGTCTAATATCAGCCTGCGCCGAAGGTTTCCAACTAATCAGTCAGTGGTCATCGCCGCGGATTATGTCACATCGCATGCCCGCTTTCGCCGCCGGAATACGGATGAGCCCTGCCGTTGCCGGATTAAGGGGTATGGCGCCGGAGCTGGCTGGCAAATGGCCACTGGTCCATGGCGGATTTCGGGTTCGGGAATTTTATCCGGAAATAGGTTACATTATGGCAAGTATTCGGAGCACGTGCAAAATATATCCTTTGGCGGATATAGTTATGTTCTTTCCGGCGGATTGGAGTACGCGATGCCCCGCATGGGCGCGTGGACATTTTCCCCACTGGTGGAAGGTAATTTTAACGGCATTTTCCATGATGCCTACGCCATGGATGGCGGGAGTGTAAATATTGGGTCCTGTTGCACGGAAATTTTCCAGGCGGTTTGTGGATTTCGCGCACAATTGCGAAGAGAGCGGGCGCAAATTCTTGCGGATTTCGCACTGCGCCACGACTTCCGGCGGAACGGAGGATCTCCTGCGGCTACCACGGCCGGTGGTGGTAGGGAAGTTATGCCATCCTATTTTCCAGAGCGGAATTCTGCCGGTGGAAAACTTCAGGCAACCGTTCCCTGGCGCAAAGCATGGGAGTTTTCTTTGAATTACGACTTCACCTGCCAGAAACATTTCCTAGACCACACCGTTACACTTGGGTCCATTTACAACTTTTAAATGATGTTCGTCCGGAAACTGATTGGCTTTTCAGGGAAAAGTTTCTATCATTTTTCCATGGAAGTTAGTTTTCGCGGCTCGCCTGTCATTTCGCCGTACGTGTCTCTGAATACATTTCCCGCAACCTCCATACCGCGTGATCCAAAGATGATCACCATTTCCAGGGAGCAGGAGATAAATGCCCTCCGGTGCGGGGAACGGCTAGCAAGTGATCCTGGCCGACGTCGTGCATGGACGGAGCTGGTGGCACTTCCGGCGAGAGATTTTGAAGCAAAATATTCATCCAATGCTTTTGAGCAATTTGCGTCCGGCTGGGTCATAGTTGGGCAAAAGCCAGGCGGCGTAGAAGGCGGCTGCATTATTCGTCGCATTTGGACCGATGCCGATGAAAATTTTGAATCCGGCTCCGGCGCCCACGCGGTTGTCATGGAGCTTCACGCAAATGGGCAACTTGGTATGTTTCAGCGTAGGACCGTTGAGGAAAGCTTAGAGGCGTTACACTGTGCCGATCGAACGGATTCTGCGTTCGAAAGGATCTACGAGGCAGTTCGATATGGCAATGAGTTTGATAAAAGTTTCATGGTAAAAATCCTTTTTGGCGAAAATGGCATCCAGGGAGATGTGTATTACTGCCCAAATGCAAGAAATGCCATTCATAAACAGTGGACGGCACGCCATGCGGATGAATTACGTAATGCAACTTTGGAAGAATATGTTGCCTTACGCGTAGCCAAAGCGCTTTCCAGTGAAACTGTTCCAGAAGCGCGCCTTGGACAAGTTGATACCGATGGCTGGCCGCGTCATTTTGTCATGACGGAAATAGGCGGATGTGGAAGCCGGGGAGAGGTTGTCATCAAAACTGCTAATACGATAGACCAACAAATTAATGAGCAAAATTTTGATAAGGCCGCTTTCGAGGATGCGTACGCCATCACCATCGGACTGCTTAACGATTGGGATGCCAATGCCGATTCAAACGTTGGGGTAATGAGTGCGGATGGACGGGCTAAACGTCCGTTTCTATTTGATTTGGGGCATGCCAGTCCTGCAGAATTATCTTTAGATGCGGAAACGCTGATGCCGCTTTGCCGGACTAATGGATTAAATATTGATGCGTTTTGGCAGCGTGTATTGCGCATTATTGCAATTTTCATCGGATGCTTTCGATTTAGTGAAGGTAAATTTTTTACAAATCCGAACTTCATGACAGCTGAGGATCGTGCGCGGGCATTACAAAATTTAGTCGACAGGCAAGAGTTAATCTTGCGAACCATGGAGGAGTTGGAAGGACAATTGCTCCAGGACGAAGATTCTCAACGCACTATACAGAGCGTAAGGACCACGCTAGGAAACCGCCTATCTTACATACAATCAGTGCTCGACAAGCACTATGCAACGCGCTAAAATGCGAATCTCAAAAGTTATGTGAAAAAATTTGAATTTGCGGATTAACGGCTAAAATCTCCGCGCAAATTGTCGAAAACGCGGTTTGCGGAGATCGAAAACGGGACAAATTTGAGCCAAAAATCCACAGCTCAACACGTCAACGTGGACGCAAAAGGCCTTTAGCCGTGGAATGCAATTTTAAATAAGCTTCCACGCGGTGACTGAGCGTTGCTAGTGGCAATTGGGTTTCGCGATCGCAAAGTGCCGCTGTCGGATTTGGGTGTGTTTCGATAAATAAACCATCAATGCCGGCGCCGATCGCGGCGTAAGCAAGCGTATCGGCAAATTCCAAGGTTCCGCCGGTCTCATAGGCTCCCATTCCTGGCAGTTGCAAGCTGTGTGTGAGATCATAGACGATCGGGCATTTATTCTTGCGCATAATTTGAAAAGATCGCATGTCCACCACCAGGTTGCCGTAACCAAAGGATGTCCCCCGCTCCATTTGGATAATATCTTGTGCACCAAAGGCGTGTAACTTTTCTACCACATGGCGCATATCCCATGGGGACAAAAATTGCCCCTTTTTTACGGAAACAATTTTCCCGGTATTTGCTGCCATTCGAAGCATATCCGTTTGCCGGCAAAGGAATGCTGGAATTTGTATAATATCTACAATTTCGCCAACCATTTTTGCCTGGTCCGGCGCGTGAAAATCCGTGGTAATTGGCAGATTGAAGCGGTTCCGAATCGAGGAAAGAATCTCCAGGCCATGCTCAATTCCTAATCCACGGTAGCTTTTAGCGGTGGATCGGTTAGCCTTGTCAACGGAAGCTTTGAATACGACGGAAATTTCCGGATGAGCTCCCTGAATTTTTACCAGCTCACCGGCAACGCGGTCGCAAACTTCTTGGTTTTCGATGGCACATGGCCCGGCAATGAGAAGAAAATTTTTCAGATTCACCATTAATTTTGCCTAAACACCGACGCGAGCGGCGGCAATGGCGTTCTGACATTCAAATGTCTTGATTCCCCGCATGCAAAACCTAATCAATAAAACGTTGCCTGATGGTGTAACGGTAGCACGACAGATTCTGGATCTGTTTGTCAAGGTTCGAATCCTTGTCGGGCAGCCACTTCGGGGTGTAGCTCAGTCTGGCTAGAGCGCTTGCTTTGGGAGCAAGAAGTCGCTGGTTCGAGTCCAGTCACCCCGACCAAGAAAATTTTTATATTCTACGGTGATGATCTGGTTTTGGGCAGTGACTACAATTGTTTTTGGCTTTGACCAATGGGCAAAATTCATGGTCTCTGCATACGCGCAGGAATCTACGCCCATCATAGGATCGTTTCTTCATCTCAGTCGAACAACGAACGATGGAGCTGCCTGGGGAATTCTTTCGGGACAACGTCTACTTTTAATAATAATCAATTCCTGTGTTATCGCTGGAATTATTATATTCCGAAAGAAATTAAATCTCAATGTGCGATCGCGCGGGGTGGCGTTTGGACTTTTGCTTGGTGGAATTTTAGGGAATTTTTTGGACCGATTGCGCTTTGGTGCTGTCATTGATTTCATTGATGTTCGCCTGCCGTTTTACCGGTGGCCCACATTTAATTTTGCCGATGCGGCCATTTGCATCGGTGTTCTTATTTTGTTGCTAACCGTGGAATAATGAGGAAGATACACGGAAGGAGCGGCTTAAGGTGTCGCGCGTTGGGATTGATTGTTTTATCCTGATCGCATATTGCAAAATCCGAGGCTTATGGCAACGAGAGCATTTTTGCGATCGGGGTGCGGTCGTTTATTGTTGCCTTTCAGTTTCGACGTCTTCATCTGAGTGGCGGTGGCTTCATTTTTGATCGCATTATTTTCCGTTGTCTTAGCGCTTATTGGCATTTTTACCGTTGTACTCGTACTCTTGCAGCAACCGGGGGAAAATGGTGGATTCGGCACGTCACTCGGCGGAAGTGCCCTGGAATCGGCGTTTGGTGGTGATGCGGGAAATATTTTGACGAAGGCAACAATTGTATGCGTAGCCTCTTTTTTTATTATCTCGACCTTATTATCATTGGCGCATATTCATCGGGCGAGAAAGTTTTCGCACGAGGATGTGTCATTTTCTCCCGCGCACCACTCTACCGTTTCCGGAAATGTCAAAGCCGGTTAATCTGAGACCAATGAATTCGAATTGGCAACTTTCCACTGGCGAAGATTGTTGACGTATGCTTCATTTCCGCCAGTCCATTGCGAAGGATCATCTGAAGCAAAGCAACTTTGGCCACTGTCGTATCGCCCGAAAACAATGTACATTGGCTCCGTATCCACCGAGCCAACCGGTGCATTTTCTAATTCTGTAAGAACGGCATTAAGGGTGTTGTTAATAGCAAATTTTGCGCATGCGACAGCATCTTGGCAGTAAAGAGCTTCAGAAACGCCAGTAACGTGTACAGAATGTGCACCAATTCTGACAATCTCTCTGCCAAGATTTGTATAGCCACTGCCTAATTTGGGCATATCAGATGCAGTATTTGGCCCAAGCATATGTATCAATGCTTGAAAGCCGCCTTTTCCCCCATGGTCAGCACCTTCATTTGTGAACACTTCACCACAGGCAATTTGGCGATGCATAAAAGGTTGAGGAATGGCGATTCCATTATCTCGGAAATGCGTTTCATTTTTTTTAAAATATTCACGACGTTCCTCCTGATATGCGCGAAACCTTTTAAAGGCATCGGTATTCGTCCATCCGCTTGGTCCATAATGGTCGTAAAATATTCCAGCCGTATTACCGCCGCTAACCAAATTTGGATTGGCCGCCTCTGTTACAGCATCCCAATCCTTATGCACCCCAGTCGCATTCCCGCTATCGGCTACCAAATCATTACCGCGAATAATTAGAACACGAACTGATTTAGTTTTGCCGCCATTCATTTTAACTTGGAAGCAGGCTTTTTGCGTATCGGCGGCCGCGTCATATAATTTTGACAACCAAGTTGTCGACGAATGCACGGTTAACGGTGGCATCGGCCTCGAGAATGGCGGATATGCCTCTGGAGTGGCATACTCTGGTTGGTTAGGCGGCGCCGGCACTATCGCTGGGGCAGGGGATGGTATTTCCGGGCTCGGGTTTACATGCGGCTCTGGGTGCGGCGGCGATTTTGGAATCGGCGGCGGTTGGGGACTTGGTGGCTGTGGCGATGGCTGTGGCTGGGGACCCGGCATCGGCTTTTTACCAGGCGAATGTTTTTGCGAATTATTTTCTTGTGGACGCGTCCTAATGAGCATGTGGTAGGAAATCATTGTTGCGCCGAAAATAAAGATGCCAGAGGCAGTGATAAATGCCGGCAATAAAAGTGGCGTCACGGAAAAAAATGCAGCCGGGATGGCGATCAGGCCGAAGCAAAACGGCGCCGTGGCAACCGCTCCAACGAGGCCAATTGCTGAAAAAATTATCCCAGTTGTAGGATGATCAAGCCATTGTGCGAGATGTGATGTGCTGCGATGAACTGGCTCCATATTATGGATGTAATGTAATTAATCTTTCAGTAAAACACAAAACTTTTCCGATGGGCCGAATTCTTATCCGAAAATGGCTTTCTGTGCCGTGCTAAAATGCAATTTCGCATAGTCGCCGAGTTTATCGACGCCAAAACGTGCCACCAAACGTTTGGCCTGTTCTTCCACGTGTGCATTTGCCCCGCGCAGTAGCTCCTCTCCCACAATTTCCGAGAGTTTTTCCATGGCTCGCAAATACGCCGCACGTGCGACGATGGAAGCGGCGGCAACGACGGGATCATCCTCCGCCCGCGGCCGCATGGTGATGGAAAGTGTGGTGTCGTTCGTAAAAAATCGTTGCACAAGGGGCGCCGTGGAAAATTGATCCAACAGCGCCTTTCCGACGGGGTTCCGTTCGCGCGCATTTTGAAGGCTCTTGGAGTGGTACCAGGCCAGAAGACGGTTGAGATTGTTGCCAAATCTTAAATATAGATCATTGTATTTGCGCACATTGAGCGTAAACACCTCAACAACGGCGCCAGAGGAAGATATGATTTTGTCGGCAATGGCGAAAATCTGTTGCTTTGAATGAATTGTTTTGGAATCGCGCACACCGCCCTTGAGCCATTCTTTCACTACCTCTCCCCCACCGATAACGCAGGCGGACACCAGTGGGCCAAAGAGATCCCCTTTTCCCGATTCATCCAAGCCGGCGTGTTCCTCGAACCATTCCGGATGTCGCTGTTCATCATATCCCAAGACAATTTTTTGTAAAATTTCCGGCTCCAGAGTAAATTGAACGAATTCCTTGGTGCCACTTCCCTGCACAACCATTTTTCCAGACAAGTATACGACCACATTCACACCGGTACCATTGTATGCGTAGCGTGCGTACGGAACGATCTTCGGTTCCCAATGTTGTATTTCCAATATATTACGCAGTTTTTCCGCCTGCTCCGTCGTCAACCGCCCACTATAGCAGGTTACCGCAACATCCCCCATCTGCGGGGGTTATGGGCGCTACGCCATTGAATGGCAACGAATAACAGTGCGAATCGCAAAAGTCATTCGAAAAAATCTGATTCCACAGACTGACAGCTAAAATCCAGGCGTAAGTTGCTGAAAATGCGGTTTGCGGAGATCGAAACCAGGACAATTTTGAACCAAAAAATCCACGATCTGGCACGCCACTGAAGCGATGGAGGACTTTTGAGATTCGCATTGCAGCTGTTGGAAACAAGGCAATTGGTGGATGAAGTTGATGCGCTGGGAACGGCGTGGAAATTATCAAGCCGCTCCGTGCAAAAACTTAAGACGGCAAATCACGGGCAAATTTGGCACGAGAAAGCAGATTTTTAAGCCACGGTTGATAAATTAAATTTTCAAGAATGCCAGGCGGAGGTTTTTCGGGAAAGTAAATTTTAAACCCAGGTAGATAAACTTGGATTCTTGAGTTTGCCAATCGGGGTTTTAAAATGGTTTTTTCACGTTAGAAATTGTTGCAATCGAGAATTATCGTCGAAAAGCACTTAAAATTCGCCAGGAGCACCCTTGCCAGAGGCGCACAAGTCGTTAGATACATCTACGGAGATGGGAAATGGAATTTTTATTACATTTGAGGGCTCCGAAGGAGCCGGAAAGTCCACGCAAGTGCGCCTGCTAACCGAACACCTTCGCAAGACCGGCCTCCCCGTGCTTACCCTCCGCGAACCGGGCGGCACGGAGTTGGGCGAAGAAATCCGTACGCTCGTTCGCCGAGTCGATTTCGCCGAAGCACCATGTGCCGAAGCAGAATTATTACTTTTCCTCGCCAGCCGTGCGCAATTGGTTCGAGAAGAAATTCTTCCAGCCCTTCACAATGGAATGGTTGTTATTTGTGACCGCTATTGCGATTCAAGCATCGCCTATCAAGGCGCGGCACGTTCGCTTTCGTTAGAACAAATTGGCTCCATCAATGCCTTCGCCATAGGCAAGTGTGTCCCAGACATTACATTTTTGTTGGATTTGGATCCATTGGAAGGCCTGCGGCGCATCCGCCTGCGCCATGGGAGTGAGGCGGATGACCGCATGGAGCGGGAATCGGTGGCGTTTTTTGAAAAAGTTCGCAACGGCTATCGAAAGCTTGCGCAAGTGGAGCCAGCCAGGTTCGTGATCCTTGATGCCCATAAACCAGTTGAAATGGTTCATGAAAAAATATACGATTTACTTTGCCAGCGCTTCGGCACCACATTTAAAAATCATTGACGGGGCGCTGTGGGTTCTTTATAAAAGGCAATAAGGTTATGAACAATCATCATTCTTCAAATCCGGCATTTAGGGAGGGTGCATTTCGCACGGTTATCGGGAGTTCCTCCGGTGGAGCAATGACGGCCGCTGGCACCTACAACAAGACGGGATTTCTGCTGGCGCTTGCCACTGGGGCCGCCGCATTTTCATGGATCTATCCATTCGCCGATGTGCAATCCCTTGGGGCAAAAATGGCCATTTTCATGGTTGTTGCCATAATCTTGGCATTCGTGACCATGTTCAAAAAGGAATGGTCTCCCTATACGGCACCGGCCTACGCCGTCGCGGAGGGCTTGGTTCTGGGGAGTTTGTCTCGTCTCTTTAATCTGATGTATCCAGGTATCGTCATGCAAGCGGTGGCGTTGACCTTCGGAATCTTTGCTGGCATGCTCTGTCTTTACCGCTTCCGCGTCATCCAAATGACCGATAAGTTGCGCGTTGGTATTTGTGCGGCAACCGTGGGCGTCATGGCCGTTTACCTGGTTAGCATGCTGGTACATTGGATTACCGGTGCCGGCCTTGGTTTCATTTCGCAAGCAACGCCTTTCGGGATTATTTTCAGCATTGCCATCGTCGTCATCGCCACACTAAACTTGCTATTGGATTTTGACTTCATTGATCAAATTTCCTACTATGGCGCTCCAAAATACATGGAATGGTATGCCGCGTTTGGCCTGGTGATGACGCTTGTTTGGCTCTATGTGGAAATTCTCCATTTGCTTGCAAAATTGCGCAGGGACTAATTCATTGGCGCGATGGTCGCTTACGATCCGGCGGCATTACGCGAACAATTTCCATTTTTTATTCACCATCCAGACTGTATTCATTTGGATAATGCGGCCACCACCCAACGACTTGCTTCTGTGGTGGATCGGCTTGTTCAATTTTATTACAAAGAAAATTCCAATGTGCACCGGAGCGCACACGCCCAGGGTGAGAGTGCGACCTTGGCCTATGAGTTAGCCCGTGGGACCGTTGCCGAATATCTTAATGCGCGTCATGTGGAGGAAATCATATTTACCAGCGGAACCACGGATTCGCTCAACACCGTTGCTTCCGGATTGGATGAGCAAATTCGCAGCGGCGATGAAATCCTAATTACCGCATTGGAACATCATTCCAATATTTTACCATGGAAAGCGTTAGCAGATCGCCGTGGCGCAAAATTATATATCTCCGGGCTTACGCCAATCGGCGAGCTGGACATGGTGGATTTTACCCGAAAGCTTTCCACTCGGACGAAGATAGTTGCCGTAGCCCATGTTTCTAACGTGCTCGGTACCATCAATCCAATCGAAAATATTGTGCAACTCGCCCGGTCGGTTGGCGCATTAACGGTTGTCGATGGAGCCCAATGGCTATCCGCGGGGCCGATCGACGTTCAATCATTGGGTTGCGATTTTTATGCCTTTTCCGCGCATAAAATTTTTGGCCCGATGGGGGTTGGCGTCCTTTATGGGCGGAAGGAAATTATAGAGAAATTATCCCCTTTTCGTCTCGGAGGGGGAATGGTACAAAAGGTAACGGCCGAAGAAGTTATTTATCGCGGCCCACCGGATCGCTTCGAGGGTGGTACCCCACATGTGGCCGGGGTGGTTACATTGCCTGGCGTCATTGAATTTCTCAAGTCCATTGATTGGGCCAAATACCGAGTCCACGAATACGAAATTCGTTCCATCGTAGAAAAAAGCGTGTATAAAATTCCCGGCCTTCGCCTGATTGGTACCGCTGCGGAAAAGGTTGGTATCTATGCATTTGCCCATCAAACTATCCATGCCCACGACCTCGCCTCTCTACTTGCTTGTCAAAATATCTGCGTTCGTGCCGGAAATCACTGCGCTCAATTGCTTTTACCTTATTTCCAAATTTCCCAATCCATGCGAGTTTCTTTTACACTTTACAATACTATCGATGAAGCCTCCGCGCTAATGGAAGCCATCGCAAAGTGTATTCGCCAAATCGGCTAAATGGCCTAATGAAATTTCAAAGCGGCATGATATTTGTGCAATTAAGCGAACGGATCGGCAGTCCTTTTCTTTACAAAAATTATCTGATTTTCTGCCGTTACCGACGGGAAATGGCGTGCAACATAGGAAAAACGCTTGATGAGATACGGAAAATGGGTTCCCGTTGAGTTCTGCCCGGGTGGCGGAACGGTAGACTCAGAGGACTTAAAATCCTCTGACCGCAAGGTCGTAGGAGTTCGAGTCTCCTCCCGGGCACCAGCAACAATGAGCGCCTATCATTCGTTTGGTTGTTTCTTTTCCCGAATTTAAATTCGATGCTTCTTCAAAATAGCAAAATTAATGACTTCATCATTTGGCGGGCGAATAAACTTTGGGATTGCCATAATCGCTTGGTGTGCCGTAAACGTTCGGGATGTTGTCCCTCCGCGAGATACTTGTAACCATCAACAACTTGCTCTGGGGACCGCCATTGATCCTCATCCTCGGCGGAATGGGGTTATATTTCACCGTGAAACTTCGTTTGTTGCAGATAATTCGCTTTCCACGCGCCCTATCCTTCGTTTTTCGCGGCGATGATGGGCACGGGGACGTGTCCCACTTTGCATCTCTCTGCACGGCACTTTCCGCAACCATTGGCACCGGAAGCGTTGTCGGGGTGTCAACGGCTATCGTTGCAGGTGGGCCCGGTGCACTTTTTTGGATGTGGATCATGGCGTTTTTAGGCATGGCCACCAAGTACGCGGAAGGATTTTTAGCAATTAAATTTCGCCGGATTGGCGAGGATGGAAAAATCGCCGGCGGCCCAATGCACTACATTGAAATGGGAACTGGCATCCGCTGGTTGGCCAAGATTTTTGCAATTTGCGGCATCCTCGCCGCTTTGCTTGGTATGGGAACTTTCGCCCAGGTAAACTCAATTACTATGGCGGTTGGTAACTTTGGCGTTTCTAAATTTGCAGCGGCTATTCCGCTCACATTGTTGGTGGCCGTTATTATTTGCGGCGGCATCCGTCGCATTTCGCTTTTATCGGGCTTGGTGGTCCCGTTCATGTGTGCATTTCATGTCATAGCATCCCTGGTCATCCTAGGCATTCATTTCCGAGATATCCTTCCATGCCTTGGTCTCATTGTTCGTGGAGCTTTTCGCCCACGATCGATTTTTGGCGGATCACTCGGTGTAGGACTATTCACGGTCATGCAAATGGGCGTTAGCCGCGGGACATATGCCACGGAAGCCGGCTGGGGTAGTGCCGCCATTGCTGCAGCCGCAGCAAAAACAAATGCTCCACAACGGCAAGGACTGGTATGTATGACCGGTGTATTCTTTTCCACCATCGTCTGCACAATGACCGGATTAGTAGTAATTATCACCCGAGAACAAACAAATTTATTTCAGACGTCATTGGAGGGCATCGCCCTGATTTCACAAGCATTCAGTGCGAATATTGGCATCGCCGGACGCTATGTGGTAAATTTTGGACTTATTTTTTTCGCATTTACCACAATCATTGGCTGGAATTATTATGGGGAGAAGTGCTTCCAATATCTATTTGGATTGGAGTGGCTCACATTTTATCGAATCGTATTCATCGCCATGATCGCACTTGGCCCATTGCTGCGGCTGGATACAATATTTATTATTTCCGATATTTGCAGCGGTCTGATGGTTGTCCCAAATCTTATCGGTTTGTTCCTGCTGCGAAAACTGATCATTCGCGAATCGACGCCCATTTGATGCTGCATCCCGGAAGTAAACATTGTTCTTATGTTACGGCATAGTTGGCAAGGCAGGCCCCCAGGACGGTAATTTTGGCGGTTCCAAAAGTGAATTCATTGGCCACACTTTCATTGCCTCCGAGGCAAATTAAAAAGTTTTCCATTTCATATTTTAGTCCCTTCGATGAGATGATTGCTCTTGGCATGCCAAAAAATCCACAGTAACTACCAGCCGGGGCAACCAGCTCCCTCGTTTCATCGAATAAACACTCGATGTACTGCAACCCATCGCAGATAACCATGCGCAATCCGCGACGTGCATATTTTTTTAGAAAGAAAATATTTGCCAATTCATGATCCATGCGCCCACCAAGAGCATTCAAAATTACTATATCCGCAGCTTCGCATGAGATGGCAAATTGAATGGCCTTTTCCAAATCTGTGTAATTCTGATCTCCTTGATGCAAACATTGAACGCCCATTTGCTTCCACCGCTTTGGCAATTGTGGAGTCACGGAATCAAAATCCCCCATAAGAATGTCGGGGAATAAATGATTTTTTTCTAGGGCATTTGCAGCACCGTCCAGCGCAATAGTTTGACGATTCAGCATCCAATGGTGTAAATCAGGCACTTTAGCCTCACCATTTGCAATGATAAGCCAATGGTTTGCCACAACATTTTCCATCGAATTGAAGCTGACAATCGCAAGCGTGCGAGCGAGGACAAAACATGCGCAAGCAAATCAAAACTTTCATTTCACCTGTAGTTTTTAAATCACGCGGCGAATTGCATCCACATGTTTCCGCGGGAGAGAGCTAACGAGGCTAAGAATTGATTTCGTTAATTCGTCCGGGGCAAAATTGGCCGTTTTCAGCAGGTATAGTTCCAGCGCGCTGCGATGAATTTGATAGGATTTTCTCCGATCGCCGCGGGCGTATAGCGCATGCCCCAAAATTCGACCATTTTCCAGGAGATCGCGTACAAATTGACCAGTTCGGTTGAGAATGGCTGCCACCTCCTTTGGGGTAAACCAGGCTTGTCTGGGATCGGTTTTAGCCACCAGATCCAAAATGGAGGCGGATGCCCCATCGGCGAAAACGACTCCCCCGTGCTCATTCTGGTATTCATTTGCATTATCATTCATTATCGCAACTCTGCCCCACAAAATAAAAGAAAGCTTTCGCTACCGTTTCCATCGTCTAATGCTGCGCCGATGGACGCAATTATCGAAGTCATTGTGACCCCGAATGCATCACAAAGTTGTATTATGCCATTCACGCAATTTCCTTTGCATGTACGACTCAAGGCATCGCCCCAAGAGGGTAAGGCAAACGATGAGCTTATAAAAATTTTGTCAAAAAAACTCTCCATTCCTCAGCGAAACTTCAATATTTTCGCGGGAAAAGCATCACGTCGGAAGCGAATCAAAATCGCTGGAACCAACATCACCAACATTGAAATTCAGCTTCGAGCACAATAAAAAAATGATGCAGAACATCGACAATAATACTATGTTTTAAAATAAAGAATATGCGCACGAGACAGGAGCTTTACTTTCTGTTTTGTAATGCGATAAACTCTTCTTTGTCATGCTTTTGCTGCCAGCGAGCTCTACTGCGATACTGGTCATTTGACTCACGCTGATCCTCAAGCGCTTGATTTTGTCTTTCGGCTTCCCGCCTCCGATTCCGCAATTGCAATTCGGCAAGCATTTGCTGAGACAATGCTACCGCGTGATCTGATTCGGAGGCACTGAAAGTTCCTGGCAGGGGCATCGCCGGCAGTAATTTACTACGGCTTCGATCAAAACTGGCGCCTTCTAGCCGCGTGACGGCTTCATTGATTTCTGCCGCAAGCTCGCGAATTATAGCATTGTCTCCCTCCGCTGCAATCTCAGCGACAAATGCCCTAACGGTATCGGCTTGTTTTGGCGCAATACCAGTCTCTGCGTTGCGAACGCCATTTAGGATGGCAAGTAAAACATGCCTGCGCTCATCCAGCGTATGCGACCCGAGCGCTTGAAATACGGCGTGCACCCCCGTAAAAAGATTCATAAATGTATTAAAATCGAGTTGTCCCCAATCTCCAATGAGCGCGAAAAACTCATTTCTATCTTTCGTGTTGCGAAAGTTACCCAAATGGCGCTGCGCATCCGTCACATTTCCTGATGCTTCGTTCATGACACTTGCCAGATCTAATATAAGGCCAGTCAACCCTCCGGATGAAAAACCAACCGCATGAAGTTTTGCCACATCGGTTGTATGCGCCGAGGGAATAATACTAACAGAATTTGACATAAGATTCTCCTATTGACCAAGAAACTTGCTAAATTTCGTGTCAAAGTCAAGACTCTTTCTTCAAAAAATATGGCATTTGGGCGGACCATTGGCATATGCTCCGGACGTTGATCTATGAGAAGTGGTTTTTGGGATTATCTGTGGCAATTAATTCGCCCGCATGCGTGGCTTCTTTTGATCGGCATCCTACTAACCATCCCCGTTGGCGCCATGGAAGCCGCCATTGCCGCCTTTTTTCGCCCATACGTGGATCACGTAATTCTTGGAATGGATACACTTGTTTCCGCGCTCATTCCCGTTCTCATCGTAGCATTCACTGGACTCCAAAGCGCGCTCACCTTTTTAACATCCCACATAAATGCATTGGTTGGCAATCGCGCGGCGGCGGCGGTCAAAAGACAACTCTTCCATAAGCTCTTAACGATGGATGCCGCTTTTTTTGACGGCATGGATACTGGAAAAATCTTCATGCGTTTTGGCCATGATGCCGATGTGGCGCTCACAAATTTAATTAATAACGGAAAATTCTTCCTCATTCGATTTTTTTCGTCCGCCGGACTAGCCGGCGTGCTTATCTACAATTCGCCAGCCCTAGCGGCAATTGCCCTGCTTGTCGGCGCAATTGCATTTTTCCCCCTGCGAATGGTCCGGAAGAAGATCCGCACAATGACTACGAAAAATGAATATTCTGGGGCGGCGGCGACGGTTTTTTACAATGAAACCGCATTGGGCAATCGCACGCTTATCGCCTATGGGCTGCAACAATACCAGGAAACTCGTTTCAATCAACTTATGGATGACATGTTATGTGTATCCACGCGTGTTTCAAGCCATTCCAACTGGATTTCCCCGGCTATGCATTTCATCGTCTCCATTGGCCTGGCCCTCGTCCTCGCATTCGGCGGTTGGCTGGTTTCAAGCGGGCACATGACCGGTGGAAGCTTTGTATCCTTCATTGCCGCTCTTCTCCTGCTTTATACGCCCTTTAAGGGCATCGGGAATAATCTGACGGCTATTCAGGGGGCATTGCTGGCCATCGAGCGCATTCAAGAAATCATGGCCTTTGCGCCTAAAATTCCAAATATTCTGGTTGAAAGTGCCAAATCGTTGAAAATTGCCTCGGAAATCCGATTTCGCAATGTGCATTTCGCTTACAGACCTAAGCAGCCAGTTTTGAGCGGAATAAACTTTACCATTCCCGCAGGAAAAACCGTAGGAATCGTTGGAAATTCGGGGACTGGAAAATCTTCCCTCGTCCATCTGTTGGCACGAGTTTATGATGTCACCGGTGGAAGCATTGAAATCGACGGGGTTGATATACGCAAAATTTCTCTAGTCGATCTGCGCCGGAGTATGGCTTTAGTTTTTCAGGATAGTTTTTTATTTTCCGGAACCATTCGCGAAAATATACTCCTTGGCAATTTGAATGCTTCAGAGGAAGCACTTCAGCGAGCAATATGCGCCGCCTATCTGCAAGAATTCATCGAAACCCTGCCGGACCAACTGGATACACAGGTTGGCGAACGAGGCATGTTGCTATCGGGGGGGCAAAAGCAGCGCATTGCCATCGCCCGAGCAATTCTTCGCGATGCGCCCATTGTTATCCTCGATGAAGCCACAAGTGCCCTCGACAACCAATCGGAGGCCATTGTGCAGAAGGCTTTGGATAATCTGATGAGGCACAAGACCGTTCTCATCGTCGCCCATCGGCTATCTACCATCGGCAAGGCGGACTTTATCGTCGCACTCGACGGAGGGCAAATAGTAGAGTCCGGAACGGAAGATGAATTGCTTCGAATGCCAAATGGTATCTACGCGCAATTCCACCGGGCGCAATTTACAGCAAAAAAAAAGCAACTGAGATGCGAATCTCAAAAGTAATTTGTGAAAAATTTCATTCTCCCCCGGCATGAAATTGAAAGCGCGAAGGAATTTTTGCAACTCACGTTTGTTTTTCAATGTACAAAAGTGAGTATGGCTACGATTTTTTTTGTAACCGATATCCATTTGCGGTGTCCTCGACGATCCAGCCGAATTCTTCTAATTGCTCTCGTAGGAAATCCGCCTGGGCAAAATTTCTATCCCTCCGAGCCGCAAGCCGTTCCTGTGCCAAATGTTCAATTTCTTGGGGAATATTTGCGATTTCCGATTGAATGCCGAAGGCAAACATCAGCCTTTTCCACTCCGCCAGCTCTTCCACCGCTTGCTTTTGGGATGGCTGGTCCAGTTCGCGTTGGCGCACATGGCTAAATATTCTGCCCAATGCCTCGGGAACGTTCAAATCATCACAAAGGGCCTCCCATGCGGGGGACAGCAAATGAAATCTGGAGGCCATGGGAACCTCAATTTCCGCAAATTTCTGCAGATTTTGGCCGAATCGCTCTAGTTTTTGTAGAATTTTTCGTGCGGTATGAAGAGATTCTCCGGTAAAATTGAGCGGTTGTCGGTAGTGTCCGGCGAGTAATGCATGGCGCAATTCCGTTGGGATATAACCCATTCGAGCAACGTCGGCGAGTGTGTGCAAATTGCCTAAGCTCTTGGACATTTTTTCCCCGTTCACGCAGAGGTGCGCCACGTGAAACCAATGGCGAGCAAATGGTTGCCCGGTTGCCGCCTCACTTTGGGCAATTTCGTTCTCGTGGTGAGGAAAGCAGAGGTCAATTCCTCCACCGTGGATGCCAAAATTATTGCTCAAATACTTTAGTGCCATGGCACTGCATTCGATGTGCCACCCGGGCCGACCGCGTCCGAATGGACTGTCCCAACAAACAGATCCGTCCGTTTGCTTAAATGCCTTCCAGAGGGCGAAATCTTCCGCGGCGTCTTTCCCGTTGGACGCCTCCGCATCATTGAGTAACTCCCTTCCATCGAGTTTGGAGAGTCGGCCGTAATTTTTCCATGCGGAGATATCGAAATAGACCGATCCTTCGCGGGCATAGGCAAATTTCTTGTCAATGAGTTTTTGAATAAGGGTCATTTGTTCATTTATATGCCCAACGGCATGTGGTTCGCAATCCGGCGGAAGGAGGTTTAACGCCTTACAATCGGTGTGAAAAACATTCTCCCAGTGGTATGTGAATTCATGCAGTGGAATGCCGTTTTGATGTGCCCCGACGATTGTCTTATCGTCCACATCCGTGATATTGCGCACATAAAAAGGATTATATCCTGCCAACTTTAGGACGCGATACAGGAGATCCGCCGCTAAAAAAGTGCGAAAATTTCCGATGTGGGCAAAATTATAAACTGTTGGGCCGCAACAATAAAATCCAAACCTTTCCCCGTAGGGCTCCAGAAATTTCAAGCGGCGGGACAGGGTGTCATAGAGCCTAACGCGCATTTGATCTTCCCTAGACGTCTGCCGTTGGCGGACAAGTCAATTCATTCGTGCACTTGGAAAACTGTGGAAAATGTGCCGCCTTGCGTTGCTTGTATTCGCTCTGTTTGCCGTCATTCCATTGTTGAACCGGACGCAAATATCCAACCACGCGGGAATAGATTTCACATGTCGCATCGCAGTGTGGGCACCTGTCCCGCTCGCCTGCCAAATAGCCGTGGGCTGGACAAACTGAAAATGTCGGTGTCAGCGAAAAATAAGGTAATTTGTAGCCGGATGTAATTTTGCGGATAAGATTTTTTACCACGGATAGATCCGAAATACACTCTCCAAGGAAAAGGTGCACCACGGTGCCACCGGTGAATTTTGTCTGCAACTCATCCTGGTGGTCCAATACTTCAAAAATGTCGTCGGAGGCATTTACGGGAACGTGGACCGAGTTGGTATAATAAGGCGCGGCATTCCGTTCCCGGTTATTAATATCGTTGGCAACGAGAATATCCGGATATTTTATCCGATCCTTCCGGGCTAGGCGGAAGGACGTTCCTTCCGCCGGAGTGGCTTCCAAATTGTAGTGGTTCCCCGTTGCCTTCTGATAACCAAGAATTCGCTGGCGCATAAAATCTAAAACGCGAACGGCAAATGCCTTGCCCAATTTCCCGCAAATGTTTTCCCCCAGCAGGTTTGTGCAAGCTTCATTCATTCCAATGAGACCGATGGTGGAAAAATGATTTTTCCAATAGGCACCAAGCCGAGCGTGGATGTGATCCAAGTAAAACGTCGTATAAGGGTAAAGATTTGACTCGGTGAGCTCCTCCAGGCGGCGGCGCTTAATCTCTAAGCTATCCTTTGCAATATCCATAAGGCCCGCAAGCTGCCCGAGAAAATCTTCCTCATCTTTGGCCAGATGGGCCAGTCGGGGCAAGTTAAGCGTAACAACGCCCACGCTTCCCGTTAGTGGGTTTGCACCGAACAGGCCGCCACCGCGCCGCTCCAATTGAGTGTTATCGATGCGTAGACGGCAACACATGGACCGACAATCTTCCGGGGACATGTCTGAATTCACAAAATTTGAGAAATAGGGAATTCCGTACTTTCCGGTCATTTCCCAGAGGCCAAGAAGATTTGGATTATCCCAATCGAAATCCTTTGTAATGTTTATCGTCGGAATTGGGAAAGTGAGTACGCGACCCTTTGCATCCCCGGCGATCAGCACCTCGAAAAGTGCGCGGTTAAAAACGTCCATCTCCTTTTGGAAATCTACGTAGGGCCTATCCTGTGGTTTGCCGCCGATAATCACCGGCTCATTCGCCAAATGTTTTGGACAAAATAGATCGAGGGTAATGTTGGTGAATGGCGTCTGAAATCCGACTCGCGTGGGCACGTTCACATTAAAAACAAACTCCTGCAGCGCCTGCTTGACGGCACCGAAATCCAATCGATCATAGCGGATGAAAGGTGCCAAGAGCGTATCAAAGTTCGAAAATGCCTGCGCTCCGGCGGCTTCCCCCTGGAGCGTGTAAAAAAAATTAACAATTTGACCCAATGCTGTCCGCAAGTGTCGGGGCGGGGCTGCTTCCAACTTTCCGGCCACGCCGCAGAATCCCCGCTGTAGCAAATCTCCTAGGTCCCAACCCACGCAGTAGACGGAAATTTGCCCCAAGTCGTGGATGTGCATGGCTCCGGATTGGTGCGCCTCACGGATGCATTCGTCGTAAACCTCGTAAAGCCAGTAATTTTGGCTCATTGTTCCCGACAGGTAGTGATTCAGTCCTTGGAGGGAGTAGGTCATGTTGCTGTTTTCCCTCACCTTCCAATCGGCACGGGACAGATATTCATTAACCCTTTGGACATCAGCCGCGTGTGTGATTTCCGATTTTCTAATTTCCCGATCTCTGGCAACAATGAATGTGCGGGCGGTCAGATGATATGGAGAGCGGATAAGCACGTCTTCTATAATCTCCATGGTTTTTTGATCCACATTTTCCAGCGATTCAGCGTTTTTAAGACGCTCGGCAACTACGGAATTTGCCAGATGCCGTGCCTCTACTTCTGTGTATTCGCCAGTCATTTTTCCGCAATCGGCGATAATGGCAAAAATTCGCTCGCGGGCACAGGTGTTTGTCCGGACGGCTCCGATGGGAGAAAGGGATTCAAAATTTTTCAACGCTTTCATACTAATCCTGGTGGTCGAGGCAATGAAACAGTAGCACATTTAGGATGCAAGAAGATTTTTGGCGCCATTGCGGCCAAATCATCCGGCAAAATTTGCCAAATTTACTTTTGAAAATGTGAATCAATCTTCTTGGTCAGTCTGATTTCCGTCCTCCCCTTCTTCTCCTTGTTCTTGGATCTCAGGAGGTCTGCTCGCATAGGGATATATCCTTCCATGAATGAATGCACTTATAATGAATCCCAACAGAAATGAGCCGGCTGCGCAAAGGGACTTATTCAAAGTGGAGGCCATTAAAAATGTTGCCACGCAGCCAAGTGATGGGATGGCCGGCAAAAGATATGGTATCACAAAAGGAATAAATATATAATAAAAACCACCAAGAAAGCATGTTCCTCCAAGCATACCAACCGCCGCAGAACTTAGGTGCGAATCTCTAGCAGCCGTAGCAACAACCTGGGTGAGCCTATGTGCTCTTTCCGATAATTTTTTCGGTGAAATTAATTGTCCTTTATGGTGTAATTCGGCTTCTTCTTTTAAAAAATCGTCCCGGGTTGCAGATTGATTACTATCCGCGTAGCGCCCATACATTTCCTCAAAGTCACGATCAAACTTCTCCTGGTTGTTAATAGCATGCTGATAGGTATCGCGAGAATCTTTTTTGCGGAAACGCGGTTCAAGCATAGTATATAGATTTATGTAGAGGGCGGATTTATGTGCAAGCAAAAAGCAAACGTCGGCAAAAAGGCAAAGAGATAAACACAGTATATAATTTGGGAGTAAGCGCGTAAAAGAAAAAGGGATTACGTGAATTTCAAAAATTCCTGCAATTTTTTCGCCGGCATGGTTAGCTTTGAAATATTTGTCTGCAATGATTCTGAGGCACCAACTGTAAGTTGTGTGCCGTTGGTTTTGATTTTTGCGATCGGTCATGATTTATAATCATTCGCAAATGAGAACTTTCGTGCCCAAAGGAGTTTGACTGTGTAGCTCAATCACATCATCACTACTCAAAACAATGCATCCGCAACCGCTCGGTGCCCCCAAGGCATGCTCATGGCAAGTCCCGTGTATGTAAACGTATCGCAGAAAGGTGTCACAGCAAAGGCCTTCATTGGTAATGCCGCTGTTAAAACCGTCCTCCAGGCCGCGCATGCGTAAAATGCGTGTGACAACGTAATTTCTTTGATGCCAATCTTCTATTTGCGTAAAGTGTTTTTCCTGTGAAACGCGGCCGATGAATACGTTCCCTGCCGGGGCGCCATCGCCATATTTTTCACAAATCTCATGCCAACCAAGTGGCGTGCCGAAAGAATCTTTTATGTTGCCCGGGGATTTTATTCCGGTAGATATGACGTATTCTTTAACGCTATTCTGGGATTGGAGCAGGAGCCGTTGTCGCGAAATGGAAATGTAAATAAAAGTCAGCGGCTGCATAGGGAAAAATCATTTGCGCGATAAAATTATGCAAGCCTCTAATCAGCAATCTAGACTGCGCAAAATTTTTGAAACTTGCTTTGGATTCCTTGTCAAATCGCACCATTGCGGAATCGCGGAAGCCAGTGGCAGCGATAGCGCAGGGAGAAAACGACTACAATTATCGCCTGACTCACCGCTTCAATGGCCAAAAATGATGCGGCATTGTGAGTCATCCGAAGGGCTAGATAGCTTGGGGCCACGACAACGAAGGAATAGCAGATGATGCTGGCGATCATAGAGAAGACCGTATCGCCGAAGGCGGTAAGCATATTTCGCAGATTAAAGCCAAATGCTTCTGCGCCTATGGCTAACCAGCTCAGTAGCATCATGTATCTGAGCAAATGGTAAAAAGTTGGTGGCATGTCGCGTCGAATTATTAGCCAGAAAAATGGTTTTGGATAAACGACCATGACTATGAAAGTGATAGCCATTACCGCGCACGACAGTTTAATCCATGAATGCATATTTGCCTCGATCATATGCCAATTTTTAGCGCCAAACGCATTGGAATCGATGGTGTCCACCGCCTGGCCTATGCCCTCGATAAGAAAAAAAAGTGCCGTGTAAACCGTATGACTAACTCCGAAGGCCGCGAAATTGCTAGCATCCACATATGTTGCAACAACCTGCAGAATCCAGCTCCAAAGAAAAAAGTTAATAAACGCGCTAATGGCATTCGGGGCGCCAACACTCAGACAGCTCAAAAAAATATCACGATTGAATCGCCAACAATTTGTGCCATATTGCTCGCGATTGGATTTTTGAAAGAACAAAATTAACCAAAAAATAACGGCGGCCAAGTCCGCCAAAATAGTTCCCCAGGCGGCGCCGACAATTCCAAGTTTCGGAAATGGCCCGAGTCCAAAGACGAGGGTGCAATCAAATAGGAGATTAAGGAAATTGCAGATGAAAACTACGTAAAAAACCAGTTTTGTCTTTCCGCGTCCGGAAAAGAAAGCGGGCAAAATGCAAAAGCCAATCACTCCAAGTGGGACGCCGGAAATTAAAACGGCAAGGTATGGTGTTCCTAATTCTCGAACGCATGAAGCCAACAGGTGTGGGGCGAGAAAAATACCAATCGGTATCAGTGGGATAAAAAGCATCAGGCCAAACCAGAGCATCTGCCAAATCGTGGATCCGATTTTGTGATAATCGCCGCTTCCATTGAACCGGCCGACGAAAACATTTGCAATAAAAGCGATACTGGCACCGGTGACGAAGGCCGTCCACACCCATGGTAAGACGGCGACGTTGGCATTGAATGCCTCCTGCGAATAGTGCGCCAGTACTAGGCGATCTCCGAGCGTCATTAGCGTTGTTGATGCCGCGGCAAGCACTAGTGGCCAAGCAATGATCCATAGTTCGCGTACGGAACCACTGGGGTATTTTGTTAAAGGGCTCATAAAACAGAGTTTGTCTCAACGGGACACGCCGTTCACCCAGCTATTACGGGAAAAGTTTTGGGACAAGCTTAAACCTGCTATCCGGAAAATCAAGGCTTGTCTATTTACCAAGTTGCTTACGAGACAAGCCTTGTGCTCGGAGAAATTTGTTAACGGCTTGAGGTGAAACACCCAACATTTCGGCGCAACGGGATTGATTATAATCAGATCGCTCGAGTGCATGCCAAATAATTTTTTGCCGTAGATTTCCCAAAAAATCTTCCAAGTTAAATCCGATACTCAGTTCCGGAAGTGACATACTGATATTTGTGCTTTTCAATTCTTCATCAACTATTTTTTCGTCAAAACTAATGTCATCCATTGCCCCGTGGAGTTTTTCAATTACAGCATACAGGGAGTGAAAATTTTGCGGATATTCCTTGGTGGCCAACTGTTCCAATGTCCCAACGGAAATTCGTTTGGCAGTTCCATGTTCCTGGTTGAGTGCGCGAATTTTTGCCAAAATGTGTTTTTGTACGTCACTGCGCCGCTCGCGAAGGGATGGCACATGGACAACGCCACTTTGAAGTATCGGCTTAAGTTTGGGGCCGCACGATACCAGGAGCCTTGGAAAGGCCTGAATATCAATGGTAATTATTGGACGTGGATGCTGGGTGGGATTATGGAGTAAAAATTTAGCGAGAAGTTCATGGCAGAGGCTTTTGGGGAGGAGTTCCGGGCGATCAATTATAACCGTTTGTTGACGATAGGCCTCAACATTTTCGAGGTACGCATCTATACGAAAACATCTTGCTCCATTTTTCACAATTGAGTCGCATGACAAAAACAAACATCCGACTTCCGATGAGGTTGTTAAACGGTGTAGAAATGATGCGAATTTTTTCTTACCGACACCTGGCTGTCCGATGAAAATGACTGGTGCATGGATTTTCGAAAGATCATATACGCGAGCTATGAGATCAGCGATTGGTTGCGAATCACCATCAAGACCCATGCTCATGCGTAATTCTTCTACAAACAGTGGAACATTGAGTTGCAGTCTTCCGAAGTCTGAAATTTCGCCTGCGCCCTGATGGGCAACGCGGCTTGTTCTAGCCTCCGGTTGCTTATTGGTATTTAAATATCCCATAACGACACTCAATCATCGAATGAATATGTGCTGCCCATCAAGCAGAAAAAGCACATAGATCAGTTCGAGAAAAAGTAAGCCTTTGTTTGTCTGGCGTGTGCAAAAAGTGGATAAGCCAAAGCGATTTGGTGGCGTTTCCATTTTTTTAAACAAATCTCTCTCGCGCGCAAAATAACAGCGGCAATCCGTTCCGCACCCAGAAATTTCTGGAGGGCGGGATAAAATTTATGGCATCGTTTTTTTTTTTTTTACAAACCAAGTCAATTTTAGTACAGAGTCTCAAAATTGTAAATAACTGGCGAATGACTACAAAAGTACAAATAATAAATGTTAATGCGACGGATTTTAGTAAACTGTCCGGTGCGTCCGACGCGGATGGGGCTGCGGCAGCTCGTCCGTGTGCTCTTCTGACTGGAGAGGGATTACTGTGTATTGTGCGATGTGACCCACTGTCGACGGTGTCTGAATTGCCGGTAGGCTTGGAACGCATATCCGTGACTGATCCACGTTTTTCGCTCATGGAATGGCTTATTGGAAACTCGTTTAGCGAATCTGCCATAAGTCGCGCCATGGGGATAACGGACGGAAATATTATCTTCTATGGCGAAGATGGAAATACCATTTCGGCAAGCGAAGCCGCTAAAAACCCCAAGAAAGTTACGCATGTCTGCATCGCGAATTCCAATGACGGCAAATCGTCGGTGTTTGCCGTCACTAATATGCGAGCCTTCCGGAGGGTTGTGCGCAAACGTGGTGATGGCGCAAAAGTAACATATTCCTTCATGCTGCCGAACTCATCGGAGATTAGCAGCTCGGAAATTCCGCCGCAGGATGATACATGGCGACAGTTTCTTCAAACGATCTCCCGATGCTTTTTAACAACCGGGGTTGGGGCCGTCGTTACGTTACTCAGTATTCTCATCTCTGCCTTTTTGATGGGGAATCCCTTCTCGCCAGCGGCTGCGATCGCATCCGGGATTACGTTTCTTATTTTTACAGCCATGGGTCTGGCAATCTACGCCATGGTATAAAATGTTATTACTTGGGGCCGCCGCCAATTAGGTAGGGAGCCCTATGGGTTGCGCACAAAATGCGCGACATTTTCGATGAAGCATTCAGAATACCGACGTGTTTTGCCGCTTGTTGCTTATCGTTTTGCTGTCCGCAAAATTGGGAGGTTTCACATTTGCCCTGGAAGATTTCCTCTGGGGTGACGTGGCTCTGGCTCAAAAAATTTATTCCACGCAAATTGTCGAAGGCGAAGCGAGTACCGCGGACATGGATGTTGGCTCTTCCGCGCGAGAGGTAATTCGCCAAAAATTATTCAAGGAAACCGACCAGGCCTGGGGTGTGGAAATGCGAGAAATTGTTCGTCCGAAAGAATCTCCACCGCTTGAGGACGAGCTTTCTAGCCTTGGGATAAAATTGAGCTCCATTGTTATTCCAAAAATTGCCTTCAATAATGTGCCAGTGCGCCATGTGCTCGACACGCTGGTGGATTTGGCGGAAAAACTTGATGTCGATGAGAGTGGCATCAACATCATCCTGCTCGATGAGCCCTCGGAAACGGCATGCATCACTTTGGCTCTCCGCCAGATTTCATTAGGTAAAATAATTGAGCATGTGGCGCAAATAATTGGATATGAATTCGATATTGAGGATGATGCCGTCATTTTGAGTTCGGCGGAAAAAAACCGCACACGTTTGCGTACGCAATTTTTCCCGGTCTCCAGGGCCGCCGTGGCACACCTAACTAATTTGCGCACGAGAATGGACTCCAAAGATCTGGGGAACCAGGAGCAGATCAAGCGGGAGGAAGAACTGTTGCGCTCTTTTTTACAAAACGCTGGCATTGATTTTATTTCCGCTTGCGGAGCGACGCTCGCCTTCGATGGAAGTCAGCTAATTGTAACGCAAACGCCGCGTAATCTCAGACGCATTCGGCAAATTTTGTCCCATTACGCGAAAATTAAGCAGGTGGAAATTGAAACAAAATTCATCGAGGTTCAGAATGGGCTCCTGGAAGAATTGCAATTCCAGTTGTCATTGGAAAATCAACATGTGTCCGTACAAACGGGCGATTCCACACGTACTTTAGCGCAGGCCTTTGCTCCAGCCGCTGGAGCCTCCGGCGGAGGAAAAATTACCGATGGTAAAGATGGGATATCGATTCCAAATCAAGCCCCAATTTTACCAAATTTGGCAAATTTGAGCCAAGCGATGGTCCCACTTGGAGAGGTGTTTGGCATTATTAAGGGTGCGCAAATTCACAGCGTGATACGTGCCCTGGAGCAGCACACCGGGTCTGATTTAATGAGTGCCCCCAAGGTGACCGTCCTCTCGGGAAAGACCGCGGAGATCGTCGTTGCTCAGGAAATGCGCTATCCAGAGGCATACGACGAAATTCAATCCTCCGTTGGCATGGGTTCATCACTGGGTGCGACTACATCCGCCGGTGTGACCATTACCGCCGGAACTCCACGAAATTTTAAGACCCGCAATATTGGCGTTGAGATGGTCGTTACTCCATTTGTGGAGGATGACGATAAGATTACGCTTCAGTTAGAACCAACGGTAACCGAGTTTGAACGTTTCGTGGAATATGGCGGTGCGAGTGTGGCTGTTGCCGGCAATACAACGGTGACCATTCCGTCTGGGTTTTATCAACCAGTTTTTACCACACGTAAAATTCGCACGGAGTTGACCATTGAAAATGGGGCGACCGTGGTGATGGGCGGATTAACCCGCGAAGAAGTAAAGCAGACGCGGGATAAGGTACCGCTACTCGGAGATATTCCCGTGGTGGGTAAGTTATTCCGTTCCCGCGGAAATATTTCACAGAAGCGAAATTTGCTCATTTTTGTCACCGCGCGACTTGTGGATCCGCAGGGGGCAGGAGGTGTGGACGGCGAAGTTATTTTCCCGCCGCCGGGGAAGAATCACCAGCGCCGCCATTGACAACATGATCGAGAGGAGCTCCATGTCATTTTTCCTTGTTTTTAAGGCACGGGGCCGACAAAATGTTCGCCAATGGGTGCTTTGGTGGGCCGCGTCTTTGTCGTGATGCTGGTGGGGGTTATTGGATTGGCCTCCCCGGGTTTTGCCGCGACTGAGCAGGACGTACGAATTGCGGCCCATTTCGAGCCGACGGAAATCTTTGTTCGCCAAAGTTCTCAACTGGTCGTTGATGTCTATGGCCCAGCACGGCAGACGATAGAGCCGCAGATTTGCCTAGACGATGTCAACATACAGCGCTTGCAGGCAGTCTATGAGACTCAGCCGGATGGCCGATTCCACAGCCGATTTATATACCGAATAACCCCGTGGGGTGTGGGAAAATTTACCGTTAATTCCTCTTTTGTTTTAGTTGATGGCCAACTTGTCGCGATTCCGGCGGCTACGCTGATCGTTCGCGAAGACGTTGTTGCATTGGAAGAAGCCATTGCAAAATATCCGCACATTGCCACGCTTGGGGTGGATGTTGCCGAAAAAACTTTGTTCTTGGGGCAGACGATTCCGGCGGAAATTACCCTTTCCGTACAAAAAGGTGTGCATTTTCGCATGAGTGCATCGAATCCGGAGAGGATATCAGGTCCATTTCGAGTGGGAAGTGGTATAGATGCGGCCGTAGGCAACTACTTCCAGGTGCATAGCGAGAATTTGCTGGAAAAACACTGGCGAACCATAGTTACGCCCACGCGGCTTGGCCGGCGGGAGCTAGCATTCGCATGTGGAATTTCCGTCGTTTTACCGGAAGAGGTAACACCGCAAAATTCCGCCCGTTTTTTTGAACAGGGAACCAAATGGGTGCCGCTAACGGTGACATCGCCACAGTGTCCCATTTCGGTCATTCCACTTCCCGATGAAAAACGCCCAAAAAATTTTCCAGGAGCCATTGGGCAATTTAAGCTTTTGCCGGCACGCGTGCAAGCATCCGCGGCGCGAAAGGTTGGAAGGCCCATAGAAGTGGCTTTTGTCGTTGAGGGCGAGGGGAATTTAGAAGGCGTGGGCATACCGGATCTTTCGTTAGATTCCGCATGGAGACTCTATCGTTCGCGGAAGATTGTGGAGCCAGCGGACCGGCTTGGATTTTCCGGGAAAATTACATTCATCTACACGCTAATTCCCCAACGGCCGGACGCACTTTCCGTTCCCACATTTATATTTTCATATTTTGATCCAGATGTACGCAAATACGTAACGCTGATCTATGAAATAGAAAATCCGTTGACCTTTGCCTCCCGTGGTCAAACAGGTAAAAATTCCGACGGCAGTAAACGTACACTCGGGGCGGTTCTCGCAGAAAAATTACCCCTACGAATTCCGCGTGAATCTGCGATTGGGAGTTTTGCATCCATTCTTGGTAATTATACTTTTTGGGTTTTCCAGGGGTTTATTTTGTGGCTCTACGTGTGGTGTGTTCTAAATCTTTGGCGCCGCCACCGACGGGAGCAATACGGATTTTTTCATCTGCATGGGATACGATCGCCGGAAATAAAGGCGCTACTTTTTAAGGCGCGCAGGGCTTTGGTGGATGCGGATCAGGCACTTTTTTATGACTGTCTGCGGCAGGCCATCTTGTCCACTTTAAATTATATGATACGACACAACAAGGCGCGGCTATCAGTCTATGGAGTTTTGGAAATTTTTAGATCATCGAAGGACGGGCAGTGGGTGGAATATTTTGAAAAAATACGCCGATTCCTCGTTGCCGCCGAGGACATTCACAATCCGCATGTCCCATGGCTTGCTAGGCGCCACTGTGAAAAAAATTGGGCGGATGTGGTCCATCTTATTGAAGCCCTGCAGGAGGTCTCACTATGAAGCGAGTGGTCGGAATTTTGTTCCTAATCATTTTAAGTGCTACGGCTTTGACCGCTGGTGTGGATGAAACGTTGTCCATCGCCGCCGGTGCGGCTTACGATCGCGGCGATTACGCTGATGCGATTCAGCTTTATTCCCAAATCCCAATCCGCGACAAATCCGCGGAGATTTTTGCTAACCTTGCCCTTGCGGAGGCGCATTTGGGTCATCTGGGGCCTTGCATTCTCAACTTGCGCCATGCGCTCGCTTTGGTTCCCAATGATTCAGTTCTTTGGGGTGCGCTTGATGCCGTGCTTGATTTTGCCGCCTTGCCCCATCCTTGCCAGTGCTGGCGGCATCGTTTTGCCAGTGCCTTTTCGCCTAACGGATGGATTCTCGTATTCGTTGGTGCTTTTTGGCTCGGACTTTTTGCGCTGAGCATCTATCCCTTGGTTGCTCATCTTCGTCGCTATTTGCTCTCCATCGGAATTTTAAGTCTTTTTTTCAATGCTGCCGCGATCATTGGCATGAGAGCCATGGATTCTATGTTGGATGACGCCATTGTGGTGCGTGCAGCTCCGACATACGATGTACCGAGTGAAAATGTGCCGCCCGTTTTCTTTCTTAAGGAGGGGGAGGCCGTGCACATCAATGGGCAGGTCAACAATTTACTATTTATTGAGACATTATCAAAAAAGACGTTCTACACGTCGTGCACAACTTGCAAACCGGTTATCCCAATTCCATGATGGAATGTATTTTGTGAATGCTCTCGAAATTTTTGCTGTGAAACAAAAATTTTTCTTGAATGCATGGTTTATTCCTATCTATAAAGCATACGTGAGTTTCGGTCGCTGGCGATCATAGATGTGCGAGTCGCTTTCGCAGGGGCCAACGAGTCTTAGGAGGAATAGTTAATGAAATTGATGGGAAAAATGATAGCGTTGGGAACGCTGATATTCGCGACGTTGTCTGCGTCTGCGATGGATTTTGGTACGGAAATGAAACTTAATTCGGAAAGCGTCTCGAATGGGGCCATTTCCGGAAAAGAGAAGGTTACACTCGGCCTTAAAGTTGGGAATGATTTATGGGGAGGAAAGTTCCATGCCGGTCTTGGTATGCGATTTAGAGCCCGTGGCGGCGGTTCTGGGAAAACGTCGCCGAATATTGGCTATTCTCGCGCCCTTTGCGAATGGTTGTATCTTGATGGTGGATATACGTCGCATTTTTATAGCCATGTTAGTGGTGACGCGAAGCATCACACTAATGAGTTGTCGTTTGCTGCGGGATTTGGGCCCGAGTCTTCACTCCTTACTACTCTGACATATAATTTTGAGGAGCGTGATTTTTGTGCGGAAGCTTCGCTTAATGGTCGCTATAATCTCAGCTCCATTGGAGTGGGTGATGTCACACTGTTTGGTAATGCAACTATTGGTTGCGATCGTTGCGAACGTCCAGATGGCATAAAAAACTTCTACACCGGAGGATTTAGTGGAGACAAGAAGGCTGTTGTGTTTTTCGGGCTAGAGGGTGGTGTCATGTATCAGTTTAATGATAACGTGGAAATGTCTGTTTCTGCTCATTTGGCTGGCAATGGTGCAGCAAAGGGTAACTGGAATAACCTCCCGGGCGGACATCAGACTGCTCTGTGGTGGTCCAGCGGCGTAAAAACCTCTTTCTAAAATTGTAGCTGGAGAAATTTATATAGTTCGGGTGGGCGGCTCCAGGTATTGGGTTCCGCCCATTTTTTTGTGGATTCTTGGGGTTGCCTTGCAAATTTCCTTGCGAATGTAAAACGTTAGTAGTAGCATCCTTGCAATGCATTACAATTTTATGCTAGACCATTTATTAACCTCGAAATATTCAGCATTCATATTTGACTGTGATGGAACCATTGCGGATACAATGGGAATATATTACCGCGCATGGAATCGCGCGATCGCCGCGTGCGGTGGATTGAAAAAGATAGGGTGGGAAGAGTTTCGCGACAATGGTGGTTGCTGCCTGCGGGAAACCATCGGTGAATATAATAGCAAAAGTGGGAGCAACTTAGATCCGGATCGCCTTATGATTGCCCTGGAAGAATGCGTACATGAATTGTTGCCTGAGTTTAAGCCTGTTATGCCAGTTGTTGAATTCATTCGACGGGAAAAAATTCGGCCGATGGCAGTTGCCTCTTCCGGAAGGCGAGAAAACGTTGAATTTGTTTTGAATAAAATTGGCATTAGGGATCAGTTTAAGGCCGTGGTTACGAGGGAAGATGTCAAGTTGGCCAAACCTGCACCGGATTTATTTTTAAAGGCTTCCGAGCTTATTGGGGTGACGCCGGAGCAATGCATTGTTTTTGAAGATAGCCCATTGGGTGAACGAGCCGCAGAGAGCATAGGTATGGCGTGCCACCGTATCCCCTACGATTGGTGGGATCCAAAGCTTCGCGAAGGGTGAATTTTCTGCTGAAGGTTGTCGGTAAAAGTGAACTAATCCTGTTTTTTGAAAACTTATACTAATTTACGAATTATTGGAATTTATAATTTGGCATTGGTCCTTACGTAGACGATCTAATATTCCATTTATAATTCGCTTGGAATCATCCGATGAATACTGCTTTCCTAATTCAATGGCTTCGTTAATGGTTACCACGTGGGGAATGCTTTCGCAGTAGATCATTTCATAAATCGCAAGGCGTAAAATGGCTAAGTCAACCTTTGCCAAACGGTTAAATTTCCAATGGATGAGCATCTTTCTGAGTCGCTCATCAATTTCCCGCAAATTTTTTAACACTCCGGTGGCAAGCGATTTTGCAAAATCATATTTTTCATCGAGGGTCTCCAGCACGCTTAGTAAATCACTCCAAAGCAATTCGAAGGAATGTTCCCGCGAAATCTCATGGGTGTAAAGGAATTGCATGGCCAAAATTCGATTATTTCGGCGGCTAATAACGCACTGCACATCATCCATAACAAAGAACTTCACTTGTTACTGAATCGCGAGCGCCAGCATTGTCAATTATCTTTCTCGGTGCATTTCAATGCACGCATGATCTCTTCGATTGGGCGGCGATGGCTGTTTTCGATGGCTAGCAACAGGGCAACGGCAAAAGTGGTTCCCGGCGATACGGCGAACTGCAGCTGGCGCTCATAGCCGCAAAGCGTATGCAAAAGCGAGACAATGATCGCCCGGTCCGTGGAATTATTTTCAACGGCTGATACAAGTCTCCGCTGCAGTTCTTCTTCCACATCAGCGAAGGCATGGTAAAAATCGACGCCCAATTTATTCCAATTTTCAGCAAGGGCGAGGGCATATTTGCCGTTCCTGCCGATGAGGGAATCCGCCATGGCCTTAACTTCCACTTCATCAACCAGGGAAAACATGGAAAGTACGTCCCGCGTGCAAATATTTTTCCCGCAAAATGCGATCATTTGTTCCAGCAACGACTGAGCATCGCGCATGCCTCCGCCGGCCATGCGGACGATTGCTCCGATGGCGCCGGATTCAATTGTAACTCCTTCGGCATCGGCGATTTCTTCAAGACGTTTTTTCATTAGATCTTGCGGAATTGGTCTGAAATTGAATCGCTGGCATCGGGATACGACGGTGGACAAAACCTTCTGTGCATCCGTGGTGGCAAAGATAAATTTTACATGTTCCGGTGGCTCTTCTAGAATTTTTAAAAGCGCATTGAATGCGGCATTAGTTAGCATGTGCACTTCATCGATGATGAAGATGCGATAACGGCATTCTGCCGGGGCATAGATGCACCGTTCACGCAGGGCGCGCACTTCATCCACGGAATTATTTGATGCGCCATCGATTTCTAAAACATCCAAATTTGTTCCCCGCCAAATGGCGGCACAGATGGGATCTTCGGGATCAAAATTCGCCGTTTGTTTTTCGCGGGCATTTAGAGCCATGGCAAATAATCGGGCCATCGTCGTCTTTCCTGTTCCGCGGGATCCGGAAAATAAATAGGCGTGTGCGATGCGGTTACGTTCGATGGCATGGGTAAGCGTCCCTATGATATGCTCCTGACCTACGACTTGATCGAAGCGCCGCGGCCGCCAACGGCGAGCGATTACCCTATAATCCATTGCGGCAAAGACCTAAATCGTATGCGATTGGAATGCAATCCAAGCCTTTTTAGTATTTGATGGCCATTGGTGGCATGGAGTGCAAAAAATCTTTTTTTGAATAATGGAAAAAATTTTTACCGAGCGCATTTCCAGCCGACAAAATCCGCATGTTCGGTGGGTGGCAAGCCTCCAAAAGCCGGAGCGGCGGTATGAAGAAGGTTTTTTTACCATAGAAGGTCGCCGGGAAGTGCTACGGGCTCTGGATAATGACTTTCCGGTGAAAATGGTTTTTTTGATGGACGCGGTTGCGTTTCCGACGGATCGGATTGAACGAATTTTTTATGTAACGCCAGAGGTATTCGCGAAAATTTCCTATCGGGAAAATCCTGACGGAGTTTTGGCTGTGGCCAAAATGCCAAAAAATTCTCTGCCGGACCAACTGCAAAATGAAGCACTTGTCCTACTCGCCGAGGGGTTGGAAAAACCAGGAAATTTAGGCGCCATTATTAGAACGGCGGAGGCAGTTGGATGCAATCTGGTAATTTTCACGGATCTCCTAACGGATCTTTGGAACCCAGGAGTTATTCGCGCATCGCAGGGAGCTATTTTTGGTCAGAAGATAGCAGTATGTTCTAACGGTGAGGCCCTATTGCTTCTCAGAAAAAACACCATTCCCATTGCAATCACGGCGCCGGACGCTTCAATAAGCTACTGGAATGCGTTTTCGTCCAATTCCATTGCCGTCGTCGTCGGGAACGAGCATCATGGACTTTCAAAATTTTGGTTAGAAAATGCCGACTTAGCCGTTCGCATTCCCATGTGCGGCAGTACATCGGATTCACTTAACGTTGGCATTGCCACTGCATTGTGTCTTTATGAATTTCGTCGCACGCATCCTCAGAAATGAAAATGGGCCATTTCACAAAAAATAACCCAGATTGCGGCAGCGAGAATGAGAAATTGTGCCACGGGATTTCCGGCAAAAGAGTAATTGAGGTCTGTAAATTTGCCCCTGCGTATGAGATACACTGGTAACAAAATGGCCAATACAGCCAAAATGATGCCGGCAACGCCCAAAATAACGATGAAAGCGCCTGGAACAATCATTGCGAAAATCAGCGAAGGAATGGTTCCTACCACCGCCGGAAGTATGCGTGGGTGTGCGAGATGAAATTTGCCCGGCAAATATACCTTTAGCGTATCGCAGAGTCCAGCTCCGACGCCAATCATAGACGTGGCAATGGCGAGTACCGAAACGATCCAAACAATGGAACGGATCGCTGGGTTTGCTGTAATGTGTCCCAATTCGGAAACGAGCGAGCCAACATCCGTTTGGCCCAAAACCATTTTTCCGTAAAATTGTGGATTATGGCCATGGACAGCCAAGAGTACTGCAACGGTCCAGGCAATATAGACGACCGCTGGAATAAGACTCCCTAATAAAAACACACGACGGAGCACTTTTTTATTCATTTCATAGTAATTGGAAAGTGTGTGAAAAACAACCTGAAAACCAAATGAAGTGAATAACACGGGAATGACGGCAATCCAATGATGAAATTTTGCGGTTGGCGGGGGGAAAAGGAGTGATTTGTCCCAGGAAACATGCCGCAAAAGTCCAATGAGCAGGATGCCGGCAACCGCAAGCATGGCAATGAACAGCCGTCGATTGATTGCATCCAATCGTCGAATCGGAGCTATCATCAGGACGCAAAAAGCAAGAGCCACAGCCGTTGTTACGAACAACCTACTTTTTGGAGACAGCTGAAGGATTTCCAAAAAAAGCGATGAAAGACCATAGAAATAGGCGGCCATGAGCGCATACATTAGCAGCAATAATACCAGGCGTCCGAGCCATGCAGCACCTTGTCCGCTAAATCGCTTTCCCAGATTGCCAATATCAATGCCGGTGCCGGCTTGCAAATTGAGTTCCAAATTAATGAGCGCCGAGTAGTACATAGTGGCCCACATAATTGCCATGATCAGCACCGTAAAAATTAAGCCAACGCTTGCCAGCATCATGGGCAGGGCAATGACACCGCCGCCAATGCAAGTGCCGGCAACGATGAAAATACCACCCAATTGTCCATTTTTTCCCGTCATCGGATTCATCTCCTATGCAATGCTTTCAATATTAACAACCACATTGTTCCAGATTTTTTAGGATTGTTTTAGCTCTGGCGATAAGAGTCGGCGGTAAGCCGGCCAATTTTGCCACCTGAATGCCGTAGGAGCGATTTGAGCAGCCGGGGCAAACTTTGTGCAAAAATAAAATTTCATCATCCTGTTCGCTAACGGACACATGAAAATTACGCACCCGAGATAGGGTATCCTCCAGGCGAGTAATTTCATGGTAATGGGTGGCAAAAAGGGTTATAGGGCCGCACATTTCATTTTCGTGGAGATGTTCCACCACAGCCCATGCGATGCTCAATCCGTCATAGGTGCTTGTTCCACGTCCAATTTCGTCGAGAATAATTAGACTATGCTTTGTTGCCAAATGAAGTATGACCGCGGTTTCATGCATTTCGACCATGAACGTCGATCGGCCCTGGGACAGATCGTCACCGGCGCCGATGCGGGAAAAAATACGGTCGATTCGGCCAATGCGGGTATTTTTTGCCGGAACCCAGCAACCACAGCGAGCCATGATGGTAATGAGCGCAATCTGGCGAATGAACGTGGACTTGCCGCCCATGTTTGGGCCAGTTAGCAGTAAAATTTGACTTTCATCGCTGCTCAAATGCACATCGTTTTCAACAAAGTGCTGCGTCCCGGCGAGCCCATCCGATTGCTTGGCGATAAGTTGTTCCAGTACCGGATGGCGTCCGCCTTCAATGCTAATGGTGTTGCCATCATCAACCAGTGGACGTGTATAATTCCAATTTTGCGCAACGGATGCCCATCCGGCGAATACATCCAACTCGGCGAGGATGTGGGCTGTGTTGCAGATTTTTCCAGATTCTCGTAGTACCATTTGGACGATTTCTTCGAAAATTTCCTGCTCTAAACCCGCAGCATTTCGTCGGGCATTTAAAATTTCCCGCTCTTTTTCCCGTAGAGCTTCCGTAACATAACGTTCACCGCTTGTCACCGTTTGCCGGCGGATATAGTGGTTAGGCACCATGGGCAAATAGGATTTGGAGACTTCGATGAAGTAGCCGAAGGTGCCATTATTTTTAACGCGAAGGGTGCGAATGCCTGTTGTCCGCTGCTCTTCCGCCTCCCATTGGCTTAGCCATTTTTCGCCGGACGATAAAATATCCCGATGGCGATCCAGGGTTTCATTGTACCCATCACGGATATAGCCACCATCGGATAGATCGTTTGGCAAGTGATCCGCCATCGCTTGGCCCAACATGGAACATAACTCTGAAAAATCTCCCAGTGCTTCGCCTGCCGTCCGCACCGAATTTCCTTCAATTTGACTTAAAAATGTTTGCAGGCGGGGCAGCTTTTCAAGGGTTTCCAAGATTCCTCCAACATCGCGCGGATTGCGCACGCGGTTATGCAAGCGCCCAAGTATGCGCAGCAAATCACGGGTTTGCCCTAGTGCGGAGCGAAAAGCGTCGGTTGCAGCCGGGTTTTGTAAAAATTCACCCACACAGTTTTGCCGGCGAGCGATTTCTTCTTCGTGTAATAGCGGCCGCGCAAGATATTCTCTCAAAAGACGTGCTCCGGCGGCGGTTTTCGTTTCGTCCAGGGCTGCGAGAAGACTTCCCTCCCGGGTGTGGCGCATTGAGTGAAAAATTTCCAGATTATGCAGTGTGGCCAAATCAATAATCAGCGACTGGTCAAAGCGTACTTCACGGATGTGGTGAATATTGCCAGGTCGCATGCATAGACTTTGGCTAACATAATATAGCAAGGCCCCGGCCGCACGCAATGCTGGATGGCGATCATCGATGGAAAATCCATCCAAGGAAAGTACTCCAAGGGTCTCACGGACCATTTTTTTTGCGATAACTTCATCGAAATAGGATGCCGGCAGCTCCGACGTGAGCCGTTGGGTGGCCAGCGATTGGAAGGCTTCGAACCAACTATTTTCTCCGCTATGCCAGATGTCGCGAGCGCCTTCCGGAATGAGTATTTCCTTTGGCGCAAGCGCGGAAAGTACGGCTAAAAGTTCGCCCGCATCTTTGGAGGATGAAATACGTAATTCCCCCGTGGAAAGTTCCATCCAGGCCGCCACAATGCCATCCTTCCCGACATCAAAGGCTAGTATGTATTGATGCTCGCGGGCATCCATTTGCTCATCTTCGATGATCGTCCCCGGAGAGTAGATACGAGTGAGCGCACGGTTAACAATTTTCCCCTGAATCGATGGTTCAAGTTGGTCGCAAATGGCCACACGCCATCCGGCGTCGAGCAGCTTTTTAATGTAGCCGTTAGCGGCGTGATGGGGAATCCCGGCCATTGGCGCCCCTTGCCGGTGGGTGAGGGCTAGCCCAAGAAGGGTAGATGCGCATGCGGCATCTTCATTGAATAACTCGTAAAAATCTCCCAGGCGAAAAAATAGTAGCGTTTTTGGTGGAAGTTCACCTCGCACTTCTTCGTATTGCGCCATCATGGGCGTCATTGTGCACATCGGCGAATTCCAAATTCTCACACGGGAAAATGTCAAAGAAATCAAATTTTCTATGATTGCCGAAGGCATAGGCGATTACATTTCATAAAAATTACGCGGTGCGGTATTTATGCGGATCGTTTGCGGTCCGTTGGGAATCAGATCCAAATGATTGCTTGTCATTTTCGGCGAAAACTGGCACGTATCTCGCCCAAGTTATCTGTGGTAGTGGGTTTTTACGATGGACGATGAATTACCGTTTGACCCTGAGCCGGATGAAATCCGGAGACGATTTGCCAGCCTGGAGATGGCAATTATTAACCACGATAGGCTTTATTATGGAGAATCGTTGCCGGAAATTTCCGATTGGGAGTATGATCAACTCAAAAAAGAATATGGGGAATTATTAAAAAAGTATACATTTCTACGGGCACGGATGCGCACGTTGCGAGTTGGCGATGATCGGAAGAGTGGGTTCCGGAAGGTTCCCCATCGGGTTCCCATGCTCAGTCTCGGGAATACCTACAATATTGGCGAACTAGAGGCCTTTGTACAACGAATTTATGATAATGCTGACGGAGCTGCCTCCTTTGTGATTGAACCAAAGATTGATGGGGCGGCGCTGAGTCTTATTTTTGAAAACGGTTTGCTCATCCAGGGAATTACCCGAGGCAATGGGTCAGAGGGCGATGATGTCACGCGCAACGTGCACACCGTTATCGGGCTTCCCCATTTCATTGGGGTAAAAGATGTTCCTCAGTTGCTGGAAGTCCGCGGGGAGATATATATTGCGCTGGCGGATTTCGAAGAAATCAATGAACAGCGGCAACGGGACGGATTGGATGTGTTCGCCAATGCGCGAAATTTGGCGGCCGGAAGTCTTAAATTATTAGATCCGACTATGGCGCGAGGGCGCCGATTGCGGTTTATCGCCTATGAAATTGGTGCTTGTTCCCGGGCATTTTCAACGCACGAGGAAGTCCTCCGTTTTTTGGCAGATTGTGAAATTCCTACCAATAGCTATCGGCTTGCTCAAAAATTTGCAGACATCTGGGCGGCGGTTGAGTATTACGACCGGGAGCGAAAATTCTATCCCTTTGCCACGGATGGTGCCGTTATCAAGGTAAATGAGCATGTGCTGCGAGATAAACTGGGCACCATTTCATCGGCGCCCCGGTGGGCGATGGCGTACAAATATCCACCTGAGCGGGTTTTTACGAGATTGCTTTCCATCGAATTGAATGTGGGACGAACGGGCATCGTCGCACCGGTTGCTCATCTGGAGCCGATTCACATTTGCGGCACCGTTGTCCGCCATGCCACATTACATAATGCCAATGAGATTGCGCGCAAGGGTATACGCATTGGAGATTATGTAATCCTGGAAAAAGCTGGTGAGGTTATTCCGGCCATCGTGGGCATTGTCCTTGAGCGACGTTCATCCGACACAAAACCGTTCATCTATCCGGAATTTTGTCCAGCATGTGGTGCTCCGCTGAAACGTTTGGATGGCGAAGTGGCCTACCGTTGCTTGAACCCAAATTGCCCCCCGCAAATTTCGCGACGGCTGGAGCATTTTGCGTCCAAGCAAGCATTGGATATTGACACGCTTGGACCGCAGCGCATTGGGCAATTGCGCGATGCCGGATTGTTGGAGCAATTTAGTGATATCTTTCGGTTGTCAAAGGCGGCGCTTTTACAATTGTCGCACATAAGGGATAAATCTGCGAATGCCCTCCTGGAGGCTATTGAGATTGGAAAACAACGGCCGCTTTGGCGGTTATTGCATGGATTAGGGATTCCTCACATTGGCGTGCAAACGGCAAAACTTTTAGCTCGGCGGTGGGCCTCCATGGATAAACTGATGGCTGCCACTCGGGAGGAGTTGCGATGCTGCGATGGGATCGGAGATATCGTTGCCGCCAGCGTTCATTCCTTTTTTACTGATGTGGCAAATCGGCAACTCATTGGCGAACTGGCAGAACTCGGTCTTTCAATGGATGACTTGGTTGAAAAACAAAACTCCATCGAAGGGACATCATTTTTTACGGGGAAAAATTTTGTCATAACGGGGACTTTCCATGCCATTACCAGGGAAGAGTTAAGGCAGCGAATTGAACAAGTTGGTGGGCGCGTTAGGGAAAGCGTTTCGGCAAAAACCCATGCGCTTATCGTTGGGAAAAATCCGGGAGGCAAGCTGGCCGATGCGGAACGACTTGGTATTTCCAAGCTTGACGAAGGGAAACTTTTGACGTTGCTTTAGGCAATTAAAAATGGATTGCTTCGTGCGAATTACATATTTATCTTGAATGTGTTGTGCTGAGATTTTTCAGGAATGCATTTATTGCCGGGCTTTTATCTTTCCTGCCCCTCGGAATTACCATATTTTTGGTAAAACTTTTGGTGGACAAGGTGGGTTCGCCGGTAAGCCGACTTTTTTTCCATGTATTCCCACAGCTGATTCCTTCGAAGACTTTTATGATCTTCGCAATCAATTTTATTTCAACGCTTTTTATACTGTTACTTATTGCGATGGTGGGATGTATTTCCCGTTATTTCTTGGGAAAATTCCTTATCCGTGTAACGGAAAAGATCATCGATCGATTGCCGTTTATACGCGTACTTTATAACACTTCCAAGCAAATTGTTGGAACATTTTCCAATGGGAAACGGGTCCTGTTTCAGGAGGTGGTTTTGGTGGAATTCCCCGCAAAAGGGTCTTGTGCCATCGGCTTTGTAACCGGTTGCGCGGAAGGAGAATTGGGTGGCTTTTGCGAGGAAGATGGATTATGTGTGTTTGTTCCAACGACGCCTAATCCCACATCCGGGTTTCTTATTTTTGTCAATAGAAGCCGCTGCAAACCGCTTCAAATGTCCGTCGCAGATGCCATAAAAGCAATCATTTCCGGTGGGGCCCTTGTCCCGTCGGCCACAACGGAAAAATCGAAAGAAATCTTTGATGAAAAACCTTGAATTTTAGATTATGTGATACAACAATATTATCGTTTTGCCAAACGAAGCAACTATTGGACTTGCCGCAGGCTTTCTAGCTCCCCTCAGCGTGAGTGGCTTTCGACAAGCTGGGTCTGAAATAACTGGAAAAGTGTCCGATCAAGAGATTCGGTTACAAAATGCATATTTTCACAATGTTGCCTGGTCGTTCGGCCGAATATTTCGAATTATTGTTCAATTTACCGGAATTGGGGCCATTGTCATTTACATCATCGAGCGCCATATTGTACATTCGGATTTGAGCGCAAATGGCCGCCCCATTTCCCATGCGATAGTCGCCATTGCCCACTTGGTTCCAATGGTGCTTTCAAATAGCTCCGGACAACAAGCGGATGCAAAAAAAAGTTTGGACAAAATCTATCAGGCATTTCCTGCAATTAGTGTTACACCCATAGGCAAAGCTGCCGATGTTAGCCAGGCGGAAGGTGATCGCATGGCTAGTGGACCTGGAGAAGAAAATAATCCTCAGGGCCAAAATCTGGAAAACCCAACCGGTGTGGAATCTTCTGAAGATGTCTCCGCGGATCCTCGTCCGAAGTCTGCGGATTTGACAGAGCAACCACCATCAACGGATAAAAAGGTAGATACAGAAGATGATACCGCTAGATCCGTCCAAGCGGAGCCGATCGGAGATAAAACTCCTCCGGCCGAAACAAACCCAATAATGTATAGCTTTAGATCATACACCGAGACGGGAGGAATGACGCTCGAACAAGATCCATATGGTCCCAACAAAAAGGGGATAACTGTTGCGAACGTAAGCGAACTCCCTGGACCAGCTAGTTTAGACATTGTTGGCGAGATCAATGATGCGGATGGTTTAAAAAACAGTCCGAAGGCACCGCCGTTCGTTCTCCGAGAGAATACCGGAAACGTGACGGCCATTTCGAGCTTTGGGCACATGGCGACAAAGGAGATAATGCTACAGAAAAACAATGCGCTGCGCGATGTAAACTTTTATGAACTTTATGCCATTGAGAGAATTAATATCGATTGCCATATCGAAAGGTTGCGACTTGACTTGTCCTCCTGGTTGCGAAATGGAGATACAGAACTTATTTTTGGCGATAACGCGCAGATAACAACCATTGATCCTGCTAACGTCGAAAGATTTACGAAAATTGTATTAACGAATGGCGTTGGTATCGAAAATGCGGGAAGCCTATTGAAGGGAGCAGCTAGCTTAAAGGAAGTGGAACTTATATTTTCTAATGCCAGTGAAGATGATTGGCGTAAACTACTTGCCGCCGTCCGTAAAGGTTGCCATGTCGTTTGTCTGAATTGCCCTGCATCTATTAAGGGAGAATTCCCAGCCTTATGCTTTGATTAAATCCACCATATCATCACTTCGGCTTTATGTTCGATGCTTGAATCATACTGTGCCGTCCGGAGTTGCTTTTCCGCTGTTTTCGACTAAATCTTGTTTTCCTTTGTGGCAAGTGCCTGAATGCGCCTTTGATAGTCCGCCGCATGCAGTGCGGTGATCACCTCCGAAAGGTCTCCTTCCATAATCGCCGGAAGGTTATGGAGGGTCAGCCCAATGCGGTGGTCAGTCAGACGATTTTGTGGAAAATTGTATGTCCGTATGCGCTCGGAGCGATCCCCGGATCCCACTTGATTGCGGCGGGTGGATGCATATTTCTCCTCTTCTTCCCGCCGTTTTTGTTGTAACAGTCGTGCTTGCAAGACTTTCATCGCCTTGCTTCGGTTTTTCTGTTGGGAACGCTCATCGGCACAATAGACGATAATTCCCGTTGGCTTATGGAGGAGTTGTACTGCCGAGTCGGTTTTATTAACATGTTGGCCACCGGCTCCGCTGGCTCGACATATGCTAATTTCCAAGTCTTCCGGGTTTACTTGCACATCCACTTCTTCCGCCTCCGGAAGCACCGCAACGGTTACCGTGGAAGTATGCACGCGTCCGTTCGCTTCCGTTTCCGGAATGCGTTGCACGCGATGGACGCCACTTTCGAATTTGATGGCCCTATAAACGTCCTCGCCACTAATTAGAAGAATGACCTCCTTAAATCCGCCCAATTCCGCGCCATGCGAACTTATGGGCTCCACCGTCCATCCCTTTAGTTCGCTGAAGCGCAAGTACATGCGGCATAAATCACCGGCAAATATGGCAGCTTCATCTCCGCCGGCACCGGCACGAATCTCCAAAACCGTATTCCGCGAATCACTCGGGTCTTCCGGAAGCATAAGGCTGAGAACTCGAAATTTGGCCGCTTCTATCCGTTGCAGCGCTTTGTCCCGTTCTTCCTGCGCCCAAAGAAGCATTTCACCATCGGCATTGGGATCATTCAAAATTTTCTCCGCATCGGAAATAACCTCGACCAGAGATGTATAATGTCCGTGACTTTCCAATAATTCACGGATTTGGCAGTATTCCCGCCCGATGGTGGCGGCGGAACGTTGGTCCTCATAAAAATTTTCCGCGGCCATGAGCGCTTCTAGCGCCCTAAAGCGATCAATGAAAGGTTGCACGTCGGGAATTGCGTTCATTGGAAGTGGTGCGGGCGGAGGGAATCGAACCCTCCGCTCAAGCTTGGGAAGCTCGCGTATTGCCACTATACTACGCCCGCGCGATTCGTGTTTTCTCTGCCAGAGCTGCATGCATCTCAAGAAAATTTTTTAAAATCGCAGCGGAGCTATTCGGATGGCAGCTTAATCAGCGGGACCTGACACATGGTGAATAGTTGTTTCACGAGTGGATCATTGCGATAGTCATCAAAGTATTTCACCCCGACAATACCCGCGGACAAAAAAGCCTTTGCGCAGTGAATGCAGGGATAGTGGGTGACGTAGGCGGTGGCGCCCTCCACGGAAACCCCACGGCGGGCCGCATCTCCGATGGCATTTTGCTCCGCATGGACGGAGGCAATTTCATGGTCATCGCGCATATGGGGCGTATGAGGGACGCCCGGAAGAAAGCCATTGTACCCCAATGCGATTATGCGGTTGCCAAGTTTCTCCGGGCTTACAATGGCACAGCCAACGTGTAGGCGATCACATGGCGAACGCATGGCCACCAGATGCGCAATTGCCATAAAATATTCATCCCACGACGGGCGAGATGGTTGGTTTTTCAAAAATTCAACTATCGCAGTCAACAACGTCATACCATCCAATGCTCCATCATGAATAAGGGAAAACGCGAATCTCAAAAGTTCTCCGTTGCCCTAATGAGATATTTGGCGGTGAGTCCTTTGGCCCAATATTGTTTCATTTTCGATCTCCGCAAGCCGCGTTTTCAGTAGTCTGTGCCTGGATTTTAGCCGCCAATCTATGAATTTAAGTTTATCAAATGATTTTTAACGATGGCGAAGGAAGCTTGAATTTATACAATTCATAAATTTCGTTATTTATCTTTAGGTATTTAATGCCGCGGGATTGCAAAAAGCTTACTCCGCCGTTACGTATTTCGTCGTTATTGCAATTGAGGACCTCGGAAATAAAAAATTGAAAATTCTTCATGATACCAAGGTCTATTTTCGCCTTGTCAATAAAGGAGTAGCCAATTTTGCGAAGAGTTGCATCTTGGGATGTCAATAGTAGTAGGGCGGCCGGAATGCCGCCAACCGCATGAGTTGCCAATATTTCATCTTGGAGGTTGGATTGTACGCAAAAATTCAATGCATCTTTAAGTGCCCCTTCATGCCCTTTTCGCACGTGGAATGTTACGAGAACTGGCAATATCGCTTGAATAATTGCATGCTTCGAGTCCGCTAAAGCAGAAGATTTTTTCATTAATAACTCGTATCCAGCCCTGCGCGTATCCGAAGATAATGCGCATAAAATATCTTTGCCAAATTCCGACAAATCAAAATCCGCATCAGATGTATATTCTCTTTCGAATTTTTTAATTTCATCTTCAGTTTCCGATAGCGACTCAGATGTGGCATTTTCGTCAATAACCATTTCCTCAGGAAATGCTCTCAAAATTTTAGCATCCTGCCATAACAGAAAATGTGAAGAACTAACGGTTACTTGATCTTCGCATCCGTCTTCGCATCCGTAAAGGTAAAGACTATCTAAAGGACAATCTCCAGATGGATTGAATATCAACGTTTGTGCAGTTATTTCCGGAGGAAGCTCCAGTGGGAAATCCGGAGGAAGTTCCAGTGGGGAAAAGTGTACTGGGGTAATAGGTTCTCGAAGCCTGGCTAAGGCCAGATCTGCAATGTCCTGCCTGCCGAAAGCAGTGGCAATTTGCGCAAGCGTAAGTGCGCAGAAATTCCCGCGCGGGCCTGGGGGAATAGGTAAAATTTTATCAGAAAGTTTAACAAATAGATCTGAATACTGATTGCGCAACATGCATGCAATTTCCTTAGTTTGCATGAGCTGGCAAAGAAGCCTTCGTAACATGCATTTGGCGCTTGTCATGTTTGGCTCAAGAATAGACTCAAGAATTATCGGACCGTGCTTTTGTATTAAATCGGGGAGTAATCCAGTTTGAACGACGAAGCTGATTCCTGCAGCAACGATGTCTGTACGCGTTGATTTCAAAACGAGGTTTATGAACGCCTCACCATTTTGCTCCAAAAGTGTGCGCCCAATGTTGTGATTCATTAAAAATCTATACCCATCGCTAATAAAAGGCTCACCCATTGCGAGGCACTGCTGAATAAACATATGGCCATTTTTGAGAATGTAAGCTTCTACGTTAAGACCTTTTTCGCGTGCAATTTTCATGCCTTCTTTCCGAACGATTGGAACAGGAGAAAATACAACGAACCTTACAAATGCTTTTGGATCAGCATCGCAAAAATTTCCAAATGCGCCCCTGCCACAATAGAGCATATCATTTTGTAAACGTGCCATGTGCCGTTTGGCCGGAGAAAGACCTTGAGCTAAAATGCCAAGAAAGTTCTGCCGTAAATTTGGAGATCGAAGTATAATTTCGAAGTGTTTACTAAATTCGTGTGAATATTTTTTGACAATTGCGACAACGTCCGGCAGCTCATCTTCTGTTGTTTGAGACGATTCACAGGTAGTAGATTGCAATGCCCGGAAAAAATTATCATAGCCAGCACTTGCTAGTGCGTCCGACCGGCGGTCATCGCCGAGGGCGCTGAAAAATTTTATTCCAAGAGAACAAGTACGCCAAAAATATGGCATAAGCTCTGGGTTTTCCGCGATGAACGTGTACAGCTCCAGCTTCCTTTCTGGGTCCAAGGAATCAACGGATTGCACAAGGTCAGATGTTTGGGGAAAAAAAACATTGCGAGTTTTGCTGATTTCCATAAGTTTATATCCATAATTTCGTAGTTGCTCATCGGTAGAGCCTAGGATATGTTTTATAAACATATGCGCCCAATACCTTGGGTTCGTTTTGTGTGTAATCTCTATGCCTCCATCGGGATACCGGAGAAGTTCTAGCAGTGCACTTTTGGCCTTTTCTGGCTCGAATGGTTTACTATTTTTGGCAAATAATGACCCAGTTCCACGTCTTGTAGATGGCAGCGAGTCCAATAATTTGCTCAACGCAATTTCCATTTCTGGATTGTGCACGAATTGACCAGGCTTTTGCCGTTTAACGGGCGATGGGACGTAAATGGGTGTTTCCGCTATTTTGCAGTCGGCAGCTGAGAATTCAAGGCTCGGTTCCGGCTGAGGTTCCGGTTCCGGCTGAGGTTTCGGTTCCGGCTGAGGTTTCGGTTTTGGCTGAGGCTTCGGTTTTGGCTGAGGCTTTGATTTCGGGGTATGTGGTGTCGGTGCTTCTACTTTTGGTGCGGCCTGATAACTAGGGCTATTTCCGCTTGGTGGAGCAGATTCAAGCGCCGAGCGCATGCAAATCCAGAGAATGGTAACCGGTGTGCCCGTGCACTTGCAATAAATGTATCGTACAAGAACGTAAATTATGCCAACTGGGAAAAAAGTTGTCAAAATAATCGCGAGTGTCCAATCTTTGATTTTGGCCATTCGGAAGCCCGCAACGGTTACCCCATTCCTTAAAAGGTTCGTGTAATCCAGCGTGCTAATGGAGCCAGTTTTCGGCCGCAGATCGAATTTAACAGTCTGCTGATTTTGTGCAAAAAGCTCCTGCATATTTACGTATGTATGCATATAAAATTGTCCACGCGCAAGCTTTATTGTTAAAAACTGAATTTGCTGATATTCTTGATTTTTTGTTTGCAGTTTGTTGCGACTGCAAATTATGCAATATGTGACAACGCATAGCATTTCGAATATGTTGGTAAACAAAGGTTAATTCATTGATTTCGAACAATCGACAGCTATGCCCTTAGGCTGTCGGAAGAAATTCTACGGGCGTGGAGAAGAAATAGCATTGAATGGAGTTTGCAACGGAATAGAAGCCAAACATGGCAAAGGTGGACATTGACCTGGTCCGAAAGGTTTTACGGCGCAACGAAGTTGATTATGAGATAATTAGCCAGGTGTTGGAAGATTTGGAGTTGGAAATAGGCGACACAAACACGCCTGAGGCGGAAGGATTGTTGCCGCCGGTAAAGAAGCAGTTTGTTATATTAATATCGGATCCCGATGGAAAATTTGCAAACGAGCTTTTTACCGGATGGGTGTTGCAGGTTCCAGAAGATCAGAGCCCGCTCGAAGTTGGTGCTAAACTCATTCGGGCGGCGTACGACTTTAATCAATCCAAAAAGGGTGCCCGGGAACCGGCCAAGACGATAACGGATGTATGCGAAGTCGTTCCGGCAAAATTTTTAAAACCACAGCATGTGTGGGTTAAAACAAAAGAGCCCGTCCTCGTTATACGGACGGACAATAAAGTCCCTTCAATGGCACCACAAATCTCCGGTGGATCCAATCTTTTGGAACTGGCGGATGATGAAGCCTAAAATAGCCAATACCATACGCCAGTAATACCCTGGAATATACAAAGCGTATTGCGCGCTACTCCTTGTCCTTCCGGCTGCGAAGGTAGTTTGTGAACTTGGCTATTTTACCTTTTCGTCGCTTTTTTTCAGACGGCTTTTCATAGTATCTCTTTGTTTTTGCATCCTGCAAGACCGATTCGCGGTCTAACCGTTTCTTCAATCGACGCAGTGCTTTTTCGACATTTTCACCCTTGCGAAAGATAACCTCAATGGTTGGCATTTCTAATACACCCCCTTCAATTTTATTGTCTGCCAGGCGATCAGAATAATACCAGTGGTGCAAGACATTTCCAAGCGAGTTGCAATCTGGGTAAAGATTTGCTTCGTGCGGGAAAATGTGCTTTTGCGATTGGAGTAAATTTCTTGAATATTATGTGTGGGAACATAATCAATCGCCAATCAGTGATCCTCCGGTGGTGAATTGCTGATGCGCACAATTGAGATGGGAGAAGGGGTTAATTATGTCTGGGCACAGCAAATGGGCAACAACCAAGCGGCATAAGGCGGTCATTGACGCCAAGCGGGGTAAAATATTTAGCCTTGTTAGCAAGGAATTGACCATTGCAGCACGGGAGGGGGGTGGCGATCCGGAATTCAACCCACGCCTGCGCAATTGCATCATAAAGGCTAAGGCAGCGAATATGCCTGCCGATAATGTGTCCAAGGCAATTAAAAAGGGTACCGGCGATATACCTGGAACGATTATTGAAGAGCTGACATACGAGGGCTATGGCCCGGGCGGAATTGGAATCATCGTCGAAGTAACCACCGACAATAAAAATCGCACCGTTTCCGAGGTTCGGAGTACTTTTTCTAAATACGGTGGAAATCTGGCCACGTCTGGAGCGCTGGCGTTTAACTTCCAACGGAAGGGCCAATTCATTATTCCAAAAACATTGGCGACGGAGGAACAGCTCATGGAAATTGCCTTAGAAAACGGTGGGGATGAAATCTTCACCGAAGGCGATTTCTTAGAAGTGCAAGCACCAATTACGGCTTTTTATGCAGTGAGTCAGGCATTGGAGCGGGCACATATATCATGTGAATCTGCACAAATTGCATATATTCCAACAACAAATGCTGAACTCGATGAGAAAACCCTTTCCAGGGCCACGATGCTTTTGGAAAAACTGGATGATTTGGAGGACGTGTCGAATGTGTACACGAATTTATGACGCCAAGAACTTGAGACTTTAAAGCAGTGCCATAAATTTGATTGTTTGCTGAAAATTCATTATTTTGTGTCATGTTGGCGGCGAATGATCAAAGCTTTTGGTGAATTTTTTCCACGTGTTTTTCCGAGGATGTGCGTGCAAAAGAGTTCATTTGGAAGATTCGGCATAATATCGGCTGGAAGTTCGAGTACGCCCAGCCAGGTGGTGGTTAAAAATCGTGAAAGGATGCCAACGAAGGCTTCTGCGTTGGCGCGGAGTTGTTCATAGGGTGGATCTAAAAAAATAAGCTTTGCAGACGAAAAGCGATTAAAACTCAATGCGAAGATATCATCACGGAGAATTCGATAAGGCTGGGAATCGATTCCGATGCTTTTGGAAACTTTTTGAAGATTTTCATGGATGTATGGCCGGAGTCGACCATTTTTTTCCACAAATGTCCCGCCATTCGCTCCACGGCTGATGGCCTCAAGTCCATAGCTGCCAATTCCGGCGCAAAGGTCAAGGAACTCGGCGCCAATCACATCCGCTCCGATAGCAGAAAAGACTGCTTCGCGGAGGGCATCGGTGGTTGGGCGTAAAATTTTCCCATCCGGACATGACAATCGTATGCCACGGGCTTTTCCGCCACTAATACGCATGGCGGCTTTCCACGAAGTGCAAAATTTCCGGATGAAAATCCACGGCGCATTCAAAGCGGTATTGCCAATTTTCATAGTCACTGTTTTTGCGCATGTTCAAAAGGGCGAAATAATTATGGATTGCATCCGGTATAAAAAAATCCCCATCGGTTATACTTCCAGTTTGGAGCGAGGTCGGCGGAATTTCGACGCCTTTAATAGCGCGACCATGAATAACGACTATTTGTGGTTGTTGTTGCCCATTTATTCGGGCTTGAATTAGTTTTTCGTAAATTGCTTGAACGCCATCGCTTTCAATTTCTTCGATGTGAAATCCAATTGCGCGCAGATCCGAAATCGGAAGGAGTATGGAATTATCATCACCGCTTCCTTCGGAAATGAGAATCAAATTATCTAATTTTGCAGCGATGGCACATTGCAAGGCTTCCATTACTGCTGGATCGGCACTGGATATGTTGCCAGCCAGGCTTAGAACTTTACTCAGACATGGAATGCCATGTTCTCGAAGGGACAGTATCATTTTTTTGTGAGAAATTGCCACGTCCACAGCCTTTGTAATTGGCGATTTCGTTGCCAAATCGATGCCAAGGGCTTGAAAATCTTTAGGAATATTTTCTGAATTTTCGTAAAAAATTATATCACCCATTTGCATGGGAAATCCTGCCAAATATAACCACGGGAAAAGTGAAGAGATCTTGTTTTTTCCGACGACGAAACGGTCCCGGTCAATCCAACATGGGACACTTGGAAGGATGCGCAAAAATTTTCCAAAAAGAACGCTTCGGAGGCAATTGCTTGCATGGCCCGAATGCGAAATTGAGGTAAATAATTTTCGTGAAAGTTCGCCGCCGAAGGCGGCAATTTGTGTTAGAATTTCGCCGTCGTCCACGGCTAATCCGGCACACGAGCCGTGAATGTCACATTCGGAACAGGTTCCGCAATTATGCTCGCAATCCATGGAATTTGCTAAAATGTGTTATTAAACGCGAAATTAAATTGCAGTTTATGCGGATAGTAATCATTGCCGTGCGTCGGGTAGCCAAAAATCAGCCGTAGCGGCGCATTCATGACAAAGAGGCGCAATTCCACGCCGAGGTCATTGTAAAACGGTTGATCCAGGGACATAAATTTACGACCCATATAGGCTCCTTCGGTGAAAAATACCAGACGAAGTTGGTCTGCAAGTTTAATACTATATTCCAGGCCTCCGTAAATGTATCCATTTGCTCCAATGGCGCCACCATAGCCGTCCCTGGGTCCAACGCCTTGGAGTTCAAATCCGCGCATCCAATCCGAGCCTCCCAAAAATTTGCGATCGAAGTAAGGGATGTATTTTCGTCGATAGGACTTCATTGTTCCCATTTTTCCAATGAACGAGACTATTTGTGTGTGTGAATCGGAGAGCTTGATCCATTGCCCAAATTGGAAATCCAGATTCAGATAATGTACATCACCGCCCAATCCGGCGTAGTCCAACGCTGCAACCAATTTATTTCCGTGCGTTGGGTAAAGCAATGAGTCGCGAGAATCCCGTTGAATGCTAATTCCAGTCTTTGACACCCACTGTGCTCCGCGAAGGCCCTCCATGCGTAAGCCAACTGGCGCGCCGGGAGCAACGTTGTAAAGTTCGATGCGATCCAATTTGTAATAACCATGCCCTTCCAGCAATTCGATGATGCGTTTTCGAAGGTAAAAATCAAAGCCCTTATGACGCTCATCGTATGATTCGCCGCCGTAGTTGTGATCCGATTTTCTGTATTCATTTTTTAAATAGAAGGCATTTACGCCAAATGCCAATTCCTGCTGGAAAAGCCACGGTTCCTCGAAGGATAGCGTTGCCTGCTGTGTGCGTGTGCCAACTTCGAGCCGCGTTCTAAATTTTTGTCCGGCGCCTTGCCACTTCGTCCGGCGCCCTCTAATATCAAAGTTTGACTGACCTATTTCTAAATATCCTAAAATATTTTCCATGGAGCTCATTGCCCCACCGAAGTAAAATTGACCGGTATTCCCTTCTTCCACCGCGATGCAAATATCCCGTGAGTCTGGCAAAGAACTTGCCTCCGGGGAAAGAATCACCTGTTTGAAGTAACGAGTTTCTCGGAGGCGATTTTCGCTATTATGCAATTTGATCAGATTAAATGTTTCGCCAGGCGTCAGAGACAGCTCGCGGAGAATCACCTGATGCTTAGTTTTTGTGTTTCCGCGGATGCGAATGAAGCCAACCTTGGTCTTTTCGGACTCGTGAACAATAAAATCCAAATCGATGGAGTTGTTCGCTAGGTTAGGGTGACGCCTGGTGGTTACATAGGTTTCCATGTACCCGGCTCGGCCGTAAAAATTACGAATGGCCTCCTCCGCTTGGGAAATTTTATCCGGTGAAAACCAGTCTCCGGTGCGAATGGGCACGCACTTTAGCAAGTGATCGCTGCCATAGATAGCGTTTTCGCTGGCGCAGATATTTCCAACGGACAACCGCTCACCTTCGTCGATTGCTATGGTGAGTCGCATTTTGCTTTTGGCGTCGATGTCCCGTCGCACGCTTTCAATATCGATGACGCAGTCCAAGAATCCGTGGTTGTGATAGAAGTGCTGCAGCTTTTCCAAGTCGGCCCTGAGCAATTCGGGAAAATAGTAACCGCTTCCGTTGAGAATGGAAATTATGGTTCGCCGTCGCACGCGCATTAGTTTTTTTAATTCTCTGGAGCGAATGGATTTATTTCCCGAAAATGTGACTTCTCCAATGGGGAGGCGTGAGCCTTCGGAAATGGCAAATATAAGGTCCGCATCCGAGGAATTCGTTTCCGTTAAAACTTCATGTGAAACGTGCACATCTGCGTAGCCATGCTTGCGGTAAAAATCTTCTATGGCCAGCCGATCCGCAACTACCTGACTTGGATTCAGCATGTGACCATTTCGTATTTTTGTGGCCGCACGGAGTTTGCGCTGAGAGATTTTTTGATTGCCCTGGAATCGCACATATCCGATGCGTTGGCGCGAATAAAGTACGTACCGTACATCGATGGCATTATCAACAACGCCGGCGTCCGTTAGAACTTCAATGTGATCAAACAACCCGGTGGCGTAAAGCGAGCGAATGGAGGCATCATTAAATTCCTGCTTAAAGACATCACCTTCTTTAATTTTGATATGTGAAAGAATTGCCACGTGATTAATTGGTGCATTACCGCGAACTTCCACGTCCAAATTTCCAACAATAACATCTCCGGCAACCGCTTGACATTGTAGTCCAACTAAGAGCCCAATGATAAATCCCAAAAATTTTCTATGTTTGGCCATTCTACTCCCGTGTGGCATGGTTTCTAAATTTTGTTAAGCGTCTGTCAAATAGTAAGTGTACTACGCCAACGGGCCCATTGCGTTGTTTGGCGATTATAAGTTCCCGTTCCACAAGAGAACAACCCGCCGCGGGCATGTCTTCTTCGTCAGCGGATGCTCGCTCATCCTCTTCGCTTGCCCCGCGAGGTCGTGCCAGAAGCAGGACCACATCCGCGTCCTGCTCGATGGATCCAGATTCGCGCAGATCCGAAATTCGTGGCTGTCGTCCATCCTTTTCCGATTCCCGGTTTAACTGACTCAAAAGGACTACGGGGACTTTCAATTCCTTAGCCATGGCCTTAACGCCCCGGGAAATTTCCGCCACCTGCTGTTCCCGTGGCGTTCGACTGTCCATGCCGCCAATAAGTTGTAAATAATCGACAATAATCAGTCCAATTTTGTACTGGCTGCATGCGCGGCGTGCACGTGCTCGTAGTTCAAGGATATTCAAATTGGAAGACTCATCAATCCAAAGGGGTGCATCGGAGAATTCGCGCGCAGCGCCCAGCAGCCGCGACTCCTGTCCAGCGGGCGTATATCCGTTTCGTAGTGCGGACATGTCAATTCCCGCGCGGGCGCAAATAAGTCGCATGGCCAGTTGGTCCGAGCTCATCTCCAGGCTAAAAAACAGTGTTGGCACCCGACCCTTTCCCTGCGGTGGCAAAATTGCGGATTCCGCGAAATTGAGCCCCATGCTTGTTTTTCCCATGGACGGCCTAGCCGCGAGGACAATTACCTCTCCGCCGTGTAGCCCGCAAAGCATCCGATCCAAATCAATGAATCCGGTTGTCACGCCGTTAATTTGCCCGCGGTGCATGAGGGCCATCTGGGCAATTTGTATGGCTTGGTTGACGGATTCTTTCACATGTGTTGCGGATTGGCGAATGGTGTCTTGGCTAACGGAGTAAATTTGTTCCTCCGCCTCGCTAATAAACTGAGAAACATTCATCATTGCCTCATGGGCCCGTTCCACGATTCTTGTGGAGACGGTAATAATTCGACGCAGCAATTCGTAATCCCGCAGGCGATTAATAAAGTGGTGCATGTGGATCGCATTATCGATGCTATCGCAGATTTGGAGGACGTGGGCGCGACCACCGGCCAATTGCATACGATTTGTGGCCTCCAAACATTCCAAAAGAGTTCCTTCGAGTAGGGGCTGTCCCCGGTTGTGAATATCGCAGATGGCTTCAAATATAATCCGATGGAACGGATAATAGAAAGAATCGGCAGTAATTTTATTTTCAACGCAAAGCGCAAGGCTCTCCTGGCCCCCATCCAGAACACAACAACCAAGAAGCGCTCGCTCCATTTCCATGGAGTAGGGTAATGACCGCTGTGCCTTTTTTTTAAGAAAATCCACAGAATTTTCTAATTTTTCCTCCCCTGTCACGGCGGAAAAAAGCTAGATTGAATCCCGGAAATGGGGAACAAAAAAATCAAAGGAGCAAAGCAGCAAACTCGATATTGAACTATGCAACCTCGCAAGCGGCTTCTGTATCGCGCTTGGACTGCTGATACACTCGCATAGCTCGCTCGTGCTCCAGTCTGGCCCGTTCCCGCTCCCGCAACGCTTGCGCCTTTAGCCGATCAGCTTCAGCTTTCTTTCTTTCCAACATTATCGCACCAAGCCTTTCGGCTTCTGATTTTACATCGTCCAACACAGATACGAGGCGCCCCCACAAGTGTGCCCTCGTGTATTCACTTTCGGCTTGCATATATAAAGCAAACAGACGAACAAATGCGTCGCCGGATGGCAAACCGTGCAACTGCAAGGAGCTGATTACCATCTGAATTACAACTAATTCGCGTCCTAACCGATCTAAAGTTTTAAGTTCGCTGTTCAACGCATTTATTCTGCGTGTATTGCCAGCGTTTAAAAGAATTAAATCGTGAAGCCTATTTCTGCGGTCACAAACCTCACTCGATAGTGCTGCAAACGCTTGCCCCTGATTCGCATAAGAAATAACAGTCGTTGACATAAATAATTCCAGTCACTCTAAACTCAGTTCGAACCAAACCACCTACTAAGAAAACGAAGAATTGCGACTACGCCCCATCGCGTTTTTTGGAAGATCCACGAAACAAGCCAGAAGTTTTTTTTTCAGGCGCCGGCGGGGGCGGAGGTACATCAATCATCGGGCTTGGCATCTTTGCGCACTCAGCCTTGGCCCGCTCCAAATTCTCCCCCGCCGCAATTCTCAGCGCGACTGCCTCATCAAAAGCTTTATCCGCCGCATCCATTTCCGGCTGAAGTTCCGGAGGCACCCTCGATATTCCAAACTCAAATCGTGGTGGATTGGTCGCGACAACCAGTTCTGGTGGCAAAGCCTGCCGGGAAACGTCTTGGGCGACATCACCCCGAGGTGCTCCAGCACCGCTGCGCACATGATCGGCGCTATCTTTCAAGTCAATAAGCCGCGCCTCATAGGCATTTGCGGGTGTAACATATCTACGCGCAACTGGATCATCAATTTGTTCCTGGCGCATGGCCCGCGCGGCACGAATTCGAGATTCTTCCATTGTGACACGTTTGCGGACCAATGATTCGGTAAGCTGGATCGAAAAACCCCTTTTCCAGGCATCTTCAATCCATTCCCCAATTTGATCCGTCATTTCCGGATAAAGCGCAGCCCAGCTTGCAATTAAAACCCTTGCATCCCAATCGCTATGCACGCTTCTGCCTGTGCCACCCGGATCCGGCGATGCGGGCGACACGGATGGTTGCAATACTTCGCCCGTATCCATATCGACCACCCTCACCCTTGAAAAAGCATTACCAACGCCAAAATTGCTCATAACATCCTCCGAGTCCTTAATCCTTCACTCCAACGAACACCCGACCGAACCAACTCATCGTATCGTATTTTGCCCGTCTTTCCTCCGCTGCTTTCCTTGCACGTAAAACTTCCGCATCCGCGTTTATCTTACTGGCCTCAGCTCTTTGAACATCCGCCGCTGCTTTTTTCAAGTCGATTACAGCTACGCCCATTCTGTTCGCTTCGTCTTTGACTAATTCCAACGTCCCTTCCAGCTTCTCCCACATTTTCTGACGCGTGGCCGGACTATCGGCAGCAACCCACAACGCAAACGCCATCACAACATTAGCAATGGAGGGCAAATTGTATCCAGCAACCGCTTCGATGCTCACTTTAAGCACCATAGCATTCTTTCTCAAATCACCTGCCGCAATATATCTGTCCAATAGAACATTTGGGCAATTCGGCTTCATAATTAGCGTCTCAAGCCGCGCCTCCTCCCGCTCGAAGCTGCTAAGATAATCAGTAACTCTACTTATACTCGTACTCATACTTAAGCCCTTTCCCTGGCAAATCTGCCAAATCAATGCCGCTAATTGAATCCGGAGCACCGGAGATTTTGCATCCACAAAACAGCAATTCACAAAATTTTATGCACTTTTGAAAACATCAAAATAACCGTCGCCCTTCTAAGTTTTCTGGTCGGAATGTCAAGTTTTTCCACATGGAAATGAAACAAATTTCATATTCCGTCGTAAGCAAACAAAGTTTCTCAGCGTTGAACTCATCAACGCCACAATTAGATGAGGAATACCGCGCCGAAGAATTAGACGATTGGATTTTCAGAAACGACCTCAATTACTACCTGGGTTGTAACTTCCGGATGCAATTTTGCATCAACGCGATGCTGCCCCAATTCGCGAATGGGTTGCGGAAGGTGAAGTACGTCGCGGTCGATGTGAATTCCTTGCGCCTCCAAGGCGGCCATAATTTCCTTTGCGGAAACGGAGCCAAAAAGTTTTCCCTGTTCGCCCGTGCGTACGGTCATAATAACGCGAATGGCCGCAATCTTTTTGGCCAATATCTCCGCCTCGGCTTTTTCGTTGGCCTCGCGGATGGTACGATTGCGAACTAGAGCATCAATCTGCTTCCGATTGGCGCGTTCCTTGGTTATCGCAATCTTTCGAACGGTGAGGTAATTTCGCGCATACCCTGCCCGCACACACACGCATGCGCCCTCCTTGCCGAGCTTTGGGACATGCTTCAGCAGTATAACTTCTTTCGTGGCCATCGGTTCTATTTCCTAATCAGTGCGAATGGACTAGAATGGAATTTCCTCGTCACCGCCAACACCATCTTCCACAATATCTTCCGAATATCGCTTCCCGCCACCGCCATGTCCGCGCGGGCGCGCATCACGGCGATTACCGCCATCGGATGAGGCATAGTCCATGCCTCCGCCATCCTGGCGACGCTGCGAGGATAAAAATTGAAAACTTTCAGCGATGACTAAAATTTTACTCCGTTTTTCTCCGGTCTGGCTCTCCCATTGATCAAGTTTTAATCGACCTTCCACGAGGATTGGGCTGCCCTTTGTCAGGTGCCGCGCAATAATTTCCGCCTGCTTTGCGAAGGCGTCCACCTCGATAAAAACTACTTCCTCGCGGGATGAGCCGTCCGCATTCCTCGATTGCCGGCTTACGGCCAGGGAAAATCGACACACGGAAGTGCCATTCGGGATGGTGCGCAACTCCGGATCGCGAGTAAGATTGCCGATTAATATGACCTTATTAAATGATGCCATGAAATTATATCTCCAAAATTGATTATCCGTTGGACTAAAATTTTTCTATGAGAGCACGGTCAACGGATTTATCCAGGCGCAACCGATTATTAAATTCCGTATTAAAATTTCCTTCCGCCTGGATAACGTATTGCACATATATGCCCGCGCGGAACTGACGATTTGTGTAGCGCTGGAAGTCAAGCACCCCTAAATTTGTCAATTTTTCAACGGTACCACCCAAAAATTCCACATAACCGGAGATGCGCCCCATGATATCCTCCGTGGACTCGCCCTGTTCCCGGTTATCGAGAACGAGCGTAACTTTATATTTTTTTTGCATTAGCCACCTCACAAAGCCGCACGCGTTGATGGAATTGGAGCTGTCGTCGCTGTCAAGGGAAAGTTGGTTGTCTAGCGATAATATTTTTAAGATTATCGAAAATTGCCGGCATGGCGTAGAAAAGCGCCGCCTGTTCTTCGTCAGAAAATCGGGCAAGCACGTATTCCTTTAGGTCCAGCTCTTTGTTTGGTTTCTGTCCGATGCCCACACGAAATCGAATGCATTCGCCGAGCTTTTCGCATACGTCCGCCATACCGTTATGCCCGCCGTCGCCAGGACGGACCGTAATTTTGACCTCTCCCAGGGGTAAGTTAAGCTCATCATAAATGATGGCCACACGGTTATTAGCGACATGGAAGTACTTGGAAATGCGTGCCACGGGATATCCGGACTGATTTACGCAACAAAGTGGTCGAGCTAAAATGAATGGGAAACCATCTAAACTTCCTCGCGCCAAATCTGCGTTAAGTTTTTTATTGTTAACCCACTTAACATTCACATGCCTGGCAAAATTATCAAGCACAAATTGCCCTAAATTATGCCGCGTGTGAATGTAAGAAGCGCCCGGGTTGCCGAGACCCACCAAAAGAATTGCACCACGCGCGCCATCGACCATGCTCCACCCCACTTGCAAAAAAAAATCTCAGAATTTGCCAACGGCACCCTGAGCATGTTTTTGACATATGGCAATGGAAAGACCGACTATTTTTTGCCGGATTCTTTTTTGTGCCCTCCGGCGGCAGGTGGTGTCGGTTCGGTCGCGGCCGGCGCGGTGGTTTCACTTGTTCCCGCGGAATTTTTAGCGGCCTTCATTTCGCTGCAGGCGGCGATAACCAGATCCGGCGCATCCACAAATTCCACACCATCCATGGACGGCAAATCTTTGACATGAATTGCATGTTTTACGTGCAATTCGGCCACGCTTATTGCGCACTCCGAAGGCAAATTTTGTGGAAGGCAGCGAACGGCGATTTCATGGGTGTGAAACTCAAAAACTCCACTCTCCTCCCGGACGCCGATGCATTCATCCACCCCATCCAGGTGTACGGGGATATGTGCCGTCATCTTCCGGTGCATGGAAATTTCGTGAAAATCCACGTGCAAAATTTCATCGGTCAATGGATTTCGCTGTGACTCCGCCAATATGGACGGGCGAATATCACTTTCCCCGGCAATGGTCAGGGAGACCAGTGCTGCATTTCCGGATATTTGGTGCAATGCCGACCGCAATTCCTTTGCGCAAAAAGACAATGGCAAGCTTCCGGATTCGCCGTAGACAACTCCGGGGATTTCACCACTTTTCCGCATCCGCCGCACCTGTCCTCGCCCCAAATCCGTGCGGTTTTTGGCAGCTAATGTTATTTGCCTCATTTTAGTATCCCGTGTTCGCAAATTTTGCCGCCATCCGAAGTGGATGCTGGCCATGAATTTTTTCCTGCAAATCCAACCCGAAAATGTCAATTCTCAATCGGGTGAGTCAACACGCAATCACGGCACCTATCCGTAAAAAAGCACCTAACCCTCAGTATGTGACTGAACAACGCGAATCTCAAAAGTCATTTGAAAAAAATTTGAATTCACAGATGGCAAAAAACCGGCAACGGTTCCACCAATGGAAGCAAATGTCATTCGCAATACGCAAATGATATTTTGGAGTCGAAATTATTCGTTGACACCATAAAAGCCAATGATCTTGCTGCATATATGGATTTGACTCCTGATACAATTGGAAGTAGTAATTGGACGATATATACTCGCAATACTCCCCCGGATGGTTGCACTGTTATCTTTCCCAAGATTGGCGATCCAGATTTTGTCCCGATTGGTCAGCTTGGTTATATGCTTTCGACATTAGCAAGGCGAAATGCGTCCTTTCGGTTGATTTTTTTAAAAGATTGCTTTAGCAAACTTTGTTTTATGCTCCGTGTTTTAGAAAATGTCGACGAGCGTCTTGTTGCCAATGACGCAATTTGCATACTTAGATTTCTTAATCAATGCGAACCAGCAGAACCAGATCAACGTGGGCGCGAAGTCTATGTATGCACGCCGTCAGACACTGATGTGCCTATGCCAATTGAAGCGCCTTTGAAAAGGTTGTGTTTTTCAAGGGGCGGAGCCGATGGGCAAAGTATTGTGCTAGGGTGTACTGATGATCCATCCGCTGTTTTAACCGGCAGTTTTGTGAATGGTCTTCCAAAATCTGGGGAAGCGACTTTTCTTATTCTGCAAACCGTTTTTGAAAATTGGCCAACTGCATTTGGCGCCATTGTGGTTATGGCAATGTATTATAACACTAGAGTTTGCGCCTTCATAAATCCGCTCTCTGGAGAGATGTATATGCAGCTGGTCCACCATCTTTTGCAAGTGCCTGATAATAGTGGCGAAATTGTTTCTTGGGATGAAAAGTCTTTTTGCAAATTTGAAATCACACTAGCCAAACGGAAAATTGTGCCACAAAAGGATCAGGACGCGGGCAGCTGGCCGAATGCCGACACGGAAGAAATTAGCGCTTTGTATTATGAAACTTTGTCGAAGATTCCGACTTCAACACTATCCATAAGTCCGTTTATACCACCTAATATTAAGACGGATGCATGAGATTGCGCGCCGAAGCTCGCACTGGGTAACGCTATGCGGCTAGGCGCTTTATGGCGTACAGCCATTGAGGTTTAACGAATCAGCACCCCAAAAATGTATTTCGCACATGGAGTTCGCCGCTTGCAAATGGAATTTTTTAACGCGAATCTCAAAAGTCACTTGAAAAAATTTTGAATTCACAGATTGACGGCTAAAATCCCGGCGCAAATTGCTGAAAATGCGGTTTGCGGAGATCGAAAACGGGGCAGTTTTGAACCAAAAAATCCACTGTTCAACACGCCACTAAAGCGATGGAGGACTTTTGAGATTCGCATCGTATTTATTTTGTGAAGCGCGATAAAGGCGCTTGGCGAGGAAAATCCAAAGCTGAAATCAATTTTCGAAATTTAAACTTTGGTTTTATTCACTTATCTATGGATTTGTTCGGGTGTCATTTCTTCCATTTCCAAACCATCGATATAATGACGCTGGCAAAAAACCGGCAACGGTTCCGCCGATGGCGCCCGGAAGACCGGCAATCCAACCGCCAGCTATTGCCACACCGACCACTGGAACGCAAGATAGCACTGCAGTCTTTAGTCGACCCATGCGTGCGTCGCCTCTTTCTATATCTGCAGTTTCTGCTTGAACGCGCAATCTTTGAGCCCCCAAATTATCAAGCTCTTGCTGCTGGGGCCCTTCGCGTATCGCAATTATTTCCTGCCGTCTTCCTTTCATTTCGGCAACAATGGTCCGGCTTGCGCTGATAACGCTTTCGCCCCGGCCCATTAATTGCCAAAAATTTCTTCGAATATCTTGCGCATATTCAGGATATTGAATCATTATAATTACGGGCTGAAGCTTGGCCGTATTTTCATCCGCTGCTTCATCGTCCGGAGGGAAATTGCTTCCCGGCATATCCGTCATCAGCGTCAGGTCCGTTGGGTCATCGCATGTTGCACAACGGCCACTTGCCGGATCGGCGATAACATATGTGTTTCTATTACTCTCTTGAATTCTATTCGTGATAGTTGTGTTCCGTTTCTTACTATAGTAAAGCAGGTGCGCTAACTACAGCCGCTGCTCCGCCCGCAACCAATGCTCATGGAGATCCTGCGAAGTCAAAACCAACAGCCGCCGCCCCTCCGACTCATAATAAATCTTTCATCCGTGACAACTTTTTACTCGGCAGGCAACTGACCGATGTAAGTTTGCAGGAAGCGGTTGCCACAGTAAAATGATGTTTGTTTCAGAAATTTGACAGATGGCAAAAACGTCAGAGGCAAAGTGGGCCGGAATGGTTCCCATGCAAAAAGTCAAGAATTTTTGCGAGCAACGCATTTTTTAAGATATCAGATACCTCGCGCATTTGTGGGCTGATACACCTATTGAGAAATTTTCTTTGCGGGAAAACTTTTGTAGTCCATGGCCTGTATCTGTTGCATGATTGCAAGGATCTTCTTTCCATAATCCATGTCAGCAGCCCACCGTCCTGAAAGCTTGCCAACCTTTTTGGCGGATCCCAGTTGAATCAACTTCCGACGACTGTCGATGCAAGGCTGATTTATTTTTCGCCTAGAGGCGTAGGCTTTAAGGTGTTGTACGTGGGCACGAATGCCCGCATTCATGGTTGGAAAATAATTGCCACGGGCACCTCCGCCAATTGCCCCAAATCCGCAAAAATTATTCTGTTCCGGGCGTACATCATTACCGAATCTAAGGAATCCAGTTTCGTGGCACATTTGCGCAAATGCAACTATGGTTCGAACCCCCTCCGCTCGGCATTCCACGTCGTAAAGTTGTGCAATTCGCCTGGCATGATCCCGCCCTATGGTCGGATTGTTGCGAATGAGAAATTCGCTAAGTTGGTCTACTGTAATACGATCCGTGCCCATGATATTGTCGTTGGTGCGCGCAGCTTGGACGTGGGTTATGGAAAGAATGCATACGGTAACACATAGGGCAAAATGGCGAAAGTTCATTGGCTCCAATCTGCCCGAGTGTCATCATCTGTCAATGGGCAAGTTTGCTGAATCCCAAGGCTATTCAATTCAAACAAATTCTAAATTAGGCTCAAATATTGCTGGCTTCTTTGTTGATGCTCGATGGAATTAGTTACCACCTACAAAGGTTAAATGTTAGGACTTAGTGTGCGGTTGATTCGCTCACTTCATTAATGGCGGCTATTGTTTGTCCGTCGGACAAGCCCATTTCCCACTCATCATCATCATCGTCTTCGTCGTCATCGCTCGATGCCGCAACTCCAAAGGGATGATATTCGAGGATAGCCAAAATTTCCTGAAAGGCATGTGTGGTACCGGGCGTAATATCGTCTATTCCAGCCACAGCGTCGTCCAAATCGTCCAAAGTTATTTTTTGAGAAAATCGTTCGGTCGCATTGAGCATTTTAACACGGATGACGCTGATATGCTCTAGGAATTCCGCATATCCGCCACTCGAATCATTGGAAACCATAGGTAAGGCAAAAAGTTTTTCCTCATTCGTATCAAATCCGGCGTCAAAAGCAACCAGGCGAATATTGCCATTTCCTAGGTCCTTGTCGATGGCAAACCGTAAAAATGCCCGTTCAACGGTATCCGGTTGCAGGCCATATTCACGCATGGGTTCCAAAAGATCAAATATATGCTCCACCTGGTTCGGGTCCAAAATACCTAGGCCTTCCTCTCCGGATGCCGGTGGTAGCCAATTAGTTTCCATAACCCACCAATTCATATCGGAGTCCAATCGCACAATGCACCATTCCGCCTTTTTGCCATCGACCATTACATTCCTCCCATGCGTTCTGCAAGGAGAGTAAATTACCACACAATAGTAAAACATTTTATTGCGGACGCTCATCCCGCCGTTGACACGGAGCGGAACGAATTCGAGATGGGACCCGTGTTCGTAGGTCATTTAACTCTCATTGGAGCAATCATTCTGCCCGGCGCTAGCGCCATTTTTCATCTGTGGCATTCTTCAAGGATTAAAACTTTGGAATTGGAAAAATGCAAAATGGAAAATGAATCGGTAAAATGCGAACTGCGTACATTGCAAAATGCTCGCAATGAGCAGGATTGCGAGTTGGCCATTTGCAAGGAGCGCCATGCGGCGCTGCTGGAAAAGCTAATATTCCAAGAGGCGACACAGGCAAAACTTGAGGGAATTCTTCGCCAGACGGCGGCGGAAGTATCTCAGAAAGCTTTAGAACAGCTACGATTGCACAGTCAGGCGGACATGGCAAGGGAAAAAACGGCCATCGCGGCCATGGTTGATCCGGTGAAGGAGGTGGTCAATCGCTTGGATCAGCGTGTTATTCTCGCCGATCGGCATCGAGGGGAAGAAACGGCCAAATTGGATGAAAATTTACGCCAACTTTTTCAATCGCACCGGGACCTGGACCGGGAAGCAAAGAAACTTAATATGGCTTTGCGCCAATCGCACGTGCGGGGGCGCTGGGGAGAGTTGCAACTGCGGCGCCTTGTAGAAATGGCCGGATTGCAGGCGCACGTTGATTTTGATGAGCAGGTTCCCGTTCCGGTGGATGGAAGCAGCATGCCCTTGCGCGCGGACATGGTGGTTCATTTGCCGGGCGAACAAAATGTTATTGTGGACGCAAAGGCCATCATTGATGCCTACATGCAGGCCATGGAGTGCGAACTTCCGACGGAGCGCGATATTTTGCTCAAGCGCCACGGGCAAAATGTCTTCGATCGCATCGTAGAACTTGGAAAAAGGGAATATGGGAAACATTCCGCAAAGGCTTTTGGGTACGTGATTCTCTTTCTCCCGGGCGATCATTTGTACGCGGCTGCCATTCAGGCGCGCCCCAGTCTATTCGATGAAGCTTTGGCACATCATATCCTGCTGGCGTCACCCATGAATCTGTTGGCCATGTTAAAAACAATTGCCTGCACCTGGTCACAGGCGGCAACAACGATGGAAGCGGAAAAAATTGTTTCGTTGGGGAAGACTCTCATCGAACGAATGGAAATCCTATTTAAGCGACTTGGCGAAACCGGGTTAAGACTGCGGCAGGCGGTTGAAGCCTATAACGGCACGGTTACAACGGTTGATTCTCGCCTCGGTCCAACCATGCAGCAATTTTCCAAGCTGCAATCATTGGGGCTCGGAAAAGACATTTTGCCGCCTGCCCATATAAACGAAATGGTACAAACACTGCATATGCAAAAAAATGTTTTAGATGCAAATTGATTTCACTCACAGCGAACTAAAAATGGCGGGAAATATTTTTCATGTGCCTGTAAGCATAGTTCGAAAAACTACTACACGCCTGCATCCTTAAGGCCATTTGCGTATTTTGCAATGAACACTTGAAAAATCATTCTCAAAATAAGCATTTTAAAGCATGGCCAAAACTCAATTTCGATAAAGAATTTAACGAAATGCGAATGTATATCATTGACATGTGCGCACTTTTTGACATATACGCATGGCATGAGTTTAAGTTTACATGGATTGGGCATTCGACAGAATGGATCCAAATTTTTCACTAGTGATGCAGTAGATGCCCTCGCCGGGGTCACATCCGAATGTTCTGTTTCGCAAATATTAACACTTCGTACATGTCCGAATGGCAGGTGTTTGCCACCGAGTATTTGGCAAAGTGCAGATACTTTTGCCGCAAGTATTGGTCGAATTGTTCAAATCGACACAAGAGAAGAGCGTATTCGCCTTCTTAATTTGTTTTTTCCAAAGGCTAAACATAAACATGTCGGAGCAGCTGCGGAAACAGAAGGAGCAACACTGAAATTTGTTGCCTGCGGCGTAAATGCAGTTGTCGCCCATTTATGTTTCAAGGAGGAAACAGTCTTAGAAATGGCGGAATCAATTGCCGAATTGGAAAAAGTATTCGCTTTTTCCTGTGAGCGTTTCCGAGAAAATGGGTTCGGGCAAATACCGAGGCGTCTCTGGGAAAAATATATTGCGTGCTATACGGAGCTTGTTTGCAGAAAACTTTCTGCTAATCTTCAGCGAATTTACGTGGATTTAGCCAGCGTTCCGTTATCATTGCGGCCTGAGGCTCTTCACCTTGGGGCGCCTGATTACTTGGCAAATATGGTGAGCCATTGTAGCGGAATTTGTCTGGGGCAGGAGCATGGAAATGCTGAAAATGCTTTGATAATTTTGCAAGAGGTTGGCGAATATCAAAGGCGCATGAGCATGCGTTCAGTGCCGTCCGGATATCGGCCAATTAATATGACAATTGGGCGATTTAATGAGCTGACGCGCTTATATAATTTTATTGAAAAGTTTACTATGCTTAATTCCTTTGCGTCAAAAAATTACCCAACCGCTTTTACTGCATTAATTGCATCAGCTCAAATGGGCGTACCTATTCCTTTTACATTTTGGAATGCATTGGCAGCGGAGCCGAATTTTACCGGAAAAGATTATGCGAACTTTGACGCCAGGCAATTAATATACAATTCTCCGGTCGTTAGCCCTCAGGTGCGAGCGGCAGATCAAACGAAGGCTTTTGAATTTTTTGATAGACTTCGCGAGACGGACGACGTAATTAAGCAAATTCTTGCATCCAGCGTAATAGCCGATCTTACTATTTTTAAAGACATGTTTCGCGATCATATTGAATGGCATATTGGTGAAGAAACAGTAATTTCATCCCTTGACATACGAGCATCATATTCTCCGGTTGAGGCTGTGTTAAGTGCTTTACTCGAAACATTTCCTAGAGAAGTGGCTTTGCGGATTTTTCGGACCATTTGTTTTTACCCGTGGGCACAGGGCGAATGTCCACGCGTTATTCTTGCCGCAAAAGATACTTTAGCAAATGTGGAGCTACCAAACGATGTAAAAGATGTACATATTGCGCAAGTATTTGATCTTTTTTCGGACGGAAGAGGCAAAATTGTTATTTTGGTCCGCGAAAATGGGACTGTCGAAATTATATCGATGTCAGCACAAGGCGGACCTCTAAAAGAATCTATTATGGCGAGGGCATTTGGGTATGTATGGGATCATCCGTATTCATTTTTTTACACACACCTAATTGCCGACCCATTTGGAGGTTGCGAAATATCAGAGGCAATGATGGCGTACCACACGTAAAAAATATTATCCTGGTACTACATGTTTTTGAAGGGATTTTTCAATGGCTCTAAGTTGTATGTCCAGACTTGCATCAACGGTACCAATTTCCGTCTCGATAATACAATCATCCATCTTCAGGCGTCCATCGGCAACGACCTCCACAAAAGGGGTATCGTCGTCTCCTGCCTTTGTGCTTTCACTTGTACTTTCGCGTACGGCCTGGGCTTGCTCCGGGTTTACGCGCACGGTAACCTTTTTTTGATTGCGAACGGCGGACAGCGCATTGTGAACAATCGCGCGTAACCGTTGCGCATTATCCATTTCTCCGATAATTCGCTTAACGGAGCGCATGACAATGTTGACGATGCTTTCCTGGAATTTTTCAAAACCTTCCATTCTCTTGGCGGCGACGGATATCATTAAATCGGAAAGTTCCTGTTTGCCATCGGCCATCCCGGCTGCATGGCCCTTTTTACGCTCCTCTTCAAAGGCGGCCTTGGATCCGCCAACAATTTTTTTAGCCTCCGCTTGGGCATCGCTGATGAGCTGTTTTGCCTTTGTTTCTGCAGCAGACAAGGACTCTCGAATTAATGTTTCCGTTTCATCCACAATCTCCCCAACGGACCCGAAGGCCATAAATTCCTCGGCGTGTAAAATTTTCTTGCCGGGAACAATTTGTATTTCTTTGTCGTCTTTTTTAAGCATCCACATGATCGCCTCCTTGAGTACTATCCGGACAATACCGGGTTAAGAGATTTTGCAAAAATGTCCAAATGCGGTCAGTGAAACGCTTCCGGAACTGTGGAAAGGCCCAATTTTCGCCGGGGCGGAATTTGAGCTGGAAACGCATGAGTAGCGCCTCTGGGAGATCGCACAGGCACGCTGCTACGCAAAATTTCCCCGTGATTATCACGCGCGTTGGTAGCGATTTCCCCGTGCCGGGAAGCAGATCCAGGCGAATGTTCTTTGGTCGGAAAAAAATAGCTTTCCGCAGGGCAAAGCTGTAGATTTCGTCCCCAATTCCGCGGAGAAGTTCCTCACGTTCTTTTTTCAAAATAGTGTGCCTGACCTCATCGGCGCAGATGGCGACACCGGCAAATTTCGCAAGTCTACGAATTGTATTCGCGGACGCATAGAGTAGCTGTTGCCTTGGAAGAAGTGGCGGGAGAACAATTTCGCGGTCTAAATTTAATTGTGTCAAAAGATAATCATTTAACGCATCCCATCCGCGGCGGGTTTGCATGATTGCGCCCTGTACTTCAGCTTCAGGAATCCATTGGCGAAGGCGAACCGGATTCAGATAGCGAATGGGTTCGTAGAGGAACTGTAGCACCTTCGCCGCCAAAGGCATGTTCGACGTTAAAAAGGGCTCAAACTCTACGGCATTGGCACACATTATATCCTCACTTGCTATTCCGCTTCCGGTTCAATTTTTTCTGGAGATTCGGCGGGTTTTTCTCCTTCGGAAGTTTCTTCCGGCACAATCGCAGAAGCTTTACGACGCTCCTTTTCATCCCGCTTGACGGTCATATAGTCGTAAAGAATTTTAGCGCCGACGAAGGATATGGCGGCAACGGCTGCTACCACAATGAGCAGAAGAAGCAGGAATACCCAAATGGATGAATGGGTCATATGAATCCCTAGGAAATTAATCATCTGATTTCCCTCGGAAATTACATCGCTTACGACCGGAGCCTGAAATAAGGCAACGGAAACCTTGTCGTAGCTTAACCCCTCAATGCTGTTGGTAACTAGATTTTTAATATCGCGTACGGAGTCCTCTATATTCGTACCCTGTCGATAGAGGATAAAGACCGATGCGGAGGATGGCGTGATGGCTTCCGTGAAATTATTGGTTGTCGGAAGAACGATGTTCACTCTGGCGGTAACGACGCCAGTGATGTGGCTAATTGTCTCTGAAATGCTCTCCGAAATGGCATACATGAAGCGGGCGCGCTCCTCCGTTGGCGAGGAAACCAATCCGGATTTCTGAAAAACCTTTCCCAGCGTGGAAAAATCATCCCTTGGATAACCAAAGAGATTCAAAATCTCCACGGCGTTGGAAAAATCTGTGTTGGCAACCATAACCGTCCACATGTTTTCCGCCCCGGCAATTTTTCCGACTTCCATATTGCGCGTGCGCAAAATTGAAATCATTTCGTTTGCCTGCCGCTCTGAGACGTTGGAGTAGAGTGGAGACTTCCCGCAACCGGTTACCGCCAATAACAAGGCTCCCAGAGCCAAATTTCGAAGTTTTTTACCAATTTTCATGTTTTACCCCTGATTCCGGAATAGCGTTTGTGCGCCCTGGGATAGTTTATCCGCCGTTTTCGACATTAAATCATTCATATAACCGAGCTGCACCAATTGAAATTGGACAGAAAAAAGATCTGCCATCGAAATATTTCCATTGGATGCAAGGACTGAAATGTTCGCGGTAATTTCACTAAACCCTTGTCTATATTCATAGAGCGGCTGCAATATTCTATCATATATGCTTGCCCGTTGTGTCTGCGAACTTTTATCGACCGATTCCGCCGCTTCAGGTGATGCGTTGAGTGCCACCTGAAATTGTGAAACATCTCCAAGCCGAACCGCCCCAAATGGCTGTGATTGACCAGCAGCCCCACCGTCTTGCATCGCCGCAACCGCGACTACAGGTTCTCCCGCCATTTCAACACTCCATTCCTATTTAAATTTTTTGCGACGTAAATAACTGAAATCTTCCGTTTTGAGCTGCCGCGCAAATTCCATCGCCTGTGGATCCGTCCCGTCAGCAATGACTTCATCAAGCAGCGTATCACTGGCCTTAAACTCGCCGGATATGCGAAAAATCATGGCCGCAACCGCTTTGATGGTCTGATTATTCGGGTTAATGCGTGCTGCTTGATTCACGAGAATATCACAGGCCGACGTTAATTTTCCAATATGGATATATGAAAATGCTAAACCGATGAGCGGCAATTCACTGTTAGGACGTACGGCGGCAATTCCTTCGAAAATAACTTTCGCCAATGACGGAAATCCATGTCCGCATGCCACATATCCAACCTGCATCAGGAGCTGCAAAACCTCCGATTGAACCTCCATAAATTCCGTTGGAACTACATCGGTGGAATGCTGTGCCGAATTCATTGCGTGCTAACGAATGTTTTGTGTCGTTTTTGTCAATGCGTCACCGGCGGCGCGTAATGTACCAGTCGCCAAGCCAGAAACAACGCCCCAGCTTTGCACCATCCCCTGCACCCGCAACAGCGAACCCTGATCCACACTGGCGCCATCCCCGGCGATTCTGTCAATTTCATTGTTTAGATCATCCTCCTGGGCGGCAACTACTTCCCCCAAAACTCTGTACAGCCTATTTAATGTGGAGCACGATCCATTTGTTTCTGTCCAAAGCTCACTACTTTCTAAACTCATAAAAAATCCCCCTAGTTAAGCGATTCCATTTTTAACCACGAAACCCCTTTACAACTCTTATCCCCGCCTCCAGGGATTTAACAAAGCGACTGTACCCATGGAATCGATGACTGTCAAGCCCTTCCCGTAGGATTTGCCGCACATTTCCAAGTTCTTGGTAAAAAAAATTTTCCACCTGCTTCCGTCGGGCCGGATCTCGCAGTTCCCGTTCCAGTGGAACCATGCTAATTCCAATTTTCGAACCCCTTGTGTTCATTGGAGTGCCTCCAGGCGCAAGGCAAGTTGTGTGCCATTGCGACTAAATTTTAATCCACTGGCATCGATGGCATCGATCCGCCATCCGCTAGCAAGAAAAGATCCTTCAAAGTATTTCTTCCCGTCGCGGGTCGTTACCCAACTCATGCCCGAGGAGCCGATTGTGATGGCCTGGATTGGTTGCGCAAAGAGGCTATTTCCCGCCGGATCCGATTGGGCGGATTGGGACTGTACATCAAAGGTAACGGGAATGATGTTGGCGAAAGTTTGGATGATATCCTCGGCCGCCATTCGCCATTTTTCCGCTAACAAAGCGCTCACCGCACCGCGAAATATCACTCGGCCTGATTCCGGGAAAACCGAAATGTGCTCGCGGAGCCCGTACTCATCCAGCGTCGTATGGGCAAGCGTTTGCACGCTTTCCGGTGTCATAATGTCGGAATTAATTTTTTTCACTCCGGGGATGTCCTGATCGAGGCGGCCCCGGATGCGCTGCCATCGTTCCGTATTGTGCACATAGCCTGCAATGGAATACACGCCGGGCGTAATTGGGACTACACGAACGGCCCCATCAATGTCCCGGACAGAATCCTCGATAGCCTGAATGATCCGCTCTTCGCTGCGAACATTAAATTGGATGGCGGTTGTAATCTGTAATAATTCATTCTTCAGTGTCCGCAATTGGGCATTCGTTGGAACATAGCCCTCGACGATAATCCGTCCAGCTTCCACGCGCACATCAACGTTGGCCCGATGATCCAAATTGGCAATTTCTGCACGAATGATTTTTTCATTCTCGACGAGGTTGGGCTTATTTCTGTCCGGAAGAAGCATGAGAACGACAAGCCCGCCAACAAGCACTCCAATGCCGGAAAATATAATTCGTCGCAACTTCCTGCGCTCCATCTCCCCGACGGCCTTTTGGGTTGCTGTGGCGCTCCCGTCGATGGACGCTGGGTCACCAGCCGTATCCGGTGGCATTTCCAGCGGTTTTTCAAGGGGAGGAGCGTCGGCGAGGGAGAGCGATGGCCATTCCGCGTCCGTTGCCCCGGCGACAATTTGCGTTGTTCCAATGGTCACAAACTGAAAGGCCGGAACATTCACAAATTCCGTGGTGACCAATTTCCCGTTGAGGAAAACTTGTCCGTCAAGTGGCTTCAAGTGCAGTTCCCCACCGTCGTAGCGGAAGGCTGCATGCTTTCGCGCCGCTAGCACATCCGCCAAAACCAGATCGCAGGAATCGTCACTCCCGATGGTCACCTCCTGATCGTGTTCATCCAGCTCAACTTCCGCCCCCGCATGAGGGCCAGAGAGGAGCCGCAAAAGGAAGGAATGCGACGTTTTACCTTCTTTCTCGATTGCCGTATCATCCATCATAAATAGATCTCTCGGCGAAGTTACGGATCTCAGCACGCAATGTCAACGTGGATTTGCGGTTGGTCAAATCCAGTGTGAAATATGTTTTCGCTCTTTTCCGCTGGAAATCAACCATCCGATTTCCATTTCAATAAGAGAAAAAGCATGCTCGCAACAAAAACGATTGAGAAAAAAACGTTAATTATTCTTGGCAGTGGCTGCGCCGGCTTAACGGCGGCCATCTACTCCGCACGTGCCGCACTGCGGCCATTGGTCATTGACGGAAATCAGCAGGGGGGCCAGCTGACGACAACGACGGACATTGAAAATTTTCCAGGTTTTCCCGATGGAATTGGCGGATATGATTTAGTTGATCGCATGCGTAAGCAGGCGGAACGATTTGGCGCCACATTTGCCAGCGATCACATTCATAGTATGCGCCAGGAAAACGGCATCTTCTGCCTGGAAGGAATCACGACCACCTATGAAGTCCGGGCAATTATCGTTGCAACCGGAGCCTCACCCTGCCCGCTAAACATTCCCGGTGAAACTAAGTACTTTGGAGGTAATGGCGTAAGTGTTTGCGCCACATGTGATGGTGCGTTTTACCGCGGGAAGGAGGTGGCTGTCATCGGCGGCGGAGATTCCGCCGTCGTGGAGGCGATTTTTCTAACTCGCTTTTGCTCTAAGGTTTATCTCATTCATCGGCGGAACACCCTGCGTGCATCGGTGCCAATGATCCAACGAGTAATGGACAATCAAAAAGTTCAAATTATTTGGGACAGTGTTTTGGTCGAAATTTTAGGGGATGGACAGCGCGTTACCGGGTTGCAAATTCGCAACGTGAAAACAGGCGTTGAGCAACGTTTGCCATGTCATGGTGTATTTATCGCCGTTGGACATAAGCCAAATTCCGATTTTGCCACCGGAACGATTCCGCTTGACGCGAAAGGGTATTTCATTGCACGGGCGGACGATGCCAGCCGTAGTCCGGTGGAGGGTGTTTTTTTGGCCGGTGACTGCTCGGACTCCTTGTATCAACAGGCCATCATCGCCGCCGGCGCCGGCGCAAGGGCTGCCATCGCTGCCGAGCGATGGCTAATGGAGTTATAAGCAAAATGGTTATGCGCGGGGAGTTTCGCTTTGCGTTGAATGGCGTTGACAAGATTGAAATGCAATAGGAGATTATACGCAGTATAATGGATGCCGGAATTACATACACCGCCAGAGTCAATGCTCATCTCGAACACTTGGCGGCTTTGAGCACATATGAAGTGGTGTCCTTTGTGACGCACGTAGAATTATTTTTTGCCTATAGAGCTCGTGTCGCAGCCGCTGCCGCAATCTATAACATCTTTGCCGGCGCACTGTCCGCATTACGGGATGTGACGAAAGGTTCCCTGGAAGATGTGGAATTGCGCGCGAATGCAATTGAGTTGTTACAACAAATCGGATGTGGGCATACGCGGGAAGATTTGGATAGGATGACGTTGGACGAACTTATGGAAGTCCGCAAGCAAGTATTACAGTCCTCTGCTGATTCTTACCGGCAATATGTTTGTGCTATCAATAATATGCGTATATGCATTGCCTCCTCATCCCAAGTGCCGAAGAGCGGCAATCCTGTGGCAATTGCTTTTCATATCTGCGCGTGGACGTTTTTTGGTACGGTAATATGCTATTTCGTGCTGTCTCCCGTTTTTAATGACTTCCTCGGCAAGACGAAATCCATGGGCTCTGCGCTTTTCGAAGTTGCGGCAATGGAGCCGGAAAAGCCATTTGATCTCAAGCCATATTGCGATTTTACGCATAAGCATATAAATGCTGATGGTATTACGGAATTGCAAAAAGCCGCTAGGAGCTTGGTTGACCGAATACAAAACGATGCTATATCGGTAAAGCCCTCGGATCATAATGCCCAGAACGCTTTTCCGGTTTTGGCGCCAGCGGTGGATGCAACTCCGGATGAATGGGCGGCATTTTATGATACTTGCGGATGTAAATTTGCTCGCAGAGAAGACATTTTTACAAAAGCGGAGGATATACCACCGCTGACGGAATGCACGGCAAATGCCATAGCACAGCAACTTATAGACGTCCCATCGCGGCACTATGATTATAATGGGTTCAAATGCATGATGTGTAGAATTTTGTGTTTGCCCAGTATGGATTCCGAGCAAATGCGACATCCGACGGAAGATGTCCGGGCAAGGGTGACAGGCTTTATAATTGCTTGTGGTGCTGCGGCAACGGCGGTCGGAGACGAATCCGTGCATCACAGATTGCGAGGAATTTGCGACGACCTTTTCTTCGCTTGTAATCTTTCCGGGTTGATTCCTGGCCATTATATCGAAAGACGATATAAGGAAAATCACCAGGAATTAAAATTTTCGCAATTTCGGTGCTCTCGTTTTTCCCCAAAGGTTCACCATGACATGGGCGGTGAGGCCAGTACCCAACAGGAAGCCATAGAGCAATATCCTCGATATGCATTTATGCAGTACGTTGATGATTTTGATGCGTATACCAGAGCCATAGAAGATAATTTTAGCGTTTACGCGCAGGATAGCGAAGCACTGCACCTCATTAGTTCCTGTTTCCATGAGCATCATGGCATGCACGATAGGGCGTCCTCGTGGATGAGGGGGTTTGTTAAACGGCGAATGAGGCACTGGGAAGCTGTGCCAAATTCAAACAGCTTGCACCAAGTTTGTTCGGCGTTGGAGCTCCTCTTGGTATGCGGTGCTGAGTCGAATTCGGATATTGAGCTGCCTTGGGATGGATTGCCAAATGACTTGGATGAGCAGATTAGTGGTTGGCCGCGCGATGCGAGTGGGAGAATGGGCATTATGGAACAGCGCCTACTTCTGGTGTGGGGTGTGGTCAAATTTCGCTTTGGCAAACCCCTTACCGCCCTCGAACGCGAATCTTTAGCCGTAATAAGCATCGATCCATGCAATGGAATCTTTCCGCACATGTACAATTTGCCGGCTCAGGTTGATATTCCGAATCAGCCTGTTGCATCCGTGGGATGCGATATTGCTGCCGACTACCGCAAGAATGGGCTTTTTCATCCGGACGTATTTTTTTGCATTCCATGCGTTCGAAACCCGTTTGATAATATTTCCAAGGATAGATTCGAGGCTTTTGGACTGCAAATTCCGCCTGGCGTTGAGATAGATTGGAGAAATGGAGTGTTGCTTGGCAGAGACGGACGCACGCTCAAGCCATCGGGAGAAAATCCAGAAATTTTAATGTATTTCGTGAACCGCTTTAGAGGCAGCCAATTTAGCTATTGCCAAGAGGATTTTTTTGGCGAAAAGGCATTTGAAACACGCGGGACAGAAGTATTAGTTGATGGTATTGTATCCATTGACATGATATCCGGAATAGCACGGCATAGGGATGCTGGAGAATTCGTTGATTTACACATGCCTAGACTTTCTCGAAAATTAGTAGCTTTCCGCAAGAAAAACGATGCCGGGAAAGAAGTTGTAAGGTTTTTCTCGTTATATAATCTCAATGACGAAATATTCCGCATGGAAGATGGAGAGCTTCGTTCGGCAACAAATCCGGAATGGACAATAGCGCCTTGTTTCGCGGATACATCCAAGAAAATCGGTGCCGCCTTAGATATTGATATGCCGCCCGAAGCCATGGTGGCATTTGACGAAGAGGGTAACGTTATGGAAATTATTCCAACCTGGCAAGAATGTGTGCATGCCACATCAGACGGCAATGTTCGATGCGGGATTCCGAGGTTTGTTCGGTCCGAAACCGGCGAAATGGAAGGGCGCGTTGACGGAGCGAAGAAAAGCTGGTGTCTTACATGCAATGAAGCTTTGAATAGGTCGCTTCCGGCGGAGCGCATCCCCGGAAAAGGTCTTTTAATTTGTGCGGGAGGGCGTGTTTTAGTCTCGAACGACGATTGTGGAGGTTGGGACGTCGATGACATTTTAGAAGGCCGAAGAAGATTTGGACGAGAAATGGGTGAGTGGCTTTCTCTTAGCAAAGATCATGATGGGGCCGTGCAATTTGATGGCCGCATTTGGGACCATAATACACACTGGAAGATTCAAAATTTATGCAAAATAGACTTTTATAATAGGGAAAAGGCTATGCGACAATTAAGAACGGTCACCTCTTTTTGTGAAATCTCCGTTGAGGATCATTGGACTAGAAATTACCCAAGTTCAAATGAGGAACTTCCGGAAGTGGAAGCACTGCTAAACTGTTTTTTGCACTTTCGGCAAATGGACGACATGGAAAGCGCCATCTTGTCTGCGAAGGCCGTAGTTGCATTATGTGCAATTACGAACTTTTGCCATGTCAATATATGCAACATAATAGGCGATGATATCCAAAAAGATGATATCATCAAAGAACGCAACGCTTTTTTTCTGGAAAAAAAAGATTTGCTATGCGAAATTTTGTCTTTAGCGAACGCCAGTCGGCGTTGTCTGCTTGATGTAACATGCCTCCGTGTATGTGAAAGCAGTATTAATAGAGTGCATCCAGGGATCTTTAAGCATTTTCGCGGAAGTGAATATTTATATGGGGCCGATAAGGAAGCTTTATCTCGCGAATTGGATATGCCTTCGAAAGTCTCGAAGGTGGCAAAGCCAATGCATCTTCTTTTTTACAAGCCGCCACAACTTTCGTGGCGAAAGTCATTTTCATCCGTTGTTTATAAAATGGATGCGCATGGAAATGCCATCGGCGAATTTGTGGAGGTTGGTGAGGAACTATTCAATTTTGCCGAATCCGGTGTGGCGGCCGTGGCGCGCATTGCTCCATGGGATGGGCATCGTGTTGACAACGATCATCAAACGCCAGATAGCGGAGATGGCACGGATGATAACCTTGGTTCAGGCAAAACGGCGCAGGCTGTAGCTGCTTTACGAAGGCGTAAACGAGACGAAACCGCACAATATGCGGATATCCGCTTTGGGAGTTTTCTCAATGCGAGTGGCCTCAAAATGGATGATGTTGCGCCGGATAAATTTCAAACGCTTTCTGAAGCCGAAAAAGATAATTTGCGTCAAAAATTAGAAGATGCCAAAAAATCAATTGCCGATAGTCGTCAGAAGATTCGAGACCATATAGAGGCCACACGTGCGGCCATTGAGGAATCTTTTCAAATTTTGACTAACGAGGGAAGACAAAAATGTTTTTTAGGAAAATACAAACCCCTTTCTGTTTATAAGCTAGTCAATTGCGCACTTAAATCGTTTAATCACAGAGGGCAATGTTTTAGTGTTAATGGCTTCGTTGCGGCGTGCGAGAATGAATGCGGAATTCAATATTCGGCAAGTGACGCTAAACGGGTGCTGTGTGCGCTTGAAAGTTATATGTGTGGAAAAACGGCATTGGATGAGGTTGCGAGACGGGAAAATGCATTCGAAAATTTGCATACATATATGTTGCAAAACTTTATTGAAGCAGATGGCGGAAGTGCACTTGAGCTTCGCGAAAAATTTGGCGCCTTTGTGCAGGCCGTTAGTTGCGTGCGGGCTTATGATCCGGCAACGGAACAATTTTTCTTGCTTTTTGAATTCCTTTCTGGGCTGCGCATGCGGCAAGAGCAGGTTATTATTTTGCGAAAGATGTATAGCGCAATGCGCACTAAGGACGTTATAGCATTTGTGTATGAAATGATGATGGGTGCCGGGAAAACGTCTGTTGTAAACGTGATGCTTGCGGAAATTCTTGCCAGCCTTGGCTCAATTCCAATATTTGTAAATCACCAATCTTTGCAGAAGACCATGACGCGAGATCTTATCAAATACACAATGGATCGCTATGGAAAGGATGTAATCGAAATACAGCTAACACCGGCAACTCTTAGTGCCTCACGTCTCATCTTGGGCATTCTGGAAAAATTAGAACGTGCCAGTTTGGATGGCTCCTTCGTTTCCATGACAAATACGGATGCAAGACTTATTTGGGTCCAATTGCGTAAACTCGAGGCAACATATGCGGACAGGGTGCGAAATTCGCCCGCTGGTGCCGGGCTGAAGAAGCATAGTGTCATACGCTACTTTGATGATGGAGTTGAAACGATTGAATTTAGGGGTCCCAATGGAGAGCGTCTCACGAACGATAAAGCGGAATCTTTAGCGTATGAACTTGAGACTCAGGATCTCAACGAAGCCATTAAAAGCTTAAGAATATTATCGGACTATATTAAGACAAATTGTGCGATTATTAACGATGAAGCCCATGCAAATCTTGATCCAACTTTCTCACTTAATATTCCATTCGGCGGCAAAGAGGGCTTCACGGATTTGCAACGGCGGACACTTACATCCATTTTTAGCGTAATTCATGCTAATTCCGCACTTTTCGAAATTGTTGCAGGAGGCCTTGGTTTTGAGCCGGAGCACCTGAGAACTATCACAATAGGAGTATTTGCGGCCATGGGGATTGATGCAACAGATCCAGATTATGATACATGCTTACAGTATATATTATTTGATGAGAATAATCCACCGGATGACGCTGAACAATTTCGTGCCCAATGGGACAATATCCGAGAACGACTGGCTACCAGTAACCCGGAATTACTCGAAAGACTTGCCCTGCTGCGCGGAGAGCTTGGCGTGCTTAGGTTCGCATCGCGTAACGCATTGAACGGAAATTATGGATTTCGCATGGATGATTGCCGCCATACAAATGCCCCAAGAATTGGTAGTGATAATAGTAGCAAATCAAAAACGATGACTTGGAAATTGGGAGATAGAATTCCAAGAGTTGTTCCATATGTTGCGGCTAATACTCCATCAACGGGAGAGTATGCCCACCCGCTTGAGCGGGTAACCTATACCATGTTTGCCCACATGTTAGTACCCGTTCCGGAAAATGGGAATGATCCGGGACCCTTTGCGACTGAAATTAATCTCTTCATTCAATATGTATTGGGGCATCCAAAATCAGGTGCGGCAATGCATTTGGCGAAAAAATTTGGAAAAGGCGTATGGGATGAGCTTGTTACGAATAGTGTGGATATGGGAAAGCGGGATGCTGTTTTTCGCGAGATTTTCGATAGGACCAGAAGATTACTTATGGACCCGGAGGAGCGCACCGAATGTACCATATGGATAGTTGACAATAATGTGAAAACCTATCCTGGCATGATCGAAGGAACTGCATTCTTACAAGGAAATATATCAGGTTTTAATTTTGGATGTTCCGGTACACTTTGGAATTGTGATGCATTTGCTCACCCGTTTCGGACGGGAGAGAAGCATTTGGATGAAAGCATACTGCCACGCGTGGCCAGTAAAGCAATCGAAGATGTACAATCTGGTTCCGCTTCCATTAGGCAACTGCGACCCGGGGGAGATCAATTAGGTAAGCTTTTAACGGAAGTAACGGAAAATCATTGTGCATTCATAGATGTGGCTGGTGTCCTGAAGGATTACAGTGGTTTAGCCGTTGTAAGAGGTTTGCAAAAATTTCATACGGATAAAGGTATCACGCGGTATGAGGCATATGCGTTTTATGCGCCGGCGGGTGAGGTCGGCGAAGAAGAAGGTTGGTATCTTCTTTTGGCGAGCGGTGAAATAAAATTTTTACCAAATAATAGCCCGGATACAATTGCATTGATTGCCGGTGGTTGCACGAGAGAAGGACTTTTCGTTTACTTCGATCAAAGTCATTGTGTTGGTGTCGATTTTCAACTTCCCCGGCAGGGAAAGGCAACGATAACAATGCACCCGGATAAAACGAATCTTCACGCTGCCTTGCAAGGAATATTGCGAATGCGCGGATTTTTTACGACGCAAAGCGTAGATATACTCATATGCAGTAGCGACAGAACTTTTAACGGGATTTGTGAGTTATTTGATCGCCTCTCCGACAATGAACAAGCCATACTAAATATGCATCGCATGCATAATTATCGGATGGAGCTAATGGAGGCCGCCCAAAGAATTATGGAAGAGAAAGCCGCTAGGTTTTTCCGAATATTTAGATTTTTTATTGAACATTGCCATACATGGTTCGGTTTTAGGTGGTTTTACCAACATTATTTATGGCTTTTGCAGGGCTGTGCGGAGCTTGCTATTACCAAAGCGCCGTTCAATCCAGTTGCATGGTATGGTCCACTGGCGGTGAGTGTTGATGCGGCGCATCATATAGGGAAGCAAAGGTGTTCCATCGCAGAAATATTGCGGCCATTTGGGGAAGATGTGCAATTTCTTAGAAGAACCGCACAAATGTTTTCATGCATGTGCGAAGCGGTGAGCGGTACTTGCGTCCGCGCCATATGTTACGAAGGCCATGAAAAAGATTCGAAGCAAGTTGCTACGCAAACGGAAATTCAGGTGCAAGCGGAAACCGAAGCAGCGATGGAGCTAGAAATGACGGTTCCCAAGAGAAATCGAGGTGAATTTCGAAAAGAGACTGGAATACGCCATGCGACGCGAGAAAATCCCTTTGCGTGGCAGTTATTTGCAATGAAAGGTGCCGTCGAATTTCAACCAGGCCCTGAAGATACACAAACGGGTGATATCATCAAAGCAGCGGTAACGCCTCAGACAACCCGTGAAATGCTTCAGGAAAGAGTTCCAAGCTATAAAATGCCAGGAGCCATCACTTGTATGCAACGCCAGCTTACAGATGATGTTTTTAATGAGTTATTTCGGGCGGCAATGCTTGCGCATATGCCATTGTCTATTTTCGAGAAAAACTTATGCAATTTTGCAAAGAAACTCAACGCCATTTATAGCACGGCAGAGCTGCGTAAGGAGGAGCAAAATCCCGCAGAAAAACACATTACGCTTCCGTTGTTTGCGGACTCATATTCGGAGCATGTCAACAGAACTTTTGCCCACGAAACCGTGCATAAAATTTACAAATGTATCCGTAAATTCGAGCATGAATTCGATGAATTGTGTGCAGGGACGAATAAATATAAAAAACAGAGGAAGGAAGGGCAACGGTTTGTCAATATGCCAACGCTTGTGGATCTGCTCAAAGATGATCTTTATAGGGAGATCTTAAAAGATGAAATCTCAAATGATGATAGCGAGCATGACATATTGGAAAAAGTGTTGTTTCCGGTTGTCCGTATTTTCGCAGAAAATGGCAAAAATGTGAAGCTAGATACATTGTTTGACGTTCTAGTGGTTGTGTTTAAAGAAGAAATTGGAGAGTCTGAAAAACAGGCAATTATGGCACTGGTTGATACTGTCTGTGAAAATTTTATTAGTGAGTATTGTTCTGGTGCGAAAACAATTTGTTTGGTTTTAAAGGCCTTATTTAACTTACTTCTGCCACCGCAACCGGATAATGCGCCGGGAAACCTTGCTAAGTTAGCACTTATCGCTACAAACGGCGCTTTTTATACGGATTCTCAGGAAGTAGCGACTTTGTGCAATATGATATTTGGCAGTCAATTTAGTCCAGGCAATCAATACAATGTTGAGAATGCGCTGCGGCTAATAACCTGTAATGGTCTACTTAGCGAAGCCCGTTTGCAGATGTTGCCAATTAAAGCTGTTAGGGATTCGGTTGAAGCGTTACTTAAAGAAACACAACGGCAGATTGTAAAACTTGGCGGAAAAACATTCGATACGTTGAAAATTTATGATGGAGAGCATGTCAAAAACGCTATCGCCGGTATACGCTCCGTCAATTCATGGCTGCAAGAATATTGGCCGGAATTGCCCGGAGTTTTCCCTCAAACTTTTTTCGCCTCAGATAATTTTACCCACGCATTTACCGGTGACAACGACCCAGTGTCGATGGACGCACGTCATGCCCAGTATATACTCATCTGTAGAGATTCTCGTGGGGAGTTTCAGCGTATTTTCGTAACTCCACAAGAAGCGAAAGATTTCGGGAAATTGATTGAGTCAGGAGATTTGGTTGATGCGCACATTTATACCGCACACGGTGATAGGGTGCCTTACAGATGGCCGTGTGAGCCTGAGGAAAATCCCGAAACCGATCCGGATTGGGGTGGTACGCTAAAGCAGGCAAATGAGCAGGCAAAAGAAGCTGTACTTTTTGTGCAGCTTTTTAATGGAACACTTACGCCGGAAGTTTTTCAAAGAAATCCAAAATTAATTCCTCGGTATAACAGCTTGATGCGCGGTCATGGCGGCTTCATTTCGGTTGTGGAAAAATGCGCGGAAAAAACGCGCCAGGATACATCTTGGATGTCATTTCCTGTCCAAATTTCTAAAAAGTGCAGAAGACGAAGGGGGGTGGGCGGCGCCAAAAAAGATGCCGCTGCATAGAGAATTTCAATCGGCGATTGAAAAAATTAGTCGGCGAAGATTCCAAAAGCGGAGGAGAAGCTGATCGCCATCGATTTTTGGGCAAAAAAATTTCAACAACTTTTTTGCATGATTGGAAAAACAAACTTATATTAAAGGTGGAAGGGGTTTCCAGAGAAAAGGATATGTTATGGCAGAGTTGACGGAAGAGCAGATGGAGATGATTGAGGAGATCGCCGATCAAGTGGCCGAAGAGGTAATTAAGGAGGAGCCGCCAAGTGGGCTTGAATCGCGGGAAAAGCTCAAGGAACGGCGCAGAATTGAAATTCAAAAGGTCTTAGTAGAAGGCGAACGTGTCGCCATGGATGGTGTGGATCTTTTTTTTAACAAAGATGAAAGAGGTGTGGCGAAGGAAATTTTTGGGCGCGTTCGCTCCGTGCTGCCAGGCCTGATGAATTTGCCGCCGGAAAAGCAAACATTGAAAGGTGTCCTCACCGAGGCCGACTATAAGGCACTCAACGCCATTGCCATGAAAAGCTATGAGGAGGGGGATTTTAAATCGGCGAGTTCCATGTTTTCAGTGATTGTTCGGTTATTTATCGAAGAAATTCAAATTCAGCCGTTCATCATGTTGGCGTTGTGCGAGTGGCAGACAAATGGCATAGAGGCGGCAACGAAAATTTATGAACTCTATATGCAAATGTTTGAGGATCCTCTGCTTTGTTACTACGCGGCCGACTGTTTTGCGAAGGCAAAGATGACCAATGATGCGCGCAATGCCATCGATAAAGGTCTTGAATATATTCGCGCGGGGAAGGTTCTCGAAGGCCGCGATGAATTGGAAGGCGCGATGAATAAATTGAAAAGCGAATTACACTGATCCACTTAGTGATTAGATACGAATTGTTGGATCCATGGCATGGATTCATCTGGTGTTTTGAGCGCGCTTTGGCGCGCTAAATTTTTTTGCGGAGGGATACTTCCAACTGAAATTCCGGCCTTGATAAAGTGTGTCCAAAGTGTGGTGGTAGGCGCGATAAAATTATGGAAAGCCTCGATTGCACTTTTCCCGTGGAAGGTCTTTTCCGAGCGGCTGGCGGAAATACGCCCGCACGCTTACTAGACCTATCCCGCAACGGCAAAATGACCGGTAATGATATTTTGATTCCGCTGTCATTGGTGCAAAAGCTGCGACTGCGCACGGGGCAATATATTTCCGGAGAGGCAGCAAATGCTGGAAATCCCAATCAGAGGCGATTAGTGCGCATCAATGCAATTGATGGGTTGCCGATCGATCGGCGGCGATTTTGTATGCCATTCCAGCGGGCAACGACCACATCGCCTGAGAAAATGTTCCACTTGGAGACGGGAACTGCTCCGCTGTCTACGCGGATAATTGATTTTTTTGTGCCGATTGGACGCGGGCAAAGGTGCATGATCGTCGCACCGCCAAAAACGGGAAAAACCATTTTATTGCAACAGATTGCCCGTGGAATTCTCCAAAATCATGGCGACTGTCATTTGATGGTGTTGCTTGTGGATGAGCGACCGGAGGAGGTTACGGATTTTAAGCGCAATGCGCCGGTGGAAATCTTCGCCTCGTCCAATGATGAGGCAATTAAAACGCACATTGAAGTGGCCCAGTTGGCATTTGCGCGGGCGGAAAATCTAGTGGAAACCGGTCGACACGTGGTGCTACTTCTTGATTCGTTGACGCGTCTGGCACGGGCGATTAACAATAATTTGGGGCGCGGTGCTGGAAGGACAATGACCGGCGGCCTTGATCCACAGGCATTGGAAAGGGCGCGGCAGTTTTTTTCTCTTGCTCGCAATACCGAAGAGATCGGAAGTTTAACCATCATTGCGACCGCACTCATCGAAACAGGAAGCCGTATGGATGAGGCAATTTTTCAAGAGTTGAAAGGTACGGGAAATTGTGAGATCATTCTTGATCGTAAGCTCGCCGAAAGACGCATTTTCCCAGCCATCAACATCCCTGCGTCCAGCACCCGCCGCGAGGAATTGCTCCTTGGTGCGAAAGAGCTTCAACTGAACCAATTGCTTAGGCGTTCATTCGTTGGGTTGTCGCCGGAGGATGCCATGGAAGGGTTGGTGAATCGTTTGAGCAAAACGGCAAGCAATCGCGAGTTCATGGATTTCATTGCAAAGCGTTGATATCTGTGTTGCAGGTCCACAGTTGGCACGAAAGAGGTCCTAGTGAATGCGGATCCGAGAGACGTTGGAGCGAATTCCCATTATAGAATTGATGTCCGTCGGCGATGAGTTGGAAAGAGCCGCATGGAATATCCGGCAGCGGGAAATGCACGGTATGGAAATCGGGGTTGACTAAAAATAGTAACCGTTGCGATTCCTGGGATGCGTTCGCATTGTAGAGTGTGCCCAGGGCACTTTCGGAATCGGCGGTCGGAAAGAATTGAAAAAATCCTTCCGATGGGGCTTCCCTTTGCCGCAAGAGCTTTCCAGCCAATGAACGACGGAAGCGAATCCACTGTACTACGTAGGCATGCAATTGTTGAAATTGTTCCAGGCGTTCCGGGGAAAGACGGTTTTTTTCGCCGTCCTTGTAGGTATTAGATACGCCGCCCTTTGAGCGGAGAAAATCTTGACCCTCGCTTAGCATGGGAACGCCGAGGCTCATAAATAGAATGGCAAACATAAGTCGTGTGCGTTGCAGATCGTTTGGACGCGGATAGCGGCCATCCTGTGCGTATGTTTCCGTGATACCATCAATCCAAACGCAATCATCATGCGAAGCGGTATAATTGATGGATTGGATTGGCGCGCTGGTTAGGTGGGACGTGCAGCCTCCAAGGAAGTAGCGTAAGGCATCGCGGTTGCCAGTATCTAATACGTAGTTGCGAATGGAATTGCGAAAATCATCATTCCAATAACTCCATGTTGTTGGTTTAAGATCTAGAGCACTATGTCCGCGGAAACTCCACGGTTCGGCGATTAGGTAAATGCTTTTTTTTATGGCCCGCAATTCTTTCTCGATGCACTTTAAAGTTTCCAAATCGATTAATTCTGCCAAATCGAAGCGAAATCCATCCACGCCAAAGGTTTGCACCCAGTATTTGAGACTATCTAAAATCAGCCGCCGGGCCATGGGCGCTTCCGTACGGAGGTCATTTCCGCAACCACTGAAGTTGGTTAGCGTTCCATCCGCATTGGTGCGAAAAAAATAATCCCCACCCAACATGCGCAAATTATTTGGCTCGCCGACGTGATTATAGACCACATCCAAAATGAACTGAATGCCTTTTTTGTGGCACGCTTGAACAACGGCGACGAAATCAAAGAGTTGGGACCCATTGGCTTTATTTGTGGCATAGGCGCGAGTTGGCGCGAAATAATTCACTGGCATGTAGCCCCAGTGGTATTCGACGTCCGCAAGGCTATCGAATTCTTGTAGTGGCTGTAATTCCAGCGCATTGATACCTAATTGATCCAAATAGGACCGTGGATTGGATAGCCAGCGGCAAAAAATTTCGTAGGTGGGGCGATCAAACTTATCCGTGCACAACCCCAACAGATCCGATAAATGGCCCTCAAGGATGACCAGTTCTTCCATCGGAATTAAAGTATGGCGTTCGATGATCTGCGGCAGCCGGCTGCGATCGATGGAAATTCCCGGACCTCGCGCGGACAGTGAGGCCAGAGCATATGGATCCAAAATGTGGCTGTAATCTTCCCGGGAAATAGAAAATTCATTCTTGGGAACGCTTTGAATGACGTATGGAGTGCCGTCGAGATTTTGATTCGTTTGCGCTTCCCAAAGGCTTTCCGCTACTTCCCGTGCCGGGAGTGAATTTCCCAGTTGGGTTCCATGGCGGATGGAAAGTTCGCGGGCGTTTGGTGCGAAAATGCGGAATAGGGTCCCTGATGGGCAAGGGAAGGCGCCGAGTGGACTGTCGTAGTAAAGATCACAGGTCATGCCCATGAGTGTGCGCAATGTAGAGCTGTTTGTAAAGACCGCCATCGCGCAGCAATTCCCCGTGGGTTCCACGCTGAACAATGGCACCGTCATCCAAAACAATAACTTCGTCCACGAATGAAAGCAAACTGAAGCGATGGGAAATGATTATTACCGTCCGACCGCTGAAGAGGGATTTTAGTGAATCGCGCAGATCGGATTCACTTTGGCTATCCAGGGCGCTTGTGGCTTCGTCCAATATCAGAAGTGGTGCATTTCGCAAAAATGCCCGGGCAATTGCAATGCGCTGCCGTTGCCCGCCGGAAAGTAAGTATCCGTCCTCGCCGATTGGCGTATGGAGTCCCTGCGGAAGTGCGTTAATGAATTTGTCCGCGTGGGCATTGCGAATGGCCATTTCCACGTCCTGTTGTGTGGCATCCAGCCGGCCCCAAAGGATATTTTCATAAACCGTCCCACTAACCAGTGTTGGTTCCTGAGGCACGAAGGCAATGCACCGGCGCAGATCTTCCGTTGCGAGATGGTTGATATTGACGCCGTCCACGGAAATGCGGCCACTCTGAATTTCATAAAATCGCAGCAGAAGACTTGCCAACGTTGTCTTTCCTGCACCGCTTGGCCCCACGAGGGCGTAGCTGCGACCGGCTGGCAAACGCAGCGAAAAATGCTGCAAAACCGATCGATTTGGATCGTAGGAGAATGTAACATCGTCGAAGTGAATTTCTCCGCGGATATCATGTATGGAAGAGGGGTTATGCGGCGGGGAATCCACCTCCTTCTCATCCAAGAAGGATTCAATGCGAAATAAAGCGGAAAAAGAGCATTGCAAATTCCCATAGAGTCTTCCGATGTTTTTTACGGGTTCGTAGACAAGAAATAGCGCCGTTCCAAGGGCTAGGAAGGTATCTCCTGGAATGTGCAGGTGGTATCCGTGGCACACGGCGACACCAATGCCAATGGCCGCCCAAGTTTCAATGCTAGGAACGATGCAGTAATAAGCCTTGCAGGCGCGCAAATAAGCTTTGGAGTAGTCAGTGTTGCTGCGTCGATAATTGCGAGTTTCCCGGTCCTCCATCACGAAGGCGCGAACTTCTTGCGCCGTACTAAGATTAACGGTCAGACGGGAAGTAAGATGAGAGATTTTTTCCTGGGCGATCAGGTTATACTCCCACACCCGGCGGCCAAAAAAAATAATGGGTATGGCACTCAATCCAATCAAAATAAGTAACAAAAGCATTGTCCAGCCATTGGCTACGCGCAAGCAGAGAAAAATAACTGCAATTATGCCACTGATTAGGGTTATGGGCCGTTGAAAAATTTCGTGGGCGATACTCACGAAACAGGATTGAATGGTGTTTACATCATTGGCCGCTCGCGAGATGACATCTCCGGCCGATGTTTTATGGAAAAATGCCAATGGCAGAAGCTGAATTTTTTGAAATATTTTAAGACGTATGGACTTTAAAATAGCCTGGCCGACAACAGCCAAAAGATAGGTGTTTAAAAACCCGCAAATGCTGCGCACGAAAATGAGAACAAATGGAAGAAAACAATAATAAAGTAATAGCCAAGTGGCAATGTCATCCTGCGAAAAAACTTTTCCGATCAAATATTTGAGTAAAATTGGAATACCGAATCCACTGGCAAAACCGTTGATAACTCCGGTAACAAGGGCAAAGAATATCTGCCAGCGACAAAATCGCAGTCCGTCGAGGTACTTCAGTATGGCGCTATAACGGACTTTTTTTCGCATCCCTCACCCTTTCCCACACGTGTGCTATATCGTTCCCGTTCTAAAAGCGCTCCAACTAAAAGCAATCCCAATGTGCCGATTACGCCAAGCACCTGTTTCCATCCGCCAAAGGGATCTCCAAAGAAGATAATAGCAAGAATTACACCAAAAAGAATGGGCAAATTATTGCAAATGGCGAGTTCAGCAGAATTTACCCGCACCGATCCAAGATTCCACAGGTAATTTCCAAGACCACAACAAAACACGCCGAGAAACAGGAATTCGCCGACCACGTGTTTCCAGTGAAAGTGTAAGATCTCTATGGGCAATGGACGGAAGGCTACCGTTGGAATCAATGCAATGGATGCGCCCAAATAAAACCAGGCCATGGCGGAACTGTCCCTCATATGGAAGCGGTCATGCAACCGGCGATAAAGTAGTTGTCCTAAGACATAGCAGATGTTGCAGAGTTGTGAATATAAAATTCCCAGCCATGGAAACTGTTCCGTGCCGTCAATAACCATTGCCAGGCGAGTGAAAGCAAGCGAGAGCAGGGCAATAAAAAATTGTCTCACCGAAAATGTTCGCTGGAAAATTGTATTAAGTATGGGGACATAGATTGCCGTTGTCGTGCTAAGCATGGCGACAGTTCCAGGAGAGAGGTATTGGTAGGAATACTGGGAAAAAAGGTACATGAGTCCAAGCTGAATGGCTCCAATGGTCATGCATTGTACGCGGATTCCGACCGTGTCGTGGCGAAAAAGCATTGGTGAAAACATCACCGCACCAAGGAGGACGAAGAAAAAACTCATCCATTGTGGTGGTACAAAATGAACTATGTCCGCGTTGATGCCATAGGAAAATCCCCATAGTAATGCCGTAATCAGCAGAAAAATCACAAAAGCATCCTCCCGCGTGCGTCCGAGACACACAACGCCTATTTTGCAGCGATTCGCGTATTGCCAACAAAAAACTTGATTTTCAGACATTGAATAATTCTCGAAAATTTTTATTATTTTGCTGATTGTCGTGAGTCAAAGCCGGCTGGACATGCGGATACGACATGGGTTACTTTAGTTTCCACGCATGGACGAGCAGTGCCTTGGTTGGAAATTTTGGTGGATGTTCACCCAGCTATTTATTGGATGCATATGTATTTTTTTCCGATGGACTCATAGGTTACGTGCGGAATATGCGCAACCGCTTGGCGCGTGGGAGACATCAAATTTTAACTTCATTATCTTTTTGTGGTTCTCCGGAATGTTTGTTCTCGGACTGATTCCGCGGCCAACATTTGACGGGAAACACACAGAGTATATCGTTGAATGTATTTATCAGGGAATATTCTTGGCACTATTGACTTTTTTTATTCGACGAAAAGTCTTCAATTACGCCATCAAATTTAGTAATAAACCAATAACTTTCGGAAAATTGATCAAAGTTTCCGCTTTTTCTCACTTCTACCTCGCGCCACTTGTCTTTGCCATATCTGCCGTTTGGACTTTGTTTCTTACATTTATCAATCAAATTGGATTTTCCATTTCCCTAGAACGGCAGGAACTTTTGCTTCTATTGGAAGATAATCCACCTTCGGCCTGGGCCGTTCCGATCATATTTACTGCGGTTGCCATCGCTCCGGCATGCGAGGAACTTATTTTTCGAGGTGGAATTTATCGCTTTCTTAGAGGGAAAACATCTCCAATATTTGCCACACTATTAACCGGAGCAATTTTTGCACTGCTTCATTGGAACTGGAGCGCTTTCCTTCCATTATTTTTCTTGAGCATTTTTCTTACGCACCTTTACGAGCGAGAGGGATCACTTCATGTGCCAATTATCGTCCACGGACTGCTGAATGCGAACAGCATCGTACTCGCATTGCTACCTGACTAAATTTGTGCTTCCCGTAAGTGGCGGACATCTTAAGCATGGTGTCAGTGCTTAAATGTTTATTAGCCCGGTTGCGAAAACGACGAGAACGCACTGCGGCGCGAAATTTGCTTTCACATGCGCAAAGGGTCCTCAACTATCGGCGCGGACAACTTCCGGCGGAACAGGAGGAAATTTTGTCCTCCCATGTGGCGATTTTAAAAAAAAATTGGCGCTCTATTCCAGCCGAGCGCATGGAAAAAATTCGCGAACATCTGATTGCCGTGGGCGGGAACATATACCCCATGTGCCATTGGACGGATGCCGTTGAGGCATTTTTAATGGCGATTATCGTTGCCGTTGGTTTTCGCGCTTTTTTCGTGCAAACATTTACCATTCCAACGAATTCCATGCTCCCATCATACCATGGAATGACTGCGGAACTTTTCAATGGTAGCGATCACGGTTTTTTAGGCAGCTTCATTCGCGGTATTACACATTATGCACCAAAAACGCAAAGCGGTGGCCGAGTATTTATTCCACTCAATGGTCGCGCGGAAGCAAGTAGGCATCATTCATTAGTTTTCTTCGAGCGCACATATAAACGATCACGCTTTTTTATTCCAAGACAGATTCGCCGCTATCAATTATTGGTTGATGATGAGCCCATTCATATCGATGTTCCGGCGGAATTTGATTTGGAAAGTATTTTGATGGCACAATTTTGTCCTCGGGTGTCTTCGAAGAAAATTGCGAATGCCTTTGATGAATTTCCACTGGTCCATCGCAAAGGGCGAATTTTTTTGGATACCGGAATTAACGTCATGCCAAATTCTCCGATAATTACGTTTAATCTGCAAAGAGGGGACATATTATTCGTCGAAAGATTGTCGCGGCACTTTTCCCCGCCGAAGCGGGGCGACGCCGTTATATTCGCCGCATGGCAAATTGCTGGACTGAAAAGGGACAATCGTTATTATATTAAACGCCTGGTTGGCTGGCCGGGCGATATCTTATCCATCCGCGACGGAAAACTTTTGCGGGACGAAATTTTGGCTAACGATTCTCGGGCGATGGAAAAAAATAATGAAAAAGGCGAATATTTTCCCTATGGTTTGCTGAACGGGAAAAGTTCCACGGTCCCGGACGGACATTTTTTTGTTATGGGGGATAATTCAGCCAATAGCTACGATAGCCGTTTTTTTGGGTCAATTCCAAAGGCCGCTGTCATTGGCCGTCCACTGTGGATATTCTTTCCATGTCGCGACAAATGATAAATACGAGCAAAAACCAATTTTTGAAATCAAAGCCGACGCGAATTGGTATCATTGGATCGGGTGTAACCGGTCGAGCTGTTGCTCAGTTTTGCCATGAATGCGATATCCATACATGCTCCTTCGATGACGAACATAGTCCAAATTGTGAGTTAAGTGATTGCACATATATAGTTTATAGTCCTGGCGCCATCAATTCGCCGTTTTTGCGCGAAGCCAGACGGGCTGGTATTTTTTGTATGAACGATTTGGATTTTGCGCAAAATTTTTACGAAAATCGGACCATTGCCGTAACGGGGACAAATGGGAAAACATCCACGGCGGAGATGCTCCACCACATTTTAAAAAAATTCCATATCCCGTCGCTGCTAACGGGGAACATAGGAATTCCGCCCATTTCTCGCATACGGCAATTTAACGGAAACCCGGAAATGTGGAATATTTGCGAGGTCAGCTCGTTCCAGGCACAAGATTTAACAATTTTTCATCCGGACTATGGCCTGTGGACCAATTTTTCCCATAACCACATGGATGTGCATGGAACTTTGGAGGATTACTTTTGGGCCAAGTGGAATCTGATGCGACGGGTCCGCGAGGCCGCGATAGTTAATGCGTCCGTGTTTCGCTGGCCATTCGCCGGGAATCTTTCGCTGGATCGAATTTTTACTGTTCGGGATGAGAAAATACCCGAAACCGTACTTTCGTGTGCGCATCAAATGTGCAATTTCCTCCTTATCCGTGCGTTGCTTGAAAAAATCATCCCCAATCAGCCGATTGATCCGCATCTGTTGAAAGATTTTCATTTTCCACCCCATCGATTGCATGTCTGTGGAACGGCTGGAAATTTGACCTTTTGGAATGATTCCAAGGCTACGAATTCTGCCGCGGTAAGGGCAGCTATTGCACATGTGAAAAAATTTTGCGATCATCTCGTTTGGATCACCTGTGGCAGATCAAAAGGGGAGCCTATGAAAAACTTTCGACACGTTGTTGATGCTTCCGATATGGTACTGGTTATGGGAGAGGTTGGAGGATTTTTTTTGACGAGTTTTCCATTGTCGAAAGTACGCCATTGCCAAGATGACGGAGCTCTAATTGAGCAAATTTATGCCTGCGTTAATGCCCATGCGCAAAAAAAATGCGCCATTTTACTGAGTCCCGGATTTTCAAGCTTTGATCGATTTCAAAATTACGAGAACCGCGGACACTGGTTTGAATGTATATCGGAACAGGTTATCCGTAGAATTGGGCGTTAGGGCACGGCACTTGCGACAATTTAACCGTCCTCAATGTTTCGCAGATTAAAAGACTATGAACACGTATTCTCGCTTTTTGTCAAAACGGACATCATTTACTTGGATTGATATACTTTGCCTCGTTGCCGAGGCGCTTTACTAATACGTAACATGCCCTAGATTTGCGATTTTACCTCGCCCTTAGCAATAAGCTCAAAATACGTAATCTCGTCCTCGCGTACCATTGCTAAACTGCCGCAAGACTCCCTAATTTGGCACAGCAAAGCTGTTACGGCCGTAAAACACATTAATGCGTCATATGGAATAGCCAACACCTTAAAAGAAACATCGTAGCTTTTTGTTCTCACTCTCGCATAATATGCGGTACCACCCTTGTAATCATCGCCCAATTTTTTGGCCATAATACCACCTGGTCGGACTGGCAAAAATCTTATATTTAATTCATCAAAATCCAATGACATAGAGATACTTTTGCGCACAAAAGGAAGCAGCGCAAAAAGAAAATCAACTTACGCCGAAATTTTACATTCGCAAAAAATTTAATATAACCCTACTTTGTTAGCGCGATGCTTTCGCTTATTCTCACATGTTAGGTGTAATGCTTCCTCAAACAGCAGGCGCCCAAGATAATCCAGATGTGGCGGGATTGAAAACAGCGTGGAGTCTTATGATTACCAGACGGATAAACTCACTGCGGCACTTAAAGGACATGATGGGGCGGCTGTTTATTATAATTCAAAAGGAGTCCGCTGTTTTGCCGGTCCAGTTCCAGCAGGAGATAATTTAAAAAAGATAACCGATGATGTTGTTGTTGTGCGTTTGGGCGCTGGGCATTCAGGAGCAAGCATGCTATGGTTTGTCAAGGATGAGAAATATGTCAGCTTGGCAAAGGAGATTAATTATAGGCTTGTTGGGAGTCATAGGACAACCTTTCGATGTCTCATTGGCGTTGAAATGGAAGCCGTAGCCTTTGACGCGATGCCGCCTCCGGAGCCGTGGTCACAGCATGTTTTAGCTAAAATCGGTGATGGAGGATTTGCTTCCGCTGTCATGTCCATTTGTGCGCTGGTTACGTTCTTTGCCAATGCAATGTTTTCCGGTGCGACGAGTTGGGCTCCGCTTGGTGTGTCGTTGGTACTGCTCATTGCTGGACTTATTATTGGCGCCGGAAGTCGTTTTTTGTATCGGCAAATGGTGGCTCCGGAAACTGGAGCTTGATCATCGTAGCTTTTTAAGCTTCGGTTGATAAACTTGCGTTTTTCGAGTCTGCCCATCAGGCATTTTAGGCGGCCCTTAAATTTCGCATTTTAAACCCCGGTTGCAAAGATGGCTTCTAGGGCGCGCACTTGACTTATTTCGCGAGCGCGTTACAAGTCTTCACGGTGGCTAACCCGGCTTGTAAGTTTGATAAAATAATATCTAATCGCGAATCATCGGTGCGAAGATTTATGATGAACGTATTCCCGCATATTTCGACAGTCATGCTTGCTGCAAGTTGTTTATGTGCAGCAGTTGGATACAGCAAATGTTATTACATCTTCACGGGTGGCAGTTTCGATACAGCGGCACAAATGATCCTATTCCATTGGATCGGCGGCGCAATCCTCCTTGCGTGTGGCCCAATGGCGGTAAGCGCAATTCAGTCTTTTTATCTCAATTATATATGTGAGCGAAATATGAAAATTGCTTTCTGGAGGGAAAAGAAAACTACCACCTGATGATTTTCATATGTAACAAATCAAACAATGAACCAGCTCGGTTTATTTTTTAGCCGTCGTTGCATCCGCCAAAAGGCCACCACCCGTACCACCAACAGCTGCCCCTATTCCAATGCCAAGCGCTACGCCTACGGGACCGCCCAAAAGTCCAACGGCACAACCAATTCCGGCGCCGGACAATCCACCAGTAAATATTCCACCGCCAACCCGTACATTGCGACAACCCCTATCGTAGGCTTCGTTGGCGGCCCTTGTGTCCGCTGCCACCTGATACTTGCAACACTCATCATTATAAACCGCCAGCTCATTATTAACACACTGCAATATTACTCCTATCAGTCCTGCATAGCACTCAAACTCATCCGCCAACAATAATTGCGACAAGGCCAATTGTACCGCATTTCCTTGTCCGCGTTGCCTTACGGCCAAGCTTGCGTAACCGTGCGCCAATGCCACCTGCGTGGGCTCCGGCAGCCTACTAATTTTAGCGAGTGCATCCCTAAGCACCAAAGTTCTGCCGTTAATATTCTCCAAGGTCATACTCTCCATCGATACCGACATAGTGATGTCATTCGCGTATTTAAGGTGGTGGAAATTCAAGTTCGCCCAAAGTGATTACGGATTTTTCTGCTATGTAAGAAATTATAACACTTGCTCGCCGTGCTGCGTGGTAAAACTAGACGTCACCCGTCTGCTGGCGCCGATTGGAAATAAGTGGTTTTACGTAGGCGCGGTCATGAACGGTGAGATCAATCCGCTGCAGCGGCAATTGGTGACGCTTACGTGCATCATTAAGAATGTATTCCAATTTTTCCAGCTGTGGCGCAATGGATTCATTTTTGAAAAGTATGCAGCGGACTTCCTCGGTGCGCACTTCAATGAACGGCAAATGTCCCATTAAATTATATGCCTGCTCATCGACAACGGCCATGCGCCACTTTTTTACCAATTCGGGCGAGCACCGCCGTGCCTGGGTCCAGAAATTAAATAGATTCTTCGTCAATGGAATGCGCGTGCCGGGAGAGATGCGATTGATGTCCAATCCAAGGATATATGGAATATGGCTCAATTTGTCTTTCGTTGCGCCAATTTGTTCAAATGCACAGCCATCACCGTCCAACAGGTAAAATCCGCGCCCATCCGGCAGGCGAATTTTGAAAGCGGGCACACGTTCGCGAATGCGAACACGTAGCGTGCATGGATAAACGCGTTCAACGTCCACGTCAATTACCTGGGATGCCCGCATGAGGGCATTGCGGCAGGCCTGCACATCGACGGCATCGAGTTCCATTTCCTTCTGCAGCTGAAGAACTTTCAAAATCCACGTGCGATCGAGGCATCCATTGGTTGAAAATTCAATATTTTGTATGCGGTGGGAAACGGCGACGCGTCCGGCAATGGGCCGAATGGATAAAAAGACGAGAAAAAATAGCCCGGACATGAATAGAAAAAAAACAAACGGACTTATCCGTTTGTTTGACGGAGATCTGGTTTTTCTGGCTTCGGTTTTGGATGACTTCTTGGACGCTCTGGCGGCAGATTTTCTGGAAGCTTTAGTACTCATTGTGATATCATGCGATCTAGTGCGGGAGCGATGATTTTGCAAAGCACTTCATCGGGGCCCATGGATGCCCCAAGGGCGCTTTCCGGATAGAGACTTCCCTTGGTAAATCCGGGAACAGTATTTACCTCTAAAAAATAGATCTTGCCATCGTCGGCCATGAAAAAATCAATGCGGCACCAATCACGGCATGCGCAGGCATGAAAAATTTTCTGAGCATAATTTTTAATCATCAGCGTTAATTGTGCTCCAAGGGGTGCCGGACAAATATGCCTCGCCCCATGTGGGGTATACTTGGATTCGTAATCAAAAAATTCATGCATTGGTATGATTTCCAAAATAGCCAATGGTTCCCCGTGCAACATGCCGATGGTCAAGTCTTTTCCCGTGCAAAGTGGCTCAAGTAGCCATAAGCCAGCATCAATGGTTTGTACGCGCGATTTCCAATCATCTTCGTTGCAAATGCAACTGCAACCAATGCTACTTCCCTTATCGCGAGGCTTAAGAAAGAGTTTAGAATTGCCCAACCGCTTACATGCCTCAGAAAATGTGAAATTACTCCATTCGTCGCCGGAAAATGCAATTTCCGAAAGCACGGGGACGCAGCAATTCCACACACGCTTTTTGGCAGAACTTTTGTCGATGGCGAGTTCCATGCTTTCCCGCCCGCCTCCAACGTAGATAAACCCACCGTCGTCGAGTAACCCTTGCAGTTGTCCATCCTCGCCAAAATTTCCATGGATCATTGGAAATATGAGTGAGGTTTCTGGATTTAATTCCGATGGAATTCTATTTTCATTGAGTTCAATCAATTGAATGGGATAGTACTTGGAGAGCAATTTAGCGACATGATGGCCGGAGCGAATGGAAACCTCCCGCTCGGGGCTAACGGCGCCGCACAAAATTATAATCTCAAATGTTTTCGAACCCACTGATCCCTAAGTAGTGAACTTCCAATTGCAGTTCAATGGCGAATTTTTGGCGTATGGTTCCGCGGATAAGTTCAATAAGCGCTAACACATCTTTGCAGGTTGCATTTCCTTGATTGATAATAAAATTGCCATGCATTTCGGAAATCTGCGCACCACCAATCGTATAGCCCTTGAGTCCAACATCATCGATTAATTTTCCCGCCGAATGACCGATCGGATTTTTAAATATGCTTCCCGCGCTAGCGCCAATGGGTTGATGATCGTTCCTCCAACGGCGCAGTTCAAGCTGCCGTCGTCGAATTTCCTCATCCGGAACTGGCGGGCCATCCGTATGCAAAATAACGGAAAGTAGCACGTCCAATCCTCCCAGCTGGCAATGGCGATAGGAAAATTGCGGTTGCGCATTGGAAATGGTAATGCCATTTTTGTGTAAAAATCGGACGGATTCCACGAAATCGCCTACACTTTTCCCGTGGGCGCCGGCGTTCATTACTACCGCTCCACCAATGGTTCCCGGAATGCCGCATAAAAATTCAAAATCGCCGATGCCATTGCGTGCGCAGAAGGCGCAAAAGTGTCCCGTCGGCACGGAAGCTTCAACGGATAGCCGTCCGTCAAATTTGACAATACGGCCCAATTGCCCAGATTTCAGCCGCAACAACATGCCGGAGTAACCTTCATCGGAAGCAAGCAAATTAGATCCTCGGCCGATAATGCAGTGCGGAATTCCACTCCTCGTGGCCTGCCGAATTAGGGACTTCAATTCCTCCACGGATTCCGCTTCAGCGAAAAAGCGGGTGCACCCACCGATGCGTAGTGTAGTTAACCGGCTAATGGGATAATACTCTAAAATCTTACCCATCGACCAATCCTTCGCAGGATGACGCAGCGAATGGAGCGGAAAAAACAATTGACAAACGTATTTTATTTGTCATCAGCGGATTAACTCCTTTACACATTCTTTTTTCTCGTTAACTGTCGCAACTAAAGCTTGCCATTTCCCAAATGCCATCAAAATCACGCCCAACATGTCCGATTCGGAGCCGCGTCATACCCAGGAAACATCATCCACTCCCGTTCGTGCGTCAAGGGAGGCTCTAAAATCAGCTGTAACGGCGGCAAGATCCAACGAAGTGCCATCGGCAAAGTCACCTAGGGCGAGCGATGAAAGTCTCGATGATGGCGCGTTGGGTACCGCCAGGCAGCGCATCAAGGATCTGGTGGAACTTGCAAAAAACCAGGGATATGTGTCATTCGATGACATCAACGCCTCCCTCGGAGAGGAGACAGAGGTTTCGGAAAACGATATTGAGAACATTATCAACATTTTAGAAAATCTAGAGATTCAAGTTCTTGATTCGGATGAAATTGTCCAGCATGAACGCGAGGATAAGGAGCGGTTAGAAAATCGTATCTATGAAGATCAATTGGCCACGGCCAACGAAGATCCGGTCCGCACCTATCTGCGACAAATGGGCAAAGTTCCCCTCCTTACCAGGGACCAGGAAATCAGCATTTCTAAGCGCATCGAATCCGCCGAACAAAAGGCACAGGATGAGCTTTTTTCCGTCCGGTTTACCGCAAATTATCTTTTGGACATCGCGCGTAAACTGAGCGTTCGTGATGAGCGTTTTGATCAAATTGTCCTCGATAAAAAAATTGAAAGCCGTGAGGCATACTATCAGATTCTTCCACGCCTCATCCAGGACAGCGAAACGCTGTTGAAGAAGATTGAGGAGGTCGCCACGGAATTGGAAGCGGCCACAGATGCGGAACTGCGGGTCAAATTAGCGCTGCGCGTCCGTAATTTTGAAATGCAATTGAAGCAAATTTTAAAGCGCTTTTGTTTTAAAATGAAGCTTTTTGAGGATTTTCTGTCCGACAAAGCGTCCCTATTGCGTCGCCTCCGACGGGATTTGGATTTACTCGATTTGGACAAACGACGGCCAATTCGCCCGCAGGAACTTAAGCAAATTGAGCAGGATTTGGCTGATTTTCGCAAGGAATACCACACCGAGCCGGCCATACTTTTTGACATTTTGCAGCGTTTCCGCAAGCAGATGAAGGCTCTTCACACCGCAAAGACGGAAATGGTCGCGGCCAACTTGCGGTTAGTCATTAGCATTGCAAAAAAATACATCAACCGCGGTCTATCATTTCTGGATCTTATCCAAGAGGGAAACATCGGTCTCATCAAGGCCGTAGAGAAATTTGAATATCGCCGGGGCTATAAATTCTCCACCTACGCCACCTGGTGGATTCGTCAGGCCATTACCCGTTCCATCGCCGACCAGGCACGCACCGTGCGCATTCCCGTGCACATGATCGAGACACTCAACCGTGTGATGCAGGCGCAAAAGCAGTTGCTCCAGGAATTGGGGCACGAACCGACACCGGAGGAAGTGGCCAATGAAATGGGCATGCCCGTGGAACGGGTGCAGAGCATAATGAAGATGGCGCAACAGCCCATTTCCCTTCAAAGTCCCGTCGGCGATGGCGAAGATTCATGCTTTGGAGATTTCATTGAGGATAAGTCCGCCGGCGACCCCCACAACATAGCTGCAAACAGTCTTCTCCGGGAAAAAATTCGCGAAATTTTGGGCTCGCTCTCGGAGAGGGAACAAAAGGTGCTTTCAATGCGCTTTGGGCTGGAAGATGGCTACAGCCACACATTGGAGGAGGTGGGACAGCTGTTTAGTGTGACCAGGGAGCGCATCCGTCAAATAGAGGCTAAGGCTTTACGAAAAATGCGCCATCCCACGCGCATTCGGCAGTTGCATGGATTTTTTGGCAATAATCCAACGCCGAAGGGCGATGGATTCGACAGTTTTCGAAAGCGTCGTCAGCACGCGCAAAAGGGTTGAATCGCCTTGGGAGGGTTCAAAAAAAACTTTACACGAAATGGGGAGCGAAAGAGTGTCTCCCTCGAGAAGGATCTTGCATCATGGGCAACCTAAAGAAAAAGCGGCGACTGAAAATGAATAAACATAAACGGCGGAAGCAGTCCCGCGCATCACGGCATAAAAAACGTACGTGGGGGTCCTAGGACGCCATGCGGATTTTGGCTATTGAAAGTTCCTGTGATGAGTCCGCTGTAGCCGTATTGGATGGTGAATCGCGGCGATTTACCCACGAGTTTATAAGTTCACAGATTGCCATTCATCGGCAATTTGGGGGCGTTGTCCCCGATTTGGCTGGTCGTGAGCATCGTTTTGCGTTGCCAAAGCTCATAGAGCGCTGGCGTGAAAGTGATTCGTTTGTTGCCCCGGATATGATTGCCATAACTTATGGTCCTGGTTTGGCTTGCGCTTTAGATGCCGGGCTGAGTGTTGCACGGGAGTTAGCAAATTTTTACGAATGCCCCTTGCTCGGCATTAATCATCTGCGCGGCCATGCATTGTCGCCATTCATTCCGATGTGGCAGGAAAATCAGCCGTGGTCAGATTTCTTTCCGCATTTGGGGCTTCTGGTATCCGGAGGAAATACGCTGCTGTTTTCCATGAATGAAAGTTTTATTATCCAAGTACTTGCAGAAACAGTGGATGATGCCGCTGGCGAGGCTTTGGATAAGGGAGCCAGAATGCTGGGCTTGCCGTACCCGGGAGGTGGACCAATAGAAAAGTTGGCTCGTGGAGGTAATGCGAAAGCTTATAACTTTCCGCGGGCATTTACGCCGAGCACCAGAAAATTTAGCTTTTCCGGGCTTAAAACCTCACTGCTGTACCAGCTACAAAAAATGCAGGCCGATGAAATTTTGCAATGCAAATCGGATTTATGCGCCAGCTATTTGCAGGCCGTTTGTGATGCTTTGGTCAAGAAGGTTGACTACATAACCGGTGAATTCGGACCCAGGAGCATCGGATTTTCGGGCGGTGTATCACAAAATGGTATATTACGCGGCGAAATGGAGAACATTTGTTCCCGGAGAAACTTGCCATTACTGCTCACACCTCGCCAATACTGCGGCGACAACGCATCCATGATTGCCTTTGCGGCAATGGTCGATGCAAGCAGCGGAGAAATTTCTCCAACGCGGTTTCATCCAAAGCTAAAGTTATAAAAAACTCCGATGAACAAACTCGAAAATTTCCTCGCTTATGGGAAATATTAGCGTTGGTAAATCTGAAGGGTTAACTAATTAACCAACACATGGTGACATATTTAAGGTTGGTTGCAGATTTTGCGAGAAAAATTCGCTAAAATTTTTAGCATCAACGGGAAGAAACCCCGCTCTATTCACTGCCCATGTTTTGACACTCTGCCATAAACCTCGGATTTCAAATTATGCGATTGGAGTGTTTTTATCTTGACAATGATGATGGCATCCCTGACTGTGTGAGGATGTTGCAATCTATTTCGTGTGTGCCGCAAATGCCATGTGGGCAGGTTCCGGTCGCGCCAGACTTGTCTTCTGACAAAAATGCCCTGGGGGGCGTATTTCAACGGGAAAAATCAATCATTTGTGGCATTTTCTTGTGAATTTTTTAAAACAATTTTCTATCCTATTCTGGCTTCGAGCGAAGTGCAACTACCGCTCCATTGAACAAGAGTTGATCTTTGATCCAGCTAGATCGATCGGTCCTCGGCTTGTCCCATCGCGGTCGCAAAGTGAGCCAATTGCAGTAGTTCAGCCGCCAGAAATGCCATCGCTAACATGCGGCGTTACAGAACTTCAAAGGTGCGACATTCATGAGATTGAGGGGGATTTTACAACCTCTTCAACGGTTCTATCGAAGTCGCTGGAGCGGGCGGTGGTGTATTCCGAGAGAATAAGCGATCCTGAGAAAAGAGCGCGCATTAATGCATTTTTAACGAATTTTGCGGAATTTGTGACTCACCTCAGAAAAAATCGAGATTTACCAAATTGTGGTTCAGATGCGGAAGGTATGTTTGTAAAGGTTGGTTCTGGTGATGACGCCAAGATTGTAGTAACTGCTAGTATTGTCAGTGAAGCTTGCTCCCTGTTGGACGAGATGTCTCCATCTGAAGTGCAAGATTTCATGACGTCCATCGTTATTGAAACCTGTAGATGTAATGACTGTGTCAAAACAAACCTTCAAAGAGATTTATTAGTATATAGAATTAAATATGGGCCGCAGTTACCTGAAAGGCATATTTATTGGTTGCGGGAAATATATGAATTTCTTCGCAATATAAAGTCGCCTGCGGAGGTGCAGTTTGCTCAATTGCAGGTTCAGGCGGCAGAGGTTCAGTCTGAGCTGGCGCGGCTAACAGCTGAATCGGCGGCGCATGGAGCTGAAGCGGCAGCGCACAGGCGATCAACGACAGACAATGGATTGAGTTCAAACGGAAGTTTATTCCGTCCTGCTCAGTGATGTAAAAATTCGAATTTAAAAAGTCCTTTATCGCGTGCTGGTGCCAATCGTTAGCAACGATGGGATTGCAATAGCCGCAAGCGCAAACGTTGGTATCCAAGCTATTAGGTCAACTCTGAAATCAGGATTAATTTGCCACCAGGAAACGACGATGGTAAAAAGGTAGTACCCAAGAACCAACGTTAGAGCAGTTAGGATTCCCGCAAAGCTTTCCTTCTGTTTTATGCGAGTGCCCAATGGAATTGCACTGGCCGCAAGTAAAAATGTGGCCACCGCTGCAGAGATGTGTTGTTGGAGAATATAATTAGCGGCAATGAATTTTCGTTGCCCCATCCGCTGCGATTTCAGGGATGAATTGCCGTCCTTACTTTCCCTTAAAACAGCCATCAATTCAAAAAAATCACAATGCTTTAGCGGCTTAATCCAGTTTGGCTCATTGGCGGATGTGTTGTCGGAAAGATTTAAAATAAGATCGTTGAAATAAAGTATCGGTAACGTAGAAGATTCTTTTTTTTCATAGTATTCTGCAATTCCATTGTTAAGTTTAATTAGCAGTCCGTTATCGCCTTTCGAAAACGCCCCCTCCGCGGCATGCAAATGGAAATTTATTTGTCCGCTGTCGCTAAGTTCCCAGATGTGAATTCCTACGGTCTTAGCACCAGCTTGACCTCCAATAAATAAAATATACCCGGAAAAATCTTTAATAAACTCGTTCGGACGAATGAATCGCATTGGGTCTTGAAAGACCATATTTCGTAAACTTTTGCGGTAAAAATGAATTGCCCGAGGCGCGTAAAATAAATTGATACCCAGTGCTAAGGCTGCGGCCAAAAACCCTAAAAGGAGAATTGGCGCAAAAATGGGCAACATGGAGACTCCAGAGGCTTGTAAAACCAAAAATTCATTCTGCGAAGACATTCGTCCGATGACGATCAAAATACCCGCAACTAAACCCAGCGGCAGGGCATGGGCTGCTACCGACGGAAGAAGCATTAGTAGTGCTTTTAGAAAAAAAATGAAAGTCATTTGTCCGCCGCCGACAAATCGAAATAAATCCTTGATGGCATTCCCCGCCAAAAGAACGCCGACAAAAAATATGCAAGCCAAAATGCACGCTTGGGTCGCCCGCAAAAAAATGTGCCGCTGAAAGAGCATCATTTTACGCGGACTGCGAGGCTTGATTTTTTTCCTGCTCGCGCAGGCGGCGAGCCCGTAAAAAATCAACTTCAAGCATGCCGTAAATTTTCACATCCTTATAGCTACCGTTCTTAAAATGGCCCTCCCGCCAACACCCTTCCAGTTGAAATCCCAATTTTTGAGCGACGCGTTGCGAACGGCCGTTCGCAACCATATGGGTTAGATCAATGCGATGGAGCTTCAATTCGCTAAAAACGTATTCAATGGCATGCCATGCGGCCTCCGTCATATAGCCATTATTCCAGTAATCACTATCCAACCAATAGCCCATTTCGGTTTTGTGGTGATATGTGTCCATGGTAAGGCTGATGATCCCTATGAGCATACTTTGGGATTTTTCAACGATACCCCAATATGCACACTGCTCGGGCTTAGCCTCAATTACATTTTTTAGCCACACATGCACCTGGTCCGGATTGATGGGATATGAAAAAAAAAGTAAGAAATCAGTCACGTGCCTTTGGCCCATGAACTCTACAATGCGATCGCCATCTGAAAGCTCAAGGGGCCGCAATTGCAGGCGCGGTGTCTCAATAATTCTATGCCTCGACATACGAAAAATATGCACCAAATTACTCGGAAATATTTATATTGCAAGCAATTTGGTACTTCACCGTTAAGAGCTGTCATCAGATGCGGCCGAGCTGTGCCGCTCGCATCTGTAATGTTTGTATCATTGGCGTATTGGGATCCGAAGCGCCATTTGTTCCGCACGCAAACACCCGTCCCTTGTCCTTATTTTCATCTTTTTTGTCCACGATTTGGGCTTGCGAGGGTATCTCTAAAGGTCGATCTGGACCCGCCTTTCGCACTACGGGATCATCAACACCAGCTAAATCTATCGCCATATTTTCCTCCTTTGGATTTCCGAAGGAAGCATGCGGGAAAATAATGTGGGCGCAAGAAAAATAACAATTTTTTTGAAACCAAGGTTGTGGTGGAGGTGGTGGGAGTCGAACCCACGTCCTAAAAACCCACGGATGGCGCATCTACGTGCGTAGTCGTTGTTTAGTATCTGATTCCGTGGAATTCCAACGGCAAATTTCCACGAAACGGGCGCATTAATCGAAACATGGAGAAAGCGCGTCATCCACGCCGTTGCCCGCTGCCCGACGCCGTGTCATTCTAGCGGACCGTCAAACGACACGACGGGTTACCATTCCTGGCAACCTCACCAGCTAAGCAGCCATTCTTGCCTTACGGCCGAACAGTCCTTTAACCAGTTTTCCCTTTTTGTTTTTGCCATTTCATGACAGTGGGTGGATTATTAACGGAGTTAACCATCCATCTCCGACACGCCACGCCATCCTACTTTTTCCAGTCGAAACCATGACACCCCCCATTTTGGAATTTATTGTCTCGCATTTTCGCTTTGACAGAAAAATAGCATGGGAGTATTCGTTGAAGGTCAAGTTAAAAATGGACTTCCGCAGTATCGTTTCCTCTCTGGACTTTCCGTCCGGTGCGGAATATCGCGTTGGGCCCCACGAGGGTGATGGCGATATCCATTCGCTCATTGACATCATTCTATCGGTCATGCGTCGTGGACAATTTTCGTTTGCATTCAGCGAGTCACTAACCGGCGGAATGTTGAGTGATCTTATTGTTAGTCATTCCGGAGCATCTATCGTTTTTAAGGGCGCGGATGTGGTCTATTCTATTTCCGCCCATGAGGATGTCCTTGGCATCCCGGGCGCTTATCTGCGAAATTATGGAATAGAAAGCGTACAAATCGCTACCGTGGCAGCCAAAAGTGTATTAGACAGGTTTTCCTCAACGCATGCGATATCCATTTCCGGATTTGCGAGCCAATGGGATAGCGTGCCTGTGGCGGAAATTGGAGTTGCCCACATGGCCTTTCAAACACCAAAAAAGGTACACGTACAACGGGTTGATTTTTCCGTATTTCGTGGGCAAAAGAATCTTATTCGGGAAAAAGCTTGCTATGTTGCAATGAAGATATTCCTCCAACTACTTTTTGAAGAAGCCGGCCAGTGACACGCACGGAATCACTTTCCAATGCAGAATTGGGAAAATATTTGGTTTAAAATATCTTCGTTCGCATTACGCCCGAGAATTTTTTCCAAAGACTTGAGCACGAGGTTTAGCTCGGCTGCCACGAGCTCTGGAATTATTTTTTTTTGAAGTAATATTTGCGCCATTTCTATGCCGTGGATTGCCTCGCGTAAGCACGCGCTTTGGCGTAAATTTACTACGCATGGCAAATCGTCCGGCACGATACGTTTGGCTTCCAGTTCTTGGCAAATGCGATTTTTAAGTCCGGTGATGTCCTTTGGATTTAGGGCGGAAATAGGGATAATCTCCCAAGGCAATGGCATATGCGGCCAATCCGGAAGCGTGAAAATATCCCGTTTATTGAGGAGAATGAGTCCTTTTTTTTGTTCAAAGGTTTCCCAATCAAAATGATCCAGATTCGGCAGCGCCTGAGACCCATCAAAAACGAGGAGCACAAAATCCGCGATTTCTAGCTTTTCCCTGCTGCGTCGCATGCCCAATTGTTCCAGATCATTCGCCGTCGAATGCAAGCCGGCCGTGTCCACAATGCGTAAGTTCCATTTGCCAACAGAAATAGATTCCTCCAGAAAATCCCGCGTGGTCCCGGCAATTGGGCTAACCAGGGCGCGCTCTTGTCCCAGGAGTCCGTTAAGCAAGCTGCTTTTGCCCACATTTGGCGGGCCTATAATCACCGTTCGTACGCCAAGCTGCAATATCGGCCGGTACCTGGCGGTGGATTCCAACTGAGAAAGCCGATCCAGCGGTGCGCCCAATTCATCCATTATGCGGTACTCGTCTAATGCAAATGGCTCATCCTCTGAAAAATCGATGGCCACCTCCAGCTGGGCCATAATTCGAACGAGCTGCTCCCAAATGCCGGCGATTTCCACCCCCAGGGATCCGGTCAGTTGGCCGTTGGCAATGCGTAATGCCGATTCACTTTGAGAATGGATTACATCGGCAACCGCCTCTGCCTGAACCAAATCCATTTTACCGTTAAAAAATGCCGTTTTCGTAAATTCTCCAGGTTCAGCCAGGCGACATCCACGATGGCATAAATCCTCCAAAATTTTTTGGATGATCAATGGGTTTCCGTGGCTAGAAATTTCTAGCATATCCAGCCCTGTATAAGATTTTGGTGCACGGTAATAAACCATGATAACGTTGTCCAAAATTAATCCATCGGCGGATCTATAGACTTTTGCATAGGTGCGCCGCGGCTCCGGTTTTAGAGAAAAAATTGATTCACAAAGCGACAAGCACCCGAAGCCACTGCATCGAATGATGGCAATCGCGGATCTCCCCCACGGAGTGGACAGGGCTACAAACATCGATTCCATAGCGATCATACCCTCTTATTCATAAGTCGCATCCATTTGTTTTGCGTACTTGCTGTTATTTATTCGGCGGGTGTGAATTTATTTTTTTCGGGATCAAAAAGGCGCATCTCACACATATTAACATGTTCACCATTACTGTCTAGCCACTCGAATTTACCGTTTCGTTTAAATATTAGAATTTGGCTCGGATCAGCCCAGTTGGTCCATACCGCCGGAATACCTTCTCCTTCTTTTACATCATCCAGGCTATCGATTTTCGGGATAACCGCATTGGCAACATGTGAAACTGAATGATTTATTGACTCGAGTGCGAATGAGCAGAGAAGTGGAATAAGCATACCGGGCATGTAGCCTTGTTGTTTTTTTAATTCGAGAAATTTTTCTAAGAATTTGCCCGGATCAATTTCTTCCAGTACGGGTTGGAGTGCATCTTTATTAAACATTACCTTCACCATCCCTTCGCTATGACCTTCTACGAGAATGTCCCGTCCTAATTCGAGATGTGCTGGCAATCCTTTAAGGCTACGAAGAATTGCCTTCCGCACAGGGTTTGGTACGCCGCCCAATTTAAAAAATGCATTAACTGGAATATTAAGGCAAAAGAGACCGGCAACTCTGTGCTCGGCGTAACATTGATGCTCTTCATATGTTTGCGAAAGACCCTCTTTTAGACTCGCAACTTTTTGTCTTACATAATAACTTTCTAAATGTTTCCTAATAATGGGATCTTTTTTAAGTTCCTCTTCAACCTTGGCAATGTTAAAAAACAGTAATTCAGCCGTATCGGAAGCATGATAATTCCCCGCCTGTTGTGGCCGTTTTTTCTCGAAAATCGCTGCCAACGAACTAACTACAAGTTGGGATGTGGAGCTTTCACTCCTTCTCAGGACTGGATGCATGGTTTCTTTGGCGTTGTTGGCATCTAAATAATGAAATTCTCCACATTTAAAAAGTTGATCCAGTATTTCAATAATAAGTAAAGGCTCATTGTGCTGCCACCTAATGAATATGCCAGCGGCAAAACAATCTTTGTCGGATTGAAAATATGGTTTTTCCAATGCGGATAAAATGCATGCGCGATAGCTGTCCGTATCGAAAATGCCGCAATGGCGGCAGGCCTTTTGGGCCGATTCGGGCAAACTTTCCAATTCTGGCAATACGAGCGCATTAATTTTCTTCTTAATTTCCGGCGCAACTGTCAAAGCGTATTTACGTGTCTGTTTACGTGCCGCTGGTGGATTCGGCCATTCCGTTCGCATTTGCATATTTCCTAGAAACATCCAGAAAATGCCAGCACTCGCAGAAGTTGTAATTATTCCATAAATCACTATGAAAAATGGAGTTGGCGGCAAAAGAAAATCGAATGCGCTAAGCATTGCCAGAAGAGTTATGCCACCGATAATAAAAATAATTTTCCAGCGCTTTAATATGATAAGGCATGTTGTCCAACTTTTCGCGCCAGCCATCTCCGCGGGGGAAATGTTGGCAATTGGGGTTGGCATAATCTCAGTATGATCAATATAATGCGGAATTCGTTTATAAGGGTCAAATAATTCCACATGCTCTGGGGTGGTCATCCATCATTAAATAATTAATTAATAATGTAGTTGTAAAGCAAATAATAACGGAAGCAACTCCTTTGCTGGATCCATTCGAATTAGTGATCGAATGCGGGAAAGTCATCAGGCTTGGTCAGTGCCCGTAGTTTGAGATACCGCTTTCCGACTGAGGCGGATGCGTCCCTTTGCGTCCAACCCTACACACTTAACGATAATTTGATCGCCGACACGGCAAACGTCATCCATATTTCCGATGTGCACATTGGCGAATTCGGAAACATGCACCAATCCCTCCTGCCCCGGAAAGCACTCCACAAATGCTCCAAAATCTTTAACGCTACGAACGATCCCACAATATACTTTTCCCGGCTCAATTTCGCCGCAAGAAAATTCAATTTCGCGTATTGTAGCGGAAAGCGCTTCGACGGAGGGGGCAAAGATCATAATTTGCCCGCTGTTATCCTCTTTAACGTCAATACGCGCTCCCGTAGCTTCAGTGATGCGCTTAATGTTTTTCCCGCCGGGCCCAATGAGTGCACCAATTTTACCCGATGAGATTGAAAATTGCTGCCAACGAGGGGCACATGGTCGTAGCTCCGCGCGATGCGTCTCCAACGTGGTACCCATGGTTGCAATAATTTCAGCGCGTGCCGAAGCGCTGCGTTGGACGGCTTCCTTGGCGATGGCAAATGGCAACCCGGGAATTTTTAGATCCAGTTGGAACCCGGTGATCCCAGCGGCCGTTCCCGCAATTTTAAAATCCATTTCACCATAGTGATCTTCGGCCCCCGTTATATCCGTTAACAGCCGATAGCGCACGATTTGACCATCAATATCACTTTCGCTCATCAGGCCTATGGAAATGCCGGCAACGGGAGCTAGCAGGGGGACCCCGGCGTCCATAAGCGCGAGCGTCCCACCACAAACCGTCGCCATGGATGATGATCCGTTCGATTCCAAAATTTCCGAAACCACTCGGATGGAATAAGGGAATGCGTCCTTATCGGGAATAACCGGTAAAAGTGAACGCTCGGCGAGGGCACCATGGCCAATTTCCCTTCGCCCGGGAGCACCAAATCTTCCCGTTTCCCCTACGGAAAACGGTGGAAAGTTGTAATGCAAAATGAAGGATTTTTCACTAATTCCACCGGATATTCCGTCCAACGATTGGGTATCGCCACCGGATCCCAGGGTGACGCTCACCAATGCTTGAGTTTCGCCGCGTTGAAACAATGAATTCCCATGCACGCATGGCAAAAAACCCGTGGCGCTGCGAATTGGTCTGATTTCATCCGCTTTCCGGTCGTCCGAGCGACATTCACCGGCCAATATACCCTTGCGGTAAATTTGTTTTTCCAGCTCGTCAAAAATAACAGTAATTTGGTGCGGTTCTAGATCTGCGCCAAACTTTTCAATGGCAACGGCCTCAGCATTTTCGCGCAAATTTGCGATGGCTTCTCTCCGGTCCAATTTTTCCGAAAGTTTTAAAGCGGCCCGAACATTTTTGGAGAATTTTTTTTCACAAAACTCAAAAACATCCTTCCGCATGTCGAGGAGTGGGAAATGCCGTTTGCCCTTCCCGATTTTTTCCGTCAGGCATTTCTGAGCTGCGATAATTGGTTGAATCTGCTCCTGGGCAAAAATCAATGCTTCCAGAAAGTGTGCTTCTGAAATTTGATCCGCGCTACCCTCAATCATCAACATATCTCTTTCGGTTCCCACGTACAGGAGGTCGAGGGTTGATTCGTAAAGCTGCTCGTTCGTCGGATTTACTACCCATTTTCCCGAAATCTCACCGATGCGTACACAGCCAATTGGTCCATTCCAAGGAATGTCTGAACAGCACAATGCAGCGGACGCGCCGTTAATTACCAGCGTATCCGGATCATTTCGGAGATCCGTGGCCAACAAAAGGGCGATCAACTGTGTTTCATTGCGAAATCCATTCGGAAAGAGTGGACGCACCGGGCGATCGCACAGGCGGGCGATTAGGATCTCCCTTTCCGCGGGCCGTCCCTCCCGACGCGTGTAATTCCCCGGAAAACGCCCGGCTGCGCAGAATTTTTCGCGATATTCCACACTCAGCGGAAGGTATTCCTTGTCCGCGGAAATATTGCGGTTGGCAACGGCGGTTACAAGGACCACCGTATTTCCCATTTGAATGGTGATAGCCCCGTTTGCCTGCTTCGCTAGCTCCCCCGTCGATATGGTAATTCCTTGTGTGGCAATGGATTCAACGTGCATCTGCACGGACGCGGGGGAAAATTTATAATCGTTCATCTCTTTAGGAAATAATAATAAACAGAAAAATAAGTAATCTTACTTGCGCAATCCTAAATTCTTGACGAGCGCTAAATAGCGATCGGCATCATTCCGTTTAACGTAGGCAAGAAGTCTTCTGCGTCGGCTTGCCATGGCAACCAAGCCACGCCTGGAGTGAAAATCCTTCCTGTGCATTTTTAAATGTGCCGTCAATTGATTAATGCGTGCCGTCAAAAGGGCCACCTGCACCTCCGGCGAACCGGTATCTTTCTCGCTTAATTTATGTTCCGCGATAATCGCAAATTTGTCTATCGTTCCCATCGTCAGTAACCAAATCGCATGGCTTTTATGGCGCGGCTTACACGCCAGAATTACAGCCCCGGGCCACAATTCCGTTCAACTCATCCAACGACGAGTACCACGGGGATATCCCCTCACGCAAAGTAATCGCATCAAGCCTCATATTTTTTGGCAAGAAAAAAATAGAACAACTCCGCCGGGTGCCATCGGTTCGCGCCTAGGCACACGGCCTTGCCGATTCGGCAAAAGGCATAGGAATTCTTCGCCCGTGCAATCACCGGTAAGGCGGAATTTAACTTGGGTTGAAGTTGTTTCGGTGGAGCCTTCTTACCCCGATCGCATAATTCAAAATCCAAGGTTAATGGCGGCAAGAGCCACCGCGGTTGCCGCTTTGGCGGAGGCCCGGATGCGAAAACGAGAGAAATCTTCGCCGACTAATTTTTTCAACCGCTGGTTAAAATTTTCTGTGCAACGGCATTTATGAATTTTTAAATACAGATGAATTATCCCTTACCAAATGTCTCCAGGCAACTGTGAATGGATCGTTCCCACCGTCTATCGCCAATGGTCACACGCACACCGCCGAGTAAGGACGGATTCGGCACATTTCGCAAAACAACGGAAAGACCAAGGTGCTTTGAGAAATTACAGGCTATCCGTTTCACGGCATTATTATGCAATCCGTCTGGAGACTCCACCCGATCCTGTGTGTACGGTTGCAAGCGAACCAACTCACCATAGATTAATTTGAGAAAATAGATGCCATTGCGCCCCGACAGCCTCCGCACCCGTGGAAACATATCTGCCAAAGCGCCTTGTGGATCGGTGGAACGGATTAGGTCGTGGACAATTTTTCGTGCGGCCCGCCGCGCAATGCTAGCCCGAATCATTGCATAATTTCCTCGCACGCTCGGCCGGTAAAAGACTTTCGCCCATCTTTGTGATTTGGTTCTGCTAAAATTTTTCGGGCTAATTCCACGGCAATTTGAGCAACCTCCCTTTGGGATGCGTCAATCATCGCCGCGCGCTCGTCACGAATGCATTCCAATTCACGCACGTGCGCCTCCTCCATTTCGCGGGTTAATTTTTCATGCTCCAGTCGCGTGATGGCTTCCGCATTTTTTTGTGCCGCACCGACAATATCCCGCGCCTCATTGGTTGCCTCTTTCAGCGTTTTGTCGCGCGAGGCCTCCACGAGGCCCAACTGCTGACGCATATCCTCGGCATATTGCAATCCGTCCGTTATTTTCCGCTGACGTTCGCCAACCACAGCCAATAACGGCTTAAACGCGAACCGGTAAAGCAAATAAGCCACAACGCAAAAATTCAGTGTTTGCGCGGCGAGCAGTGGCCATTCCACGTGAAAATCGCGCAGCACCCTTTGCAAAACGCCTCCGCTTTCGCCTGTGGCAGAGCCAATAAAAATGATGGAAGTAAATGATACCATTAGCACGATGATTCCCTCAGTTAGGCAAGGAACAGCGAGTAAAATGCAACAGCTTCTGCCAATGCCATGCCAAGAATGGACTGTACCAAAATTTTCGAAGCTGCGCCGGGATTTCTTCCGACCGCATCCGTGGCCTTTGTTCCGATGAGTGCAACGCTAAATGCCGCGGCAAAGCAACCCAATGACCCCGTAATATTTCCAGTAATTTCAGCCAACATATTCATGCAACCTCTCTCGTTAAATTTTCTAAATGTTTTCCGTTGGCTTGCAATACTAATCTGCCATTCGAATGAAAATTGATCAACAATGTCCGTCCGGCGGATAAAGTCGAGTCGACTGAGGCGGAATGCATGCGATAAATTTCAGCGAACACTCCAATAACAATTTTTATATCAACATTCTCCTCTCGGCAGAGCATCAGACAATAAATTTTTGCCTAGGATTTAGTACCACATGTTCACATTCAACGTAGCTACTCCGGATTAGGATTATTTCCATATGACAAGCGGATGCGCGACCCCCAAAATGCAGCATCGCACGAAATGGCATATAAGCATTTATTTCATTGACAAGATGTGCATTTCGATATTAAACGCCCGGCAATAAGCGAGGGCTTGAATGAATAGGCAATTAACTAAACATGCTCCTGGTTCCATACGGGAACTTTGGTCAATCGCCTGGCCTCTCATTATCGCATTTGCGGCCAACCTACTAATGGTATTGAGCGACCGGATTGTTTTGGCACGATTTTCGACGGAGGCGTTCCAGTCGCAGGCGGCGGCCATGCAATGGTGGTCAATGGCGTACTACACAGGCCTTAACATCGCTGCGATTTCGCGGGTCATGGTTGCACGCTTCAATGGCGCAGGAACACCTGAAAAAATGATGTGCGCAGTTTGGCAGATGCTTTGGTTTTGCCTGGCCCTATTTGTGCCACTGGCCGTTTTGGCCGCCTGGGTGGCACCGTTTGTAATTGCACCGGATTTGCGTGAACTCGGCGTGCCTTACCTGCGCATCCTGCTCATCACAATTCCCATCCCCACGGCCACTTTCGGAGCTATTACATCCTATTTCGCCGGGCGGGGGAAAACCAAATATACGCTCATCGTAGCGATTGCCTCCAATGTCATCAATCTCATCCTGTGCATTTTACTCGTTTATGGCATTGGCCCGTTTCCCCGGTTGGGTATCATTGGCGCCGGTGTCGGGATGGTTATAGCTCAAATTTTTGGATTGATTCTGGCGATTTATTTTTTGTTCTTTTCTAAAAGATATTCGTACCCATCGGAGGCAAGGCCGTGCTGGGACTTTAAACTCTTCTGCGAGATGTTGAACATTGGATTTCCGAATGCACTCGCCTGCGGCTTCAATTGGACGCTTTGGAGTCTAATGTATCAAATGGCGGCCATCAACGTTACTCGCAACCAATTCACGGCTTTTCTCGTCGGACACACCATTTTCGTTGGCCTTTCGTTTTTGGTCGACGGCATTGGCCAAAGCGTTGGCGTTATATCGGCAAATGCCTATGGGGCAAAGAATTGGAGCCTTCTCCATAAAAGTCGACGATCTTGGTTATGTTTTTTGGCCATCGAATCAGCCTTTGCCTTCGTCATACTTATCCTTCATCCGCAGCCACTTATTTCCGCGCTCATGCCGGCGGATGCTTCGCTGGATATAATCCCGCTCATTCGGAAGATGCTATTTTTCATGTGGCTACTGCTTGCCACCGCCTGCTATTCGTCTAGCCTGCGCGCTACCCTTAGCGCCTTGGGGGATAGTAAATTTGTCCTTTTCTGCAATACCGTATTGTATCCGATATTCAGCATCATTCCAAGCTGCCTAGCTCTGCGATACGCGCATAACATTCTTATGGCCGCCGCCTCATGGGTTTTACATAACATCGTCTCCGGGCTCATATATCATGCCCGATCGCTCATCGTTGCAGCGAGACGGGAAGCTCGTTTTTTTTGAGAAAAAGCAACCGCAGCCATCTGAATAGACGCAATGGGATGGGCACATTTCCGTTGCCACACATCGTTAGTGACATATCCCGGAGGCATGGGCGATGGGGAAAAATACGAGGCAGTTATCGGCCTGGAAGTACACGTGCAGCTAAAAACGCAATCAAAGGCATTTTCCGGATCGCGCTGTGGATTTGGCGAAGTGCCCAATACGGCCACGGATCCAGTGATCATGGGCCTACCAGGCGCGCTGCCGGTCATCAACCATGAAGCCATTCGGCAAACTGTCCGCGCGGGGCTTATGTTTAACTGTGATATTTCTCCTCTGTGCCGGTGGGACCGGAAAAATTATTTTTATCCAGACAACCCAAAAAATTACCAAATTTCCCAGCAGGGACTCCCAATTTGTGTGGGCGGATCCGTGGAAATTGAGCTGCCGGGGCCGGCGCGAAATATCATGGGACCCCATCGTTCGGTGAGACTCAATCGCATTCATCTGGAAGAAGACGTAGGAAAATTGACCCATTGCGGGGATTATTCGCTCATTGATTTTAACCGCGCGGGAACGCCGCTCGCTGAAATTGTTTCAGAGCCGGATATTTTTTCGCCGGACGAAGCGGCCGCCTGTTTGAATTCCATTCGCATGTCTTTGGAAAGCGCCTGCATATCCGATTGCAACATGGAAAAAGGACAAATGCGTTGCGACGTGAATGTCAGCCTGCGCCCTGTCGGATCCAAGGAACTCGGTAATCGGACGGAGCTTAAAAACCTCAACTCCATCTCCGGCGTACGAAATGCCATTTTCTATGAAATTAGGCGGCAACGGGAGATCCTTGAAGCTGGCGGAACTCCGACACAGGGGACGCGCCGCTGGAATGCGGAACAAGGCATTTCGGAGGGAATGCGCAGCAAGGAAAATGCACAGGATTACTGTTATTTCCCTGAGCCGGATCTCATGCCCGTGCACATACACACAGAACTTGTTGAAGAATTGCGGAAAACACTCCCGGGGTCGCCATTTGATCGGCAGCGAAGATTCATGCAACAATTTGATTTACCATACACGATTACCTCCGTAATCTGCTTCGATTACAATCTTAGTAGATTTTTTGAACAAACACTGATATTTCACCATAATCCCCGTGGAATTGCCAATTTAATCATTAACGATCTTCTCCGAGAACTTTCACAAAATCTATTACCACCCGGGGATTTTGGTATTTCGCCAAAAGATTTGGCACAATTGGTAAAACTGAGCGATGGGGGACAAATTTCCAAACAGGCTGCACAGGACGTGCTGGTTGAGGTTTTTCGCACGGGCGATGGTGTGGGTACGATCATTGAGCGACTTGGATGCACCCAATCGCAAAATCCAGATGAACTTATGGCAATTTGCCGGGAGGTCATCGGGAAAAATCCAAAGGCCGTTGGTGAATTCCGTGCGGGAAAAACAGCAGCCATTAACGCGCTCAAGGGGCAAGTGATGAAAGTCACTGGAGGAAAAGCAAACCCGGCCCAGGTGAATATTGCTCTAGGGGAATTGCTAAATTGAAAAATTCCTTAAAATGCGAAATTTAAGGGCCACTTAAAATCCCTGATGGGCAGACTTAAAAACTCAAGTTTGTCAACCGAAGTTTAAAAATCTGCGATGATTGAAGACATTTTTGCGATCGGCGCATGGTAATAAATTAAAAAAAAATATTGTCCTTCCAGGTGTTATAGAGCAGCTCAGATGCATGGAATCTAATTTGCAAGTAATGATAAGTGGATACGATGCTCTCAAGGGCAGATTTGGTGTTCCCATCAGCAGTGCTTTAATTGTGATGAAATCACATGAACCACCCTCAATCGATATATTACTTTTGCTAAGGACTAAATTTGCCGAATTTTCATCAAATCATGGAAAGGAGCGCGGTATTTTTCTGTGCTTACCGCATCTCGAGCATTCAACTTTCCCGTTCTGGCTTATCATGCTTTTTGATCTCGCATCGGCGAATGGTCGATCCAATGCAGTTGTCAACTATGACAGAAGGCGCGAGGATGGCTATGTCGCATACAAAATTGTTGATGGCCCAGTGCATTGGGATATGTGTGAAGGTGAACATATCATTACAATTGAAAATATTGGCGGTTTTCGCGGCGTGGACTTTGAATTATTGTATAGTATTCTTTTAAGGGAAACAATAACTGCATTTCGACTAAGCGAACTGGTTTACACGCAATTGCCAAACATTTGCGCGGCGCTTATTCTAATGGAGTCATTTTTTACAGACGGAAGGTATCTTGCCAGCGGAATGAAAGAAATAAACACGTATCTAAGAGTATGCGAATTTTTTAAAACATTACTTTCCATGAGGACGTGTCCGCACGGAAGTTACTTTGTTTATTCCAATGACATCTTCCCCATTATCGCGGTATGCTTTGGTGTTTGGCCAAATGAAAGCACAGATTCAAATCTGATTAGAACAATTTTTACTCGCGAAGATTTTCAAGCTCATTTAGAATCGATAGCACCAGGCTTACGAATGAATCCCAAGCAAACACATACACTCACCAACGGTATTTACGATTTAAATTGGAATTTGAGGATGATTGCTGCATACTGCAAAGGATTGAGCGACGGTCAACGGAGGCAGCTGCGTATGCGTGGCGCAGTTGGCGGTCACTGAAGGTTTATCATCGCGAATTTTCCGGTGCCGTTGGCTGTTTTCCCAAAAATCCCAATATGGCATCCCAGTTTTTGGCAATCGTGTTCCCTGCGATTAGGCAGGCAAAGAGGGCTGTAAACGAGATTCCAACACCAAATAGAATGCCGGATACCGTTAGCCCGCTAGCGGAGCACAAGCAACTGATCATAACACCCATGAGAGGCATTCCTACGAAGCCTCCAGCAATGAGGCCTGCATCACTCCGCTCCTCCATTTGTTTAGCGGTCAGCTTGGGATCCTGCTGGTTATTCATTCGTACCAAGGGAATATCAGCACACACGTCAGGCATTATGCTCAAAAATTTCTGCAGCGAAAGAAAAAACGTCGATTATAGTGCCATTAGACGCAAATTTGGCATGGCAGAGAATATTTTCAATGGTCCAACATTTTGTTTCTGTATTCCGGACATTTTCCGATTGATGCTACGGCAATTTTCAAGGCGATCGATCTGCCTCCTCAGCAAAAAAATGCAGCAAAAAAAAAAATTAGAATTACAATGTTTCCATGGAATCCTGGAAAAAACACCTGATAAAAGCGCTTGAGGCGGGGAAACTGCGTCCATCGGTGTGCGATTTCCTGGAAGAATGGCGGGGAGCAGCGCACTTGCCATCCTGGTCGGCCGGCGCCATTGATGATCTTTTGGCGCGCGGGGAGTTGGAGGAGCTTACCAACCGGTTTTTTTGTGTCGCGGCGTTTGGAACGGCTGGCATTCGCGGACGGGTTATTGGCAATCGGCCGGCCGCCGGCGAGTTAGACAAGGACGGTCAACCCACATGTGCGGCGGTAGGATCAGCGTACATTAACGATATTAATGTGGCGAGGGCAGCAATTGCATTGTATCGGCACTGCGAAAATTGGTTATGTAATCGCGATGATCGCTTTGATGTCCCCAAGCTGATCATTGCTTACGACAGCCGACATTTTTCGCGCCATTTTGCGGAAATCACCGCCGGTATTTGGAGAGTTTTGGGCGGGCATGCACTGCTTTTTAATGCACCGCGGTCAACTCCACAACTTAGTTTTACCGTGCGACATCTGCGGGCAACGGCGGGAGTTGTTATCACGGCCAGCCACAATCCGCGCTGGGATAACGGGTTCAAAGCCTATTTTGCCGATGGTGCCCAGGTGGTGGAACCTCATGCTTCTAGCATTACGAATGCATATGCAAGCATATCCACGGAGGAGGTGTGCGTCATTCTGTCCCAGCTTCAAAGTTCGGCGGGCGGTTATCAGATTTTGCCGGCGGGTTTGGATGAAATGTATCTGCAGCGGCTGCAGGACTCGGCGGTGGATCCATCCATTTTTCAAATATGCCCCATCGAAATTGCGTATACGCCGCTCCATGGCACGGGATATCCCATAATGGGGCCATTACTGGAAAGGGTTGGCATTCACTGCCACGCGGAAGAATCCCAGTGTAGGATGGATCCTGATTTTTCCACCGTACAGTTACCAAATCCGGAAGATGGCAAAGCGCTTGCGCTGGTGCTAAAACTGGCGGATCAAAAGCGCCTGGATCTGGCGCTAGCGACGGATCCGGATGCGGATCGTTTGGCCATTGCCGCCCGTGATCGCAGTGGACATATGCGAATCTTGAGTGGAAACGAGACGGCCATTTTACTCGCCGCCTATCGACTGCGAGCCATGAAAAACACCCGTTGGCTGCGCGGGAAGCGGGCATCCCATGCGGCCATCATCGCCTCCTACGTTACGACACCACTACTGGATGAACTTGCCAAAGCGGCTGGGGTTCGGATGATCCGCACGCTCATCGGATTCAAATGGATCGGAGAAAAATTGGAAGACTATGAGCATGGAGCTACCGCATCGTACCGGCATGCAACAGGGATGTCCGTTGATTATCGGACCATCGATGAGGCACACCGGCGAGAATTGTTATTAACCCATTCCACCTACTTGGTGCTGGGTGCGGAAGAAAGCTGCGGCTACATGGCCATCGATTGCACACGGGATAAGGATTCCCATTCCGCCGCGCTCATGGCTTGTGAAGCATTTGCATGGCTACGAAGGCGGCGAAAGACGATTCAGGATTTTCTGGATGAAATCTATAAACGCTACGGGTACCACGGTGATCGCCTGCTAAATATTCATTGCGCTGGTGCGGATGGCATGGATCGTATGAATTACTGCCTGAGATCCATAGCCGAAAAGCCACTCACGCATGTGGGAGGACGAAAGATAATCCGCTGCATGGACTTTTCTAAGGATAATATTCGCGACGGGGACGGAAAGGCTATTCCCAAGGTCCCATTTTGGATTTTTGACCTGACCGGCGGTAGCCGGGTTGCTATCCGTGCGAGCGGTACGGAACCTAAAATGAAATGCTACATGTTCCATAGGACTGCTAAGCGAGATTTGAAGCGGGCAATGGTTGAAACTAGTGCAGTGCTGGATGATATGGCCGCGGCGGTCCAGGCGGAGCTGGATCGACGCATGTGCTGATTTCAGTCGGTCGATGAGGTCGGAAACTTGTCCTTTAGATGATGCTTTATCATTTGCGTAATGGAAAAGGCTTGAATTTTTCGCCGAAAGGTGGACTTTCCTTTCAAAGGTCGGCGGTCGATCTTTATTAACTGCAAAAATGGGATATCCAAGGCTCGAACAATGTTCGGGTACGGAGCTGTGATTATGAGTCAACCTAATGCAAAGGAATTATTCCAGGCTGGAGTCCATGTCGGACATCAGGTGAAACGTTGGAATCCACGTTCAAAGCCGTACATATATACAAATCGATATGGCATTTCAATTATCAATCTGGAAAAAACGGTTTATCAGCTGGCGAAGGCGTGCCAGACAATTGAAAAATTAGTTTCAAATGGTGGAAAAATTTGGTTCGTTGGAACAAAGCCTCAAGCGCAGGAAATTGTTCGTGAGGCAGCCCGTGGTGTGGAAATGCCGTTTTGTGCGCAGCGATGGCTTGGAGGAACATTAACAAATTTTCGAACCGTCAATCGCAGCTTACAAAAATTTAAACGGTTCTTAAAAATGGAGGAAAAGGGAGAAATTGATCAAATGCCCAATAAGGAGGCCGCCGCCCTGCGCCGGGAAATGGCGCGTATGCAGAAAAATTTTGAAGGACTGCGGGAAATTTCGGAATTGCCGGACGCATTATTTGTGGTGGATATTCGCCACGAAGGCATTGCCGTCCATGAAGCCAAGCGCCTCAACATTCTCACCATTGGCCTCGTTGACAGCAATGCCAATCCAGGCGATGTGGACATTTGTATTCCAGGCAATGATGATTCATCCAGGTCCATACGCATTGTCGTGGATTCAATTGCCGAATCTGTGCGCATTGGCTTGGAGTCCAGAGAATTGCGGGCAATTAGCCGGGCGTCCTCGGCCCATTCGGAGGCGCGAGCGCTCATCGATCCGGAGGTCAATCTTTCCGAAAGTGCGGAAACTGCGGTTGAAATGGCCGAAGAAGATGGAGCCAGAGAGTAGGGGGCATTATGGTTGCGATTTCAGCTAAAATAGTTGGCGAGCTTAGGGAGTTGACCGGGGCAGGCTTGATGGATTGCAAGCATGCTCTTACCGAGAGCGATGGAAATTTTGAAAAAGCCGTTGAAATTTTAAGGAAAAAGGGCATGGCCAGTGCGGCTAAAAAGGCGGACCGCACGGCGACGGAAGGCCTCATCGAGTCCTACATCCACACCGGCGGGCGCGTTGGCGTACTTTTGCAGCTTAACTGCGAGACGGATTTTGTGGCAAAAAACGATCAGTTTAAGGCGTTGGCTCGCGACATTGCCATGCACATTGCCGCTACAGCCCCCATATATGTTCAATCACAGGATGTTCCCGCAGATATTATTGCCAGGGAGCAAGCCATTGCCTCCGAGCAAATGGCTGGGAAACCGGCACATGCCATAGAAGCGATTATGAAAGGGAAAATGGAAAAATATTGTGCCTCCGTTTGCCTCCTCAATCAATCGTTTATCAAGGATCCGGATATGACCGTGGGCGAACTGATCAGCAAATTTATTGCCAAAATTGGTGAAAATATCCGCGTTGGCCGCTTCACCAGGTTTCAAATCGGCGCCTGATTCGGTCCATGGCTGTCTATTTTATTTATGGCAATGACGCATTTCTTGTGGAACGGGAAATCGAATCCATCATCCGTGTAACGGGTGAGGATTCTTTTGAAATCCTGGACGGCGGTGCTCCGCCGAAGTCAATTTGCGAATCCTTGCAAATCGCGCTCCGCACGCTTCCGCTTTTTGCTCCTCGGGCAGTTTGGATAAAGTCGCCAACATTCGTCCAAAAGGCACCATCGGAACAAGATGAGCCATTTGTTATGAATTTGTTGAATTTATTGGAGCATGCCAATTGTTTAGGTTGTCATCTTTTTATATCCAGTTACGCCGTGGATCGAAGATTGAAAACTTTTAAGCAATTGTTAAAAGTATGCGATTTCAAGGAGGTATTTAGTGCCGGAGAAACATTTTTAAGCGAGGAAATCAACCGCCGCCGTCTCAATTTTCCAGCCATTCTGAAGAAAAAATTTCTACAAAAGACTGGAGAAGATCTTCACTTTATCGACGGGGAATTGGAAAAATTGCAACTCTACGGCGATCCGGGGCAATCGGTGGAAGAAAAAGACATTGACGATTTGGTGTGTGCCGGGCCGGAAAATCGCTTCTTTGAACCCATTGATGCCTTTTTTCGCCGGGATTGGCGACGGTTGCGCGATGCTATGACTGGGAATGGGTGGGAATCCCGCACTCTAATAGCAGCATTTCAAAATCGAATACGCTTGCTTATTCAATTGAAGGCGGCTAATTTGCGAAATATTTCTAAATATGTCGTGGATGGATATATGCGGCGGATGAAGATCCAGCCGTTGCCATTCGCTGGCAAGCAGAGCCCATGTGTTTTTCTTCAAAATCCGTATTACCTTTCCAGACTTAATGACATAGTTGATGTTTTTTCGCTTACTGATTTGGTGCATGTGCAACGGCAATTTATTCGGTTATTTCAAATGCAAATACATCTACTGTCCGCGGACGATATCCTCAGATGTCTCCCGGAATACTCGCTTTAGGTTCATTTTTTTGAGCATTAGGACTGGGAGAATTCCCACATCGTAAAAAATATTTGACTCACTTCGCCGATTCCGTGGATTCCCCTGGAGGAAGTCTTATGGATAAGGAAACGCTTGAAAAGCGCGTGAAGGAAATTGTTGTCAAGCAACTGAATGTTAATATGGAACAAATTACTCCAGAAAGTTCATTCTACGAGGATCTTGGGGCGGATTCCTTGGATCTTGTGGAATTGGTAATGGCGTTCGAGAGCGAATTCAGCAACGAAGTTGCCGGCGAGATACCGGAGGCTGATGCTGACAAGTTACGAACGATCAAGGATGTGGTCGACTACATTTACGCAAAGGCGAATTAGTTTTTCGTCGTTTATTTTGGATTATTGGCCATGTACCAAGCGCGGGATGAAAAACTGAGTCGTGTAGTCGTCACAGGACTTGGTGGCCTGACGCCGTTGGGAAATTCATTTGATGTCAGCTGGAAAATGCTTCTGGCGGGAGAATGTGGCATACGCCGCGCCACAAAAATCGATGTAAATATTTTCCCATGCCAGGTGGCCGGCGAAGTGCGCAATTTTGATCCGTCCGAATATTTGGATGCCAAGGATGTGCGCCGCAATGACCCATTTGTGCATTTTGCCGTCGCCGCGGCCCGCATGGCCATCGGTGACGCACAACTTGATATGACTAAGGAGGATGCCTATCGCGTTGGAGCCATTATCGGATCCGGTATTGGTGGGTTGCAAACAATTGATGCGCAATCGAAAATTCTCCACAACGAGGGGGCTCGGCGCGTATCACCTTTTATGATTCCCGCGCTCATCGTGGACATGGCCAGTGGAGTTGTGGCCATCGCCGTGGGTGCAAAGGGGCCTAATTTTTCTTGCACCTCCGCCTGTTCCACCGGTGCCCACTCCCTGGGGGATGCTTATCACTTTTTGCGACTTGGGAAGGCCGATGTGATGTTGGCCGGGGGAGCGGAGGGCGGCGTAAATTCCTTCAGCTTTGCTGGGTTTTGCGCCATGCGAGCACTCTCCACGTCGTACAATGCACAGCCGGAGTGTGCCAGCCGACCGTTTGACGCTAAACGTGACGGATTTGTCATGGGCGAGGGGGCATGTATCCTTATTTTGGAAACCCTTGAACATGCCCTAGCCCGTGGCGCCAGAATTTATTGTGAAATTGTTGGCTATGCGGCCAATTGCGACGCGCATCACATCACCGCACCGGTAATGGATGGATGCAATCTTTCCGCGGCCATACGGGCGGCTTTGGCGGAGGGCAATGTTTCGATTGACGCGGTGGACTACATCAATGCCCATGGAACCTCAACGATTTATAATGATCTATGCGAAACAAACGCCTATAAACTATGTTTCGGCGTACGCGCCTATGACATTGCAATTAGCTCTACAAAGGGCGCAACGGGGCACATGTTGGGTGCTGCCGGTGCATTTGAGTCTGCCGTGTGTGCCAAGGTGGTTCAAACCGGAATTATCCCGCCGACCATAAACTATGAAAACCCCGATCTGCAATGTGACCTAAACTACACGCCAAATAAATCCATCCATCGAGACGTGCGCGTTGCCGTAAAAGACAACATGGGTTTCGGCGGGCACAATGCGGTACTCGTTTTTAAAAAGTACGCCGCCTAGAGCAAAATTTTACATTGCGAAATCCCATGATCCTGCCGCCGTGAAAGAGCTCTGTGCCACCGTTGAACTTTTTGACGCGGTTGGGAAACCACTATTTTATGCCATTCCAGCCCCGGCAAAGAGCAACATTTTTGAGGGAACGCTCGTTCGCGTTCCTTTAAATAATCGCTTTGCCACCGGTGTTGTTACTGAAATCGGAGAGCCAACCTACTCCGGGAAATTAAAATCTATTCAAGAAGTAATCTATAATCTTCCGCAGGATCTCATGGCCCTTGCCAACTGGCTTTGCCGCTACCATGGCACAAGTTTATCATCCACCCTCGGGGTTATTGTGCCACGGGAAATGCGAAAAAAGCGAAAGAATTCGCACATTCTCACGGAAAGAATAACGCTTAAAAACCATTCGAATGACAATGCTTTAGCCAGGGATCTAGTCTCAAACATGCATTCAGGGAAATTTCGCACATTTTTACTGCATGAGTGGAATTTTTACAAGAGGGCAGAAATTTATGCTGCGGTAGCCGCCGCTGCCGTTAATTCCGGGAAAAATGTTCTCATTCTAGCACCGGAAATTTCAAAAGTGGAGCGGCTTGCAAAACAAATGGAACACCATCTGGCGATCAATTGTTTCCTCTGGCACGGCCGCCTGACTTCTGGAGATCGGGCAACAATTTGGAATACATTAATTGACGGAAATGGGCCATTCATCGCCATAGGGACGCCAGCCGCAGTGTTTTTGCCAATCGCGGTTCCGCGGCTGATAATCGCCGATAACGAAGAGGATACTTCCTATAAGCGGGAAAAGATGCCCCGCTTTCACCTGCGCGACTGTGCCGTATGTCGCGGGTGGTTAAATCAGGGGCTTTGCATACTAGGCAGTGGGGCGCCGTCCATGGAATCGATCCATTCCTGTCGGCGTGGAAAATTTCAATATATATCGTCCAACGGACCCACGCCGGGCGAAATGGGGAATATTCACATAATCGACACAAGAAAAAATGATCAAAATAGATTTCTAATAACCACATCCATGGAAAGGGAGCTTAAGACTTGCATTCAAAATAATAGGCAAGGAATTCTTATTTTCAATCGCCTTGGCTATGGAAAGTACATTTTTTGCCATCGCTGCACGCTTGAACTTGCATGCCCAAAATGTTGTGCGCCAATGGCACTGCGACGCGGGCAAAAGCAGCGTTTTTGCCCAATCTGCTCCCATGTGGAACGGCACACGATTTATTGCCCAAATTGCCATACTCCTTTCCTGCGCGCCCGCGGTACCGGGATTGAGCGCATTGAGGAAATTTTACGGCAAATTTTTCATGGATTTCGAATTTTGCGCTGCGATCATTCCACCCTGTCTTCTCCAAAAAAAATTAGTGCGCTGCAGGATGCCATGCAAAATGAAAGAATTGATATCGTAATCGGAACCCATGCGGCCATTGACCTTATTCGCGTTCCTCGCATTGGATTGGTTGGAATATTGGATATAGACCAGGAGCTACATCGTTTGGATTTTCGTGCAAGCGAACGTACATTTCAAACAATTTCCAAGATTTGCCACATGTGTGCTGCGCCCGTCGAAAAATCGGAACCCATTCCGCTAATTTTACAGACCCGCGATCCAAAGAGCGTCATTTTAAATGCTGTAATTAGTGGTGATCCAACTTCCTTTTACGAAAGAGAATTCGCCGATCGGAAAATATTGGGATATCCGCCACACCGACATCTTGTTCAGCAACGATTTTTCGGACAAGTGGACGAGGTGGTGCAACGCTTCGCCGATGAGTGGGCGACGCTTTTGAGAGCAAAGATGAAAAAAGCAAAAAGGAGCGATGAAAGCTTTCAATTAAACGGCCCACGGAAACTGCAACCGCATAAGGGCGACGAGTGCCATTGCCTGTGGTATTTCACTGAAAATCCGATTTTCCTCACGGGAAAACTACGTGAAATATATGAGGAAATGCCCCAATCGAAGGAGGTGAAGTATTTTTGGGACATGGATGCCGTGGACCTTCTTTAGTTGAGAATGTCCTGCCGGGGTACCAATTTGAGCTTTGATCGCCCATTGAATGCCTTGAGGAAATTTATGACACATCGTCGCATTTGGCTTCTGTGAACAATCTGATCCAGAAAACCATGTGCCAGCAAAAACTCGGCCGTTTGAAATCCGGGCGGAAGCTCCTGATTGGTTGTTTCCCTGATAACTCGCGCACCGGCAAAACCAATGCGCGCCCCGGGTTCGGCAATGATAATGTCGCCCAGTGAAGCAAAACTTGCAATGACGCCTGCCATGGTCGGATCCGTTAAAATGGCAATGTACGGTTGTGCGATGCTGGCCAGACGGGCCAGAGCAGCACTTACTTTTGCCATCTGCATAAGGCTTAAAATACCTTCTTGCATGCGCGCGCCGCCGGAGGCGCAAACAATAACGAGGGGACTTTCCAGTTCGGTTGCCCGTTCCACGGCCCGCGTAATTTTTTCTCCGACGGCACACCCCATGCTTGCACCCATGAAGCGAAAATCCATCACTGCGACGGAAAGTATCACACCACCCATGCGGCCAACTCCAGTAATCACCGCTTCGGTTAACCCGGTTTTTTGACGATTTTCCAAAAGTTTTGTTGGATACCCATTAAAGGATAAAGCATCCTTGCCTTCCAAATCAATATCGCGCTCCTCAAACGAATTTCCATCCAGTAGAAGTTTGATTCGTTCATGGGCCGTTAACTGGAAGTGATATCCACTTTTTGGCACTACTTTAAAATTGTTTTCAAGTTCTTTTGTGTAGACAACTTCTCCGCTAACTGGGCACTTTGTGAACACATCAGGAGGAATTTCCCTTTTCTTTACGGCGGTTACCGTCGAATATTTTGGTTTTCCAAAAAGAGCCATCTATTTTTCCCTAGGCCCGGGCGAGCGTTAGCGCTTCCACGTGTTCAAATCCGGCCATAACTAACACTTTTGCGCATGCTTCAATCGTTGCACCCGAGGTAAATATATCGTCAACTAATGTGATTTTACGATTTTTAGCAAGCTTCGTCCTGGCAAGAATTCGCTCGTGTACTTGAATTGCATTGCTCACATTTTTCCACCGCTCGCGAAATCCAAGTCCAAATTGCCTCCGCGTGTGCCGACTTCGATGAAGCAGTTGGCAAACTTCGCAATCGTAAATTTTTGCCAAATGATCACATATGAGTTCACTCTGATTAAATCCGCGTGACCATCGTCGACACCAGTGCAGCGGAACCGGAACGAGTACCGTGTCACGTAGGTCTAAACCAGCCTCACTTACCATATGCGCGATGTCCGGTAGTAAATGCCGACCATTGCGGTATTTCAACTCATGAATAATTTGCCGACCAAGGCCCGAATAGACATAAATCGACCGGTTGCGGCGAAATGAAAAAGCTTTTCTTCCGCATTCATCGCAAGCGGAACCATTTTCAACATCGGGAGTTCCGCAACGTGGACAAAAATGATAACGAATCCAGTCAATTTTTCGCAAACAGTCGTCGCAAATGTAGCAATATGCACTTTTTTTAACCAGTGGGGCCCTGCAACCGATGCAAACCCTCGGAAAAAGAAAGTCCAATAAATGACGGCTCACACCTCTGGGTATGGAATAAATTGCCATCTAATACGGTATGCTGGGAAAAATTTCACCCACATGTCAAGTCTGCGTTAATTCTATCGCACATTTCAAAGGAGGCACCCGCTTTGCATTCGACGGTCGTCATAGCATGGCTCGCAAATGTACTCTGGCGGAGGGAGAGGGATTCGAACCCCCGGTACCCGATGGGTACTTCGGTTTTCAAGACCGACGCAATCGACCGCTCTGCCATCCCTCCACTATCCCATATCTCGCGATGTACAATAGTGACCGCAATAAATTTCCGACACATGGCCCCATAAATGTAAACAGTTTCTTCCGAATTTATTCCATTTTGGTGGTTCGAGCTTGGACGTCTCCATGAAGTCGGGACTGCCATGGTTGATAAATTTGTCTCTTGATAAATTTCACTAAATATGATCTCTTTTATAAATTACTATGAGGCGTGTTTTTCCAAATCCTTGGATTTCCATCGCAACACCAGCATTAGAAATCCATGGAAATTTTGGATTGCGTCAGCTCTTTGGCATCAAATGCATACGCTTCGCTTTATGGAAAAACATTCCAATGGCGCGGGCCTGCATTATCATTTTTCTCGCAGGGCTTGCCATTATTTGTGCATGCATCATCTGTTATAGAATTCGCCATCGTTCAGGCGAAAATTGCTTACCAACTCAAAGGGCGGAGCCTTTACCACTGGATCCGCCGCCGGTTGCATCACCGGAACCCAGCCCAGCAGCTGAGCCAACGCCAATATCAAAAATTGGCGCCGGGATCCCAAATCTTGGTGCAACGTGCTATTTGAATTCCTCCATTCAAGCCCTGCATCGATGCGACCACTTTTCCGATACCATTCGCGTATTAGCCAAGTTATTCGGTGACAATAGCGAATTCGATGCCATCCGCATCCTTGGTGAAATTTTTGCATATTTAGATAACCCAACAATTGAAGATGGTCTACCGCAACCATGTAAACAGGAATTGGCGGAAAACTTTTTGTCGACCATAGATAGAAGTGGCATGTGGGAACATAGTGCGAGCGAACAATGCGATGCCCATGAATTTATCAGCACTCTTTTAAATAAAATTGAAGTGCAGTTGAACGAGTTGCCGCAACGCAAAGCAAACGATCTTGTGGATGCGGCGATTGCCGATTCAGTCATAACCATCGCCCAAAGGGATGTTCTTCTTCGCGCAAACATTTATCGACCTGATGGAAAAACAAGTACCAATGTTGCCGTGGATTTTGGTTTTAATTCTTCATGCCAAGCCTTCGGGCGACGGATTATTGATGGATGGCTTGATGAAGAATCATTTCCATTGGGCGGTCTCGAGTCTTGTTTGTTTCTAAATGTTGACCCGCAAAATGGAAATCTTCCGGCCGCATTGGAGGCAATGAAGCATGAAAATGTACAATACGGAGGTCTGGGTCTTGTTAATAAAGAGACAAAGCTTTTATCGAGTCCTAGAACATTGATGTTTCAAATAGTGAGATTTAACTATGAAAATTCAGCAGCTACAAGAAATAATAATAGATTTGAATTTCCCAGCAAATTGGATCTCAGTCAATTTAATGCATCGGTCACCGGTAATGTGCAGTACAAATTATCGTCTATTATCTCTCATATCGGAACGTGCAATGGCGGGCATTATGTGTCATATGCAAAAATCGGCGATACGTGGATTGAATTTAACGATAGCTCCACCCGCCAGGTTTTAGACTCCGAAATCGAAACCCTTTACGGAGGTGGGACCAGTGGAGAAATTGCATATATATTATTTTTCGAAAAAACAACTTAGGATTGTTGCTGTTAAGAAATAAAAAGCCAGAGTTTTTGATGCGCTTTGCATTTTTCCGTTCGGTTAAACAACTTGTCAACGGGCACGCATTACCTTAGGAAATGCGAATGAAAGTTGGCATCGTGGGCCTTCCCAATGTTGGCAAAAGCACCCTTTTCAACGCGCTGACGCGGACGCGGAAGGCGGAAGCACGCAATTATCCATTCTGCACCATTGAGCCCAATGTGGGCATCGTGGAAGTTCCCGATGAAAGACTACAATTTCTCAAAGAAATGGCCAAAACATCGGTGGTTATTCCAGCCGCCATTGAATTTTTTGACATCGCTGGATTGGTTGCCGGAGCGAGCCGTGGAGAGGGATTGGGTAATAAATTTTTAGCCCATATCCGAGAAGTCGATGTCATCGTACACGTTGTCCGGTGCTTTGAAAATTCAGATATCATTCATTCGGCCGGATCCGTAGATGCCCTGCGGGATTTGGAAATTATTCAAACGGAGCTTATTCTTGCTGATTTGGAGAGCGCGCAAACACAACTGGAGCGTGGCCGGCGACGCGCAAAAGGAAATGATAAGGATGCAATGCAATTATGCGGCATTTGCGAGCGGTTACTGAATCACTTCGATGGAGGACACCCGGCTCGAACATTCCCCATTGCTCCCGAGGAAGAACCATTGCTTCATCGACTGTTTCTCCTTTCCTCTAAACCAGTTATTTACGCCTGCAATGTTGCAGAGGATGAGTTGTCGGATGCCTCAACTAATTCTCATGTGAAAAAAGTTTACGAACACGTTCACAACAATTCACCGGCAATTATATGCGTTGTTAGTGCCGCCGTGGAAGAGGAATTAGGACGGTTGCCCATTGGGGAGGCGGAGCAATATTTGGCTGAATTGGGTGCCTGCGATAGCGGTGTTTCCGATCTAATCCGCAGATCCTATGAACTACTCAAATTAGAATCTTTTTTTACCGCCGGGGAAAAAGAAGTTCGCGCATGGACTTTCCGCCGGGGCATGAAGGCACCCCAGTGCGCCGGCGTAATTCACGGTGACTTCGAAAGGGGATTTATCAGGGCCGAGGTGGTGGCCTTTGATGATTTGAAAAAATTTGGAAATCCGCATGAGGCGCGCGCCGCCGGAAAATATCGCTTAGAAGGGAAAGACTATATCTTTAAGGACGGCGACGTGGCCGTATTCCGATTTAATTAAGTGAAAGACGGGGCCATCTGGCATGTCGCTATGCATGCTTTCCAAATTGATCCCAACGGGCGATGCATCCGCCAAAAAATTTTCCGCCTGACATTATTTTCTAGAGGCTAGGGGCGCGCAGCTTTTGGATGCTTTTCCCTATCTGTTTTCGCTCTATAAAAAGACATATACACCTCGGATTGCTCTCCGCCTTTTCCAATTGCCAACGGATGGGTCTCCGCCTCGCGGTGCGGAACTTCTTCCAGTAAAGCGTTATTTGAAACAATAGGTATTCACGCCGGAGGGGCCCTCGTCCTTAGACGAGAATTCATGACTCAATAAATTATCCGAGGGGAAATTTGTCCATGTCCAGAGGTTTACATTTGCAAGGTTGACTCAATCCGCTCGTGCTACTGCATCTGCGATCTCAACAAAATTTTCCATTACATCAAAAAAGGCTTGACTTCGCGGTTGAGGACGCTACGCAGAGGCAAGAGTTTTTTAAGGAGGCTTTTATGATGGGATCTCATCTCGAGGTGCGCAATGATGCACTACGCGATCTTGTGTTTGGATATCAAAGTGTAGCGAATGCGGGGCTTGCGCTTGCCGTCGCACCCGGTACTCCTGATGACATGCGACAACCGTGTTTAAATATTGTTAGACAGGTAATTACGCTGCAAGGAGTGGCAGCTCTTGCAAATGATACAAGAAGTAATTGCGAAACGTCAGTCCCGAAGGCAATTGCATTTCTTGCATTTCTTCGTGCGTTTTTCCGCGAAGATGATGAAATGATGGCTATGACAGGGGGTGCATTACGAACATGCATAGGAGGTGTAGACAGGGTGGCACAAACTGCTGTGGATTGTCAAATTGCAGAGATGCGGGCTGCTGTGCCTGATCACAGAAGAGGTAGAGATGATGTGCCCATCTCAGATGGGCCAGTCTCGCGTGCGGACCAGTGAATAGAATTGCGAGTGCATCTAGATTGATTTGAGGAATCAAATTATTGCCGCTTTCCCTGGGGTTGTACTATGAGTGTGAGATTTTCAAATGGTGCAGGTGGATATTACGGAGTCGCGGATGATGTCGCCCGTGGGGCGAAAAATGAAAGTGAGCCACAAGATATATCCGACCAAACTTTATTTTATGAGGCAGAGGCCGCCAGGCTCAAGGAGCAGAGAAAACTGTTTATGGCTGAGCAAGAACGGCTTAGGGCCGAGATAGAATGCCTTGAGGCTGAAACTGAGAAAAGGAAAAGCGAAAATGATAGGCTTGTTGCCATGTTAGCAGAGCAGCAGGATCGAGTCCACGGCAAAACCGCTGTGAGTAACGGCATTGGAGCTGGATGCACTATGGGTGCCGCCGATGTAAAGGTACCTCGTGGCGTCCCAGGCGGTGGCGTTCAATCTCCGTCGCAAAAAATTTCAACTGGCAATAATTCAAGGCCAACTGTTTTGTCGGCCACCGCTTCAAAGCCAATGGCGCGAAATGGCGGCGGCTGGACATTCTTGGAAAGAATGATCGGATGGTTGCGTCTCATTGGAAGAAGCATTGGCATATGCTAAGGGGTGATTGCAAGTAGTCTCGTTGTTCTAACAATTGCGCAAATTTTGGATCATTGTTCGCGAGAAGTGATAGAATATTGAATTTCTCCGTCGGACAATTTGGCTGTGATATCTGATCCGGTGCGGTAAAAATCAACTACGGTGAAATTTGTGTTGGGAATAAGCTCCCCGCGCGCCATCCGATGTGATCGGCCGGAAGTCGTATTTCCCACTATAATATATGCGAGTGCGTCATCCGTGGCAATGTATCCTTCCATGGAAAGATGCGGCGACGTTTCTCTATCTTTTTTTGCCGTAACCGGATACTGCGTTGACGCAATCGGCTCCGGCGGAGTGAAAAGATTCCATCCTCGCTCCGGAGGTTGCCATTCTAATGGAGGGTCATTATCGGCAACGTGATCCGCCGATTGGACAACGCCTTCGGATTGAGGTACATTCGCATCTGGGAGAAACAATTTATGCATCTTTTGAACAAAGATTCCCATGACAATGACCGCGCCCAGCAGGCTCAAAATTATTAAGTTACGTCGCACCATGCAATAATAGTTGGAAAATTTTTTCAGAAGTAAAGGACCGGCGCGTCCGGCTAAATCAGGAAGCCGAACGCCGTGAGACATGCAGCGGTCGCCAAAGCCGCGGCAAGGTCATCCATCACAATTCCCAGCCCTCCCGGAAGGGATTCCAATTTTTTTATGCCAAATGGCTTCAGGATATCGAATAATCGGAACAATAAAAATCCCTGGGCGTACCATACATATGAATTGATTGATGAATGTGGAAATTTTGACAAAATGAACTCCGCTGGCCAAAAGCAAAGTGGGATGGCAACAAGTTCATCCAGATTGGCCACTCGTGGGTCCTTTTGGTGTAAAATGCGCTCACACTGGCTTAATATCCAAATACTTCCACACACGCAGGGAACGTAATTTAAAACGAATGCCATCGGCGCCATAGCTTGAAAAGTAATCAAGTATAAAATTGTTCCAAGGAATGAAGCGGTTGTTCCCGGCGGGAAATACCAATACCCGGATCCGCCACATGTCCCAGCGCTTAAAATAAGCCGGTCAATCCAGTTGCTATAATTCATCGACATAACTGCAATAATTTGCTCATATATTTGTATTATATGTTTTTACAAGCCATATCCCCGTCCGATACACCACAGAGCATTCCAGAGACAAAAACATTTTGCCAACTTATGGCCTGCCGAACGCAAATTTCGTTCTTTGCAATATTTGCCGATATTACCATATTCCTGTCCGCGGTCTTAATTATTCCATATTTGTTTTATATTCTTTACTGCCTTTTCATCGATTGCTTACATCATCAGCCGGTTATTTTCCTATGGCGCAACATGCGCCGGGAATTGGCGGCAAATCAGCCGTTGCCGGTGAGCACCGTTAATTTTGATACTACGATAGAAGCGAGCGGCGATGATGATGAAAAATCCGTTGCCGCGGAAATTTCGGAACAGCCCACGCCCGAGCAAGAAACACTTAGCACTAAGGATGCGCAGAAAACCCCGAAAGCGAACCCGCCGGACCTTGCACCGCCGTCGGACGAATCGACACCTGATGAATCATTGCAACGTCTTCGAAACGAGCTGAAAGCAACTCGTGAAGACAGGCTTGATGCCGCGACGAATAAACAAACGGTCGGTAGGTGCACAGTATGGTGGCCCGCAGCGCCCGTGCCTCCAGATCTATCGCCAAATCCCAATATCTCGCCCAATGCAATATTGAACAGGGTTTCTGGTTTTTACGAAAGGCATTATTTAACACCGGAAAGGGAAGAGTCGAAAAAGCGCAAACTTGAAGAAATAGAAGACTACAGACGACAATTGGAGGAGTTCGCTTCAACTATGAAAGAGCCGGAAATCACTGCTGGAAGCAAATCTGTCACCTTTGGGCCAACCGCCCGACCTAGAAACCCGGAAATAGCGTCGACCCCACCAGCCGCGGATAGCGGTTATCGTGATGCCGACGGACGAAAGGTATCTTTTCCCGGGTCACTTAAGGAGATTTATGTAAGCCCCAGCGAAAACCAATGCGCCTATCGCGCCTTGGCGGTGCATTTTAAAGGTGACGAAAATAAATTTCAGGAGCTTAAGGAAGAAATTTATAATTTCGCACTATTGTTCCTTGGTGTTGATCCAAAAAAATTCGATTATGATAATTTCCGCAAACGTTTAGATGCCGCAGATGATTTATTCGCCGGTAAATCAGGGGCACAGGAAAAATGTACAAAGGTTTTTGGCGATAACGAGGTTCGATATTTAGCATATCTTTTGCCCATGGTGAAGTGTCTTTTTGCCATAGAGAAACAACGCAAGCGGATGGGAGATAGGGAGGAAATGCTCGAAGCAAACAAGGAGCATTTTGAAAATGGTGCTTACATTCGCCTTGTGGGACGCAGTAACCGGATCGATGAAATACTACGAAAGCTTATAAATGCTCAAGATGAACTGGCAGCATTCGATGTATCCATGTCTGGAATGTCTTATCTGGGCGAACTTTGCGATCTCCAAGAACAAATAGGATATATGATTGATCGCAATGTATTTTCGGCGGACAGCATATTCCAAATACCGAAAAATATAGTTTTCGGCGGAATAGCGAGTGTGCCGGACTCGTTATTCCTTTTTCTGGGGCCGTATACTAGATCCATAATTCAAACCGCATATAATTTGTGGAAAGATAAAGCTGGCAACGTCGGCATGTCACCATACTTAATCTGTGCATGTTTGTATAAATGCAAAATACGTTATTGGGATTACGAGAGTCGCAAGCTGACAACATATGGCCCGGAAGGTTTCGAAATTCCAACGGATCATCCATACGGTGAAAAACTTTTAGAAATGTGCCGAGTACACGGGAGAGATATTGATATTTTGAGCAAGCCAGTATGCGGTAATATGCAACATTGTTACGCCCTTGTTCCACAAGAATAGGTGCAATAGTGATTTGCCAAAAGTAACCCCTGCATACAAATTTAGCAAGGGTAGACATCGGCCGCGCGAATAAATTCCTTAAATAGAGGGTGCGGCATGTGTGGTTTTGACTTGAACTCCGGGTGAGCTTGAATGCCAACAAACCAGGGATGATTTGGAAGTTCGATGGCCTCCACGAGTCCACTAGCATGGGTTCCGGAAATACATAATCCGTGGGCTGTAAAAATATTCCGGTAGGCACCATTGACTTCATAGCGATGCCGATGCCGTTCATGGATAAATTCGCAACCATAGGCTTGTTGGAGGTGTGTATTTGGCGCTACGTGACACTCATAGCTCCCAAGGCGCATGGTGCCTCCCTTGTCCACCGCCCGCCGCTGCTCATCCAAAAGAGATACGACTGGGTATGGCGTCTTTTCATCGAATTCCGTGGAATTTGCCTCCCGCAGATTTGCGACGTTACGCGCAAATTCGATGACAGCCAATTGCATACCAAGGCAAATACCGAAAAACGGCAGCCTTTGCTCCCGTGCGTAACCAATGGCGCGCAGTATCCCTTCGATGCCGCGATTTCCAAAACCTCCCGGGACGATGATTCCCGAGCATTCCCGTAACAGGCCGCGAATATCCTCCTGTTGGGCCACCTCTCCGTCGATACGTACCACCTCAAGGGAGAGTCCATTGGTGATGGCTCCGTGGACAAGTGCTTCGTGTATCGACTTGTAAGCATCTTTGTGTTCTACGTATTTACCGACGAGGGCTATGGGCACGCGTTTTTTAGGGGCCCGAATTTTTTTTACGACATCCGTCCATGGACTTAGATCGCAATTTCTCACAGCCAACCCAAAATGCTCCAATACGATATGGTGCACGCCCTCGTCATGGAGCATTCCAGGAACTTCGTAAATGGATTCCACGTCCAATTCTTCAATAACACCAGGAATGGGGACATTGCAGAATAAACTCAATTTTGCTCGAACTTCATCGGTCATTTTCCGCTCCGTGCGACATGCGAGAATATCCGGATGTATGCCTAGACCCAAAAGAAGTGCCACACTTTGCTGTGCCGGCTTCGTCTTAATTTCATCCGCGGTGCGAACATAGGGAAGCAACACCACGTGAATGAAGATGGTGTTACTTCTCCCTATTTCCAGTGCGAATTGGCGCATTGCCTCCAAGAATGGCATACCCTCCATGTCGCCCACCGTTCCACCGAGTTCTATGATGGTTACGTCTGCATCCGCATCTGATGTGGTAAAACGACATTTAATTTCATCGGTCACGTGTGGGATAACTTGAACAGTTCCCCCCAGGTAATCTCCAGCTCGTTCGCGGCGCAAAATTGTTTCATATATTCTTCCGGATGAACAACTGCTCAATTTTGTTAATTCCGCATGTGTAAATCTTTCATAGTGACCGAGGTCCAGGTCCGTTTCCGCGCCATCGTCCAACACATAAACCTCGCCATGCTGGAATGGACTCATGGTTCCCGGATCCACGTTGAGGTATGGGTCGAACTTCTTAAACGCCACACGTAGGCCACTGCACTCCAAAAGGGCGCCAATGCTTGCCGCCGTCAAACCTTTGCCCAAAGAAGATACGACACCACCGGTCACAAAGATATATTTCATCGGGTCAATAACGGCCAATTTTTGCCGATGTCAACCCTTCCCATGACATCTAAAATACCCACGGATAATGAATCTACTGCGGTCGGATTTTTATAAGCATGCGCCTATCATTATTGAGATATTTAAGCACGTCATTCAGATCTTGCCGCTGCACATTCTCATAAAAATAGGTCAGCGTTTTGATGAAGGTCCGCTTGTCCGGATACGCTTGAATGCCATCAATCGCAGATATCCAGTAGCTATTTTTGCGCAACAATTCACGAACTTCTGTCAGTGCCGGCCTCTTTATACGCCAGAATTCATCGTCGGAAATTTCGCATTGCACCAGTTCGTCTGCAATTTTGCGAATTACGTCAGCCGTTTGATCCACCTTTTCCACATCAACCAGTGCATTAACGTAGAGATATCCGTAGTCGGCGAATGTAAGGCTAGCAAAATTGCCTGCATTTGGGGCGTAGCTATCGCCAAGTTCCTTGCGAATTTTTACACGAACCCGCTCACGTAGTAGATCGGCCAAGAGATCCAGCTTTCGCTTGCGGACTATGTCCCAGGTATCTCCAGTAGGCCACATGTATTGCACCAGCCCCTTTGGAATGGCGGTTTCAAACGTAAAATCGGCAACTTCGCCCACGGGCATGTCCAGTGGAACATCCATTGGCGCCGGCTTCCCGCTGCGTGTTTTAAGCGATCCAAAGGTATTGCGCACTCCTTCTAGTGTATGATTCACATCAACATCGCCAACGATGGTGATTTCCATGTACCCGTCTCGCAACTCCTCCGCCAACCACTCCCGAACATCTTCCATGGTATAGGAGGCCATCACCTCTTGGTCCGGGTAACCAAAGCGGAGATCATTGTTGTGCAAAAATTGTTGGCCCTCATCACCCAAAACGCCTTCCGCGGTGTGCTCCATTTCCGGATAAACCTGGGCTATGACCTTCTGCGCCTCCTGCGCCCCTACATCGGAGAATGCCGGATCCAGAATATACGCCGATAGAAGTCGTAACTCGTCATCCAAATTATCTTGTGTGGTATGCCCTGACAGCACGGATGCGTCCACTCCGACGCCGAAGCGCACCCCCCAAGTTTTGCCGGCGAAAATATCGTGCAAATCATCGCAGCTATGTTTGCCTAAGCCGCCATCCACGAAGGACCAGGCGGCAAACTTAGATAATCCTTCCTTCTTCCGAGGCTCTGAAAGTAATCCGCTACCGAAACGCACGCGCACTAACACTTGTTTTGTCTCGAAATCCGTTGGTTTAATATTAAGCCGCACACCATTTTCAAAAGTGTAACAATACAGGTCTAAAACCTCGTCGTGCGAATCGAGGATAATCTTCCCCGGATTGCCAAAATCTTCATAGGCGAATGCTTCTGTGACAACCGGTATTTCAAATTTTGAAAATTCCCGCTGAGACTTGGTATATGCCGTGCGCAGGGATGCTTCGCCAACATTTCGTGGCAAATTTCCAGATGCGTAAAGCGAGCGATTCTTGGATTCCCAGTTCTTTCGATGGACCTGCCATACATCATTGGCGGTCATTACACCTATCACCTCTTCGGCAAATTCATAGTCCCATTCGGGGGCCGTTGGGATACGATTGTTGCTAATCGCGCGCACCCACTTGTTGGCCAGCTGGTTAGATCGCCTGGATTCTGCCTGATCTCGTTTGTCCGCATAGCGTTTCAGGATTGCCGCTTTTGCTTTTTCCACTTCCGACACCGGAAATTCCACCTCCCAGGCCATTCGTAAGGTTTTTTCCGCTATACGCATCGCCTCCAGGGCATGTTCACCGTCCGTGGTAAGTGTTAGGGAATTGATGCGAACACCATTACGCATGCCATAGCTTGTACTGCTTTCGCCCGTGTAAAATGGCGCATTTGGCAATCGGGAAAGCCGCTCCAGGCGTCTGGTAATTACATAATTGGCCACTCGGGTATATAAATCCATCCGCCGCAATTCTTGGGAATCGTGCACATTTTTAAGAGATTCAACGGTGTTGATGGACACAGTTACCTGTGGCAACTCCTCATCTCGGTAAACGGTTGCGCGGATTCCAGAATCCTTAATTTTGCCAATATCCGTTGGCCTGGAGCCTCTCCCCTCGGGAATATCCCCCATAACGTGATTGAGGCACTGGATAACCATCTGCGGGTCCACATCGCCGATAATTACCACGGCGCTGGCATTCGGTGTGTAAAATTTTTTATAGAAATCGCGCATGTCCTCAGCGGTTATCTCACTGACAACTTTTTCAGACCCAATCGGAAAGCGCCTTCCAATGATACTGCCCGCAAAGAGGAAATTATAATTGGCCATCAGGTCCCGATATTGCGGGGAATCGGTGTAGCGAAATTCCGACAAAATGACGCCACGCTCCCGGTCAAGTTCCTTAGGCTCGATGCTGAGCCCGGTCAAATAATCCCTGAATACCAAAAGGCCATCCTTTAGCATTTGCCGTGTCCCTTTCGGCAATTCTAATTGGTAAACCGTTTCTTCAAAGCCGGTGTAGGCATTCGTGTGGTGGCCAAATTGCATCCCCATGCGCTGCAGCTCTTCGATGAGGTCCCCCTGCGAAAAACTTTCCGACCCACAAAAAGCAATATGCTCCAAGAAGTGTGCCAGACCCCGTTGGGAATCCGTTTCCATTAGCGATCCAACTCCTACAAAGAGGCGCATGCTTACCTTTCCGGGAGGCTCACGGTTGGGGAGGATGTAGTAATGCAGGCCATTGCCGAGAACGCCGCAAACAGCATGCGAATCCAAGGGGATGTCCCCCTCAACTTCAAAATAAACCTCATCCATGGCGGCCATCGGCGGCAACAGTAGGAAAAGTAGCAGCCCATGCAAAAGCCATTTTCTCACGGAAAATTTTTAACAACTTGCGAAATCGCTGTCAAGCAGAGGTGCGGGCTCCTTGTGAAAGATTGAAGAAAATGCCGCCTTCAACTCGCAAATGCCATCCGCGGTCGCGCAGGAAATGGGAAAGAAGGAGGCGGTTGGGAAATTTTTGCAAAATTCTTTCGCTCGATTTTTAGCTTCATTCACATCCATTTTATTGCCGATGATTATCTGTGGCCGCCCCAAAAGTTTTGGGTCGTAGCAATCCAATTCCCTCCGAAGGGTAGCATAATCGTCCATGGGGGATCGCCCTTCTTCGGCACTCATATCCAATATGAACGCCAGCAACGAACAGCGCTCAATGTGCCGAAGAAAGCGGAATCCAAGGCCGTGATTCTGGTGGGCACCCTCTATGAGCCCAGGAATGTCCGCAATGGTAATTGCTTGGCGTTCGCCTCCGTAATTAATGGTCCCGACCTTGGGGTGTAGTGTTGTAAATGGATATGGCCCAATCTTGCGTCGGGTGGCGGTAAGCAGATTGGTCAGCGTCGATTTGCCCGCATTTGGAAATCCAACCAGGCCAATTTTGGCAATGGACTTCATTTCAAAGCGAAAAATTCCCTGTTCCCCGGGTGTTCCTGGAATCGTTTGACGGGGTGCCTGATTGGTTGCTGACTTGAAATGTTCATTTCCGAGTCCACCTCTGCCACCCTTCAGTAAAACCACCTGATCATCATGGTTTAACAACTCCGTTATCACTTTCCCTGTTTCCAAGCTGTGAACAATGGTTCCCGCGGGAACTTTCAGGATGCAATCCTGCCCATTTTTTCCGTGGCATTGGGATCCCATGCCAGCTCCACCCGATTGCGCCCGAGCGTGTGGTTTGAATTTGTAATCAATCAAATCGCCCACATTACAATCGCAAATCAAAATTACGTTACCACCGTCTCCGCCATCGCCGCCGTTAGGTCCTCCTTTGGGAATGTATTTTTCCCGCCGAAAACTCAGACAACCGTCGCCACCATCCCCGGCCCTGAGTTTAACTTCCACTTCGTCGACGAACATGTCTCCATGTGCCCATGAAGATCAGCAAATGCAACTTGTTTTTAGGGTGCCACGGGCCCCATCGGACGATGCCTCATAATCCTTTGATGCATCGTATTCGCATGTCCCTTAAATGGCTCAAGTATGGTAAAGCTTCCAAAATATTCCACCGAGCGTTAGCTAATTGGTCATTTAATTTTACCATTACGAATGAGCCCATATGAGCGGATAAATCTTTGAGGTTGTCTATCGGGGTATTTTATTAACTTGCAAAGGTCAAAACTCCATGAACTCACTCGGCACTGTACTTTTTTGCTGGCCAGCATTACAATGGAGACACATCTATGAAGGGGAAAAATGAAAAAAAAGTTGCTGACTGCAAGCCATTCACCATCGATGACATACGGCAGCTTTTAGAAGATCGGGCAAAATGTGTGAATGTTGCGGCTTGCAGCACGTCGCCAACGAAGGAGGTACGGCATCATAAACCGACCACTCCACTTAAGCCGATTACAACCATAAATTCGGTTGGGACGAAGGAAAAAAAATCGGCATCCGTTTTGGACATCCTCGGATTTAATCCATGTGAGCAGCAACCGGCTCCCACCATCTACAACCGCGACGATGTTTCACAAAAGTGGAAAAAACACTTCGATCAACTAATTGAAATGCGTAATCAACTGGAGGAGCGTGTATCATTTCTTGCAAAGGACGCCTTGGGGCAGGGTGTCATCGGTGATGGCAGTGGATGCTTGAGCATGCCGGGCAAATATACGGCGGATGGTGCCGCCCGACAGGTTGATTTGGAATTGGCACTGACATTCGTTGCTACTGAGCAGGATCTCCTAAAGGAGGTAGATGCCGCACTAGTGCGTATTATGGATGGAACATACGGTGTATGCCAGCTGACAGGGCAAGCCATCGAAGCTAAGCGATTGGCGGTGCTGCCCTTTGCTCGATTTGCGCTCAAGGGGCAGGAGGAGCATGAACGTGCCCGCCAAGCCCAAAGCAGAAAACAGCGCCAAACGCCCATTTTTACCGATGGTGATGAAAAAACTGACCTCATTCACGATGAGGATGTCGAGGAAGAATAGGACTTCTTAGGCAACGGTAATTTCCGAATTTAAGTAGACATCTTGGACCGCGTGTAGCAATTCCACGCCTTCCTTCATAGGCCGCTGGAAGGCCTTGCGTCCAAGGATTAATCCAGCACCACCGGCCCGCTTGTTAATGATAGCCGTTCGCACGGCGTCGTTGAAATCGTTGGCGCCGCTTGCCCCTCCGGAATTGATAAGGCTACAGCGGCCCATGTAGCAATTAGCCAGCTGGTAGCGGGTGAGATCAATGGGATGTTCGGAGCTTAATTCTGTGTACATGCGCACATCGTATTTTGCAAAGTTGACCACTTTAAATCCACCATTATTTTCTGGCATCTTTTGCTTGATGATATCCGCCTGAATTGTGCATCCGAGGTGATTCGCCTGCCCCGTGAGATCTGCAGCCACATGATAATCTTTGCCTCCATGGACATAGTCCGGATTGCGCAAATAGCACCAGAGAATGGTAGCCATGCCGAGTTCGTGGGCAAGCTGGAAGGCTTCGCTGGTCTCCTGCAATTGGCGCATGGACTCCGGCGCCCCGAAATAGATGGTTGCACCAATGGCCGCAGCACCCATGTCGTAAGCCTGCTGCACCTGGCCAAAATAAATTTGATCGTGTTTATTCGGATAGGTAAGTAATTCGTTGTGATTAAGTTTTACCACAAATGGAATTCGATAGCAATACTTCCGGGCCATGGTGCCGAGAACTCCTAGCGTGGAAGCAACGGCATTGCACCCACCCTCAATGGCAAGTCTAATGATATTTTCCGGGTCAAAATAAAGAGGATTGATGGCAAAACTTGCACCAGCTGTGTGCTCAATTCCCTGATCCACGGGAAGAATGGAAAGATACCCGGATCCTCCCAGCCGCCCACCATCGAAGAGCCGTGCCATGCTGTTGAGAACGGCGGGTGTTCGATCGGATGCCTGCCAGACACGTCCAATAAAATCAGCTCCCGGCAAATGGAGCAAATCCTTGGAAATGGTTTTGCAACGATGCGTGAGGAGTTTCTCTCCGTCCGACGCAATAAATTCTTCAATATGTTTATTCTTCACTGCTGGTCGATTACAAACCAAAAAAGCCGAAGCCGCAACGCTTTTTCCAAATGGCAAAAAGCCGACTAAAGTTGAGTGAGTGGCTTCCAATAGATTTGTTCAAGAATATTTTGGCATCGATGCCGCAAGAAGCTACTCAGAAGCTTTTTTTTAAAGAGGTGGGAAAGTTTTGCTACAACGGTGGGGAATCTGCTTGAACGGATAAAAACCTTTCCGCGCCATTACGCGCAGGAAGGTATTACCGACATCCGATGTGCTGATTTAAAATTGAAGGCTTCCGTACTGGAACGGCTTTGCCGCTTACAAACCGCAAAGCCTCATCGCAGGATTAAGTTGTGGCTATCCACCTTGGCTCGATGTCGGGGTTGTTTGTATATAAATCCCAATGCGCCACCATTTCACCAGATGAGCCATTATTGTGCAAAATAATTGCATTTCCTGGCGCATTGGAAAGCGAGGGAGCCTCAATAAAATTGCCAGTGGGGTCGAATGCAATTATACCGACCGCGCCACGGGTAATCACATAAATCGGAATCCCGAGGTATATTGCCAAAAGCGCGACATCTACCATTTCGCCAAATTTACCATTTTTCCGCGTATAGATTTGTCTATACTGTTCAATAGTAGGGTTCTGTGGTATTGTAGCGAGAAGATGCGAAACAGCTGGCGGCAACTGGCTTGGTAGCTGGAATGTGCCTACGCGTTCTCGCAGCGAAAATTGGACTAGGCTTTGCGTTTGTTCCCATGCTACGCGCAGAAAACGTTCCAATGCGGACAAACGCACAAGATCATTTCCTGCCGATTGGGGGATTGGCCTTGCTTCTCCGCGAATATACACTGCTATATCATCCTGGTGCAGCGATGAAATCAACAGCGTCAAGGCATTATCACTGATCTGGCTTCCAAAAAGCGATTTAAAATATTCGGACACGGCTAAAATGGGCCTTGCATCGGTAAATTGTCCGAGTGCCAAATTGCGGAGTGTTGCCAACAAAACCTGCAGAGACACATTTAAATTAGGAATTTGAATATTACCAGCTATCGCGATCGCGATCCCAACTGCATTGAAAAGGCAATTACCATCCCCGCGTGCATGGATTCGAGTGAGTCCAAGTTGTTCTGCTTGGTCAACTGCATTGAGCCGCACCTCCGGGACACTACAGCGCTGAGGAGCTACTGCCACTACTGAAGATACAGCAGGAGATACGACGGGAGATTGAATAACCAATGCATCGCCATCCATCGCCGGCGGCACATCCAAACTCGGGACCAAATGTCCGGCAAAAAAGCTGAATAACATTTTGTATGTCTTTTTTTGATCCACAACGGCAGTAAAAATTTCGTCACATAGTTTATCGGAAGACTCGAGCATTTCATTGGAAAGTTGCCGTGGTTGTGATTCGCTAGAAAAATTGCGTTTCAGTGAGTTCACTATTTCAATTACCGCAGTCCGTACCGATTCAGCATCGGTCCCTTCTTGCATGATCGGAGAATCCGTAGAGAACTCACCGTCCAAAAAGCCTGGAATAATATCGGCTAAATATCCAACCCTGTCAACAAAGTTGCGCACGTCATTAATTGTCCAATTTCTATTAAAAATACAATCAACTATGATGCCAGCGATATCGTCATTTAGTGGCGAATCAACATTAAGTGAAATGATTCTTGCTCTTACATCATCTGCGGTATTGCCAAACAGCGATTGAGCCTCGTTAATGCGAGCAGTTTCGTCTTCGAGATCAAATGCTCTCGCCATAGCAGACACTAGATCTGAATCATTTACCGTAGGTGAGGCTGGTGGCGAACTTGGTACTACTGGCGCAGCCGCTTGTTGCGGCGGCATTGCAACAGTTGATTGCAATGCCTGTGGAGGTTGGGACCTTTCGGGTTTGCGCACAGGCCGTAATCCTGCCCCCAAAAATGCAAGTATACTACGCTTACTCCATGGATTTTGATCGGCATACACATTTTTTTCAATTATGGATACATCCTCTAGGGTAAGACTGCTTCCATACAAACTCTTAAACTCTTTCCATTTTTGCGTAAAAAGTTCGGAATTCATTACCCATGTAATTGGAAGATTGTCCGCATCCCCTAACTCGCGACTGATGGGAAAAAAACGATCAAAGGCCTCGCGTAGTTGGCAATCTCCATCGGAATGCGATTGCATACATTGTCGCATAAGTGGATACGGCAAATTTTCCGATATCTGCATCAATTCTAATGGACGTTGTGCCGTAGAAATACAGTGCAAATAATCCAATGTCGGCGGCAAATCACTAGGACGGTTTACTATGTTACAGGCGACAAATACTACCCCCGATTGATCAGTCACCATGCGGGGGCGGGGCACGGCACGTAAAAATGAAAACCAGGTAAATAAACGCATATAAACACCGCGCGAAAGTGCTTTTCGATGATCTCTTGCGTCAATATTGGCATCAATATAAATACATAGCCACAGGAACCAGATTGATGCCCTTTGTAAACCTGCATAAACTTCCCTTGTTAGATAAATACAACTTGGATTTTTCTCGAGTTCATTATGAATTGTGGTAACATTTTCGAGTTTGGCATCGCCAATTTTGGAAATCACTAATTCGCCATACCTATAAGTGCTTTCCCATTTCCTTTCATCTTCATGGCCTCTTTGTTGGCCAGGCATCTGCTGACTCATCCATAATTCTTTACATAAACCACTATTGGGAGTAAATTTATATACAACACTTGTGCGTCGATCATGTTGATTGTCTTCCGGGAAAAAGGCACATAAATACGTGTAATTTAACAAATTAATTTTGGCGCAGCCCAGACCTTCGTAATTCATGAAACAACGAATGGCCCCGAGGCCAAATAAAAGTTTTTGTAATTCATTGTTTTCAGATATAAAATACAACGGTGTATGCTCGTATTTGGCTGTTACGGAGCCCATGTATTTTTCGAGCTTACTCAGGATCGCAATGGTTGGAGTTCCAATACGTAAAATTTTCATATGGGAAGGGCCTCCAGGCGAAGTACTGTCTACGCGAATATCCCATCCAGCCTCTATGAAATTATGCTGTGATGCAGTGCTAGAAGCTAAACTCATACGTTATACATTAGGAATTAACTATGTTTATTTGTCAATGCACAAATGTTAATATTTTTTAAAAATTACCGTGCTCTTATGCCCTAAAAAATTTTAGAAAATTTTCGTAACTAAATATTAAACCGTCGTTGTATAATTTCGGGTTCACACTTCAGTTTTTCTTTAGCCATCATTTTCGGCAATATTAGTGCGCTATTCCCTTGTTGCATAATCTATTGGACAAATATTTGCTGCGACACAATGCAATGCGGGCTTCGAATCGGAAGGAAATGGAAATACTGATGCAAGAACAACTTAAATAAAAATTTTACAGAGCCGCATAATTATGTTTGCCTTTGTGGTAAATATTTCATTCTCTTGAATTCTTAGTAATTAAGTGCTCAGGGGAATAAATGAAATTTTACACATGTGCACCACTTGTGCTAGTTGTCGACCTTGACAATGAGACCACGGATGCGATTGCGAAATATTTTCAAACCGTCGGTTTGAAGACAGATTCGGTGCATACATTTCGTGATGCAAATCATTATCTCGCAAAGACTTTCGTGAATATTTTGGTGATCAATAAGACCGTTCAGGGTGAATCCGGATTGGAATTTTTAGAAAACCTACGAAGGGGCGGGCAGACGATTCCGGCCATATTTCTATTGGATCAGCCGTCCCAGGCGGAGCGGTTACACGCGCTGGAATATGGCGACGACGTGCTGGAAAAGCCGATACACGTGCGTGAACTTGCTGCACGGGTACATGCCATTTTGCGCCGCACCTCCACCTGTAGAGATTGGAATCTGACAGAAAATGCAACGTTACGCGATGAGCCATTCTATTTTTGCGGAGCCCGCGTGGAACCGGCAACGATGTCCATTGTATTCCCAAATGAGCACCGGGAGGCCGTTGGGAAGCGGGAGATTGGTTTGATGTCGTTTTTTGTTTCAACGCAAAATGTGATCGTTTCTCGCAAGGATATAATCCACAGCATATGGGGGATGCACGCAAATCTGCAGAGCCGCTCTCTGGACCAGTATGTGGTACGCATTCGGCAAATTTTCCAGCGCAACGGTTATTCGACAACGGAATGGTTGCGTACAATCCATAGCGTGGGCTACATGTATATGGTTCCTGAGTATGCGCCAAATGGCCTCTTGCCGACGGTTAAGGAAGAGGTCGAGGTGGTTTTGGAAGCGAACAGTGAAATTGTCTACGTTGATGCGGAATAGGTTTTCTTTTTCTTGACGTAATGACACTATTTTTTTGAACCGGAGCAATATGGCGCCGGGTATTCAGCGTCTTCCTGAAAATGTCATTAATCGGGTTTGCGCGGGTGAAGTAATCGAACGGCCATCAGCCGTTGTTAAAGAATTGGTTGAGAATAGTTTGGACGCTGGCGCCACACATGTGGCCGTGACCTTCCGCCGGGCCGGGAAGGATTTGATTTCCGTTGGAGATAACGGAATGGCCATGAACTCGGAGGATGCGGTCCTTGCCATTGGGCGTCATGCAACCAGTAAGATCCGTTCTTCGGAAGATCTGTTCAGAATTAGCACATTTGGCTTTCGCGGAGAGGCGCTTCCGGCGATTGCAAGTGTTGCGCAATTCACTTTGCGAACGCGATGCATCGAAGATGAACTCGGAACTGAGATTATCGTAGATGACGGCAATGTCCGTAAGGTGGGAAAGTGTATTTGTCCGAAGGGTACCCATATTGAAGTGGCCCAGCTTTTTAAATCCGTCCCCGCGCGAAGAAAATTTCTAAAAAGTGATCAAACGGAAGCGAACCACATTATTGATACGGTGCGGCTTTTTGCTCTGGATTTTCCATGGGTTCAATTTTCCGTCCGCCACGGCGATCGCACCATTTTGGATGTCCGTGCCGAAACATCATCCGAGGGACGCATTGAAAAGTTTTGGGGATTGGAAATTTTGTCATCCCTCGCGCCCGTTAATTTTACCGAAAATGGGCGGCATGCGCACGGTTGGGTACTCGATCCGCAAAGGCGGTGTAGCGGCGGGGATATGGTCTTTTTTGTCAATCGACGCGTAATTATTTCGAAAGACCTAAAAAATTGGATTATGGGCGCGTACGGCAAATATCTGCCCTATGCCCAATCCGTTCCTTGTTTTCTATTTTTAGATCTGCCCTTTGATCAGGTGGACGTTAATGTCCATCCGGCTAAGCGGGAGGTGCGGTTTTCCCATTGTGCCGAAATGAAAGCATTTATTTCTCAAGCCATTGAAAATGCTCTGCGACGCAGCGCATCTTTGAATATCCATGAAAGTGCTGCTCCATGGAAAGGCGTAAATTTTAATGAAATTCCGCCAGTCACTCAAACGAACGAAGATGCTCCGCAATGTAAGCACCTGGCTGTGAAAATCTTGCCTTCTCTTGGCCAAGAGCAAATAGACTATGCTTCCTTCGAGGATGGTAATTCTGAGGCGGCAGCCGATTTGCAAAAAATAACGACACTGGGTGCCCGCAGTCCATCCGCAAATGAATTGCCAGCGGATGAAGATCAAATTGCGCATAAATTTTTACAAATGAGTGATTGCCATTCTGAAAATTCCGCTCCATTAGTTTCTGGCAGTCGGGGCATAGTCGATTGGAAATTTTTAGGAAAGATAGACGACCGCTGCGTCCTTTTTTGCACGGAGGCGGGTTTAGTTTTTTTTGATATCCATCGGGCGGCACAACGCGTTGCCTATGAGCGAATACTGATTCGGCAGGGGGAAGCGGATGGCCAGCGCCTGCTGATTCCGCTCACATTGGATCTGCGCCGTCAGTCCTTTGAAGTGACGGAGGAAATGATCGGTGAATTGACACGAATTGGATTTGGTCTCCGAGAAAAAATGCATCTTTTTTACGAAATTGTCACGCTTCCCCATTGGATGCGGGAGTGTTCCGGGGAGGCATTTCTTTATGATTGGCTTGTGCTTAAACGCGCAAATTTGCATGGCTTGCAAATGGAGCTTTTGGCCAAAACTGCCGCCGGATACGTGGCATCGGCCAAAAAATGGCAAACGGAGCACGAAATTATGCAACTGTTGCACGATCTCATGGCATGTGAGATGGTCATTTTTGCGTTGGATGGTTCCCGCATCTATTTTGAAATACCCAGGAGTGAAATTGATCGCCGGTGGAAGGGGGTGTAATGCCTTGCCTCATTCTATCATTGCACTGATCTGGTTTTGTCCTTGCCGCCGGCAAGCGGCAGCTCACAGTCATAGGCTTCATTGCATATGGATTCAATTAACATCTTTTCGTTTTTCTTAGCACTATCGCTTTATTTTGCCACAATGATTGGAATTGGCATTTATTTCTGCCGCAAAAACAAAAATGTTTCCGATTATATCCTTGGGAGCCGCCGATTGGGCGCATGGGTAACGTCTTTGAGTGCTGAAGCGTCGGATATGAGTGGATGGTTGCTCATGGGCCTGCCGGGACTTGCCTATACGTGTGGCGGTTGCGCCATTTGGACCGCCATCGGCCTCATTTTGGGGACCTACGCAAATTGGCGCTGGGTGGCAAATCGTTTGCGGGCATATACGGAACTCGCCGGCAATGCCCTTACGATTCCAGATTTTCTCCAAAATCGCTTCAGCTCTCGTTCGGAGTCCATAAGGGTTTTTTCGGCCATTTTTATTTTCTTTTTCTTCGTGATTTACGTATCCTCTGGACTTATCGCCGGCGGAAAACTTTTCAGTCTCATTTTGCCCGTCAGTTACTTCCAAGCGGTTTGCGTAACAGCCGCAATTACGGCGTCCTACACGCTTATCGGTGGATTTTCGGCTGTTTGTTGGACGGATGCAATCCAAGGAATGATGATGTTTTTAGCAGTTGTCGGAGTCCCCATCGCGGCAATTTACCATTGTGGAGGTATCGGAAGGACTATTCAGTTGCTATACTCATCCGGACGCGAGTTCATAAATCCCATGCTGGCAACGGACGGCCGCACCCTATCGCCGATAAAAATTATTTCTATGTTGGCCTGGGGGTTAGGCTATTTCGGACAGCCGCATATTTTGGTCCGATTCATGGCCGTTCGCTCACCGAGGGAAATCCCACTGGCGCGACAAATTGCCATGCATTGGGTGAGTTGGTCTCTGCTAGCGGCCGTACTCGTTGGCATTTTAGGACATTTTTGTTTACCGACAGAGCTGGAGGGTTCGGCCATTGAAAATATTTTTCTCCTTCTGGTGAATGGTCTGTTTTCGCCATTATTCGTTAGTTTAATTCTCTTGGGAATATTAGCGGCGATCATGAGCACGGCATCATCCCAATTGCTCGTGGCCGCTTCTTCATTTTCGCGAGATCTTTATGCCACCGTTTTCCGCAGGGATGCGAAATCTAAGGAATTGCTATGGATTAGCAGAGGCTCCGTTCTTGCGGTTTCCCTATTAGCCGTTTTTTTTGCCCAAAATCCGGAAAGCCTCATCCTTGATGTGGTTGCTTACGCATGGGCTGGCTTTGGCGCGTGTCTGGGCCCGGCACTGTTATTTTCATTGTTTTGGTGGCGGACGACGGAGCGTGGCGTTCTGGTCGGTATTATTGCCGGTGGCATTACGGTATTTTTGTGGAGAAAATTTATGCCCATTGATCTCTACGAGATAATTCCCGGGTTTCTCATCTCTTCATTGGCAATCGCAATTTGCAGTCTTGCCGATAAACGTCCGGACACCATCATACTGAAAATATTTGATGCGGCACGTGGAACAAATTGACCCGCCCCTCTGTGATATGAATGAAAGTTAACAGACATAGGTGAACGGATTTTCGCCGGAACGGCGTAGTCGGAAAAATTTTTGCAGGAGCTCGCGGCACGGCGGTTCCAAAACGCCAGACGAGCATTGGAAGGAATGATTAAATCCAGCGTGCGCGGACAAATCACATCCGCAGCTGCCCAAACATCCCATTTTTATATCACCTACGGCGAAAACGACACGCCCAATGCGGGACATTACGCAAGCTCCGGCGCACATGGGGCATGGTTCTTTAGTCACATAGAGGGTGCAATCGCTGAGTCGCCAGTCGCCAATGATTGATGCAGCCTTACGTATGGCGGTGAGTTCACAATGACCAAGCACACTACCGCTACCGCGCACATCATTGCAGGTTGTGGCCAGTAATTGATTTCCCTTAACAATGACGGCCCCAACGGGGACCTCATTCGTGCTAAAGGCATCCAAAGCAGCATTGTAAGCCAATTTCATCCAGTCCTCATCGCCGGATGGGAATTCCACGGAATATCGGGCAAACATTTTTAAACTCGGTCAGATAATGGTCGGGCTAATGAGATTCGAACTCATGACCTCTTGCACCCCATGCAAGCGCGCTACCAGGCTACGCCACAGCCCGAAAACAAAAGGTCAGGCACTCCACGGCGCCTGGGATGCCTCGCTACCGTTGCTTCCTTCCGGATCTCGCGGAGTTCACGGGCCACCAGCGTATGGAACCCAACCCACGGCGACGGTGGCAGGAAATTTTTTCCCGGCAATGGCAAAATTAATTTTTATGGGGTCTTTCCGGGTAAATAGTCTTCGAATGCGTGCAAAGAAGTTGCGTTTACAAAAAATACGATTAAATTGGCAAAAATTGGGGGTCAGATTTGAAGAATGTCCTTTTTCCGCGGTTTAGCGATGATACACTCTGGTGGAAAATTGCCCTCGGTACCGTGCTTATGTTTATACCGGTGGCAAATTTATTTGCATTTGGTTATTTGTACCGATTCCTGCGGGCTCCAAAGTTCGCAACGGATGGTGGTATTAGTCTGCCGCAGTGGGGTGATTGGCGACAACTTTTCGTCGATGGTGTACGGTTGGCCGCTTTTATACTTGTTTACGTGTGCGCAGCACTTGGGCTTTCATTTTTCACGCAGCGGTTTTTTTACTTCGGGAGCCTGGGATACATTTCCCTGCATCTGACCAGAATTTTTCCATTTTTTATGGTTACACTGCAGCCACTATTTCTTGTAGTGCTTGCAATTTATCAGCAACGCGAGCAACCTCGGGATCTCGTGGATGTTTACACCATTGCTAATCGATTGAAATACATATGGTGGCCAATGCTCTGGCCCGCCATGGGTTTTTGGGGATTGCAGGCCGTGTGCGGCGTTCCATATGGAGCTGTTTGCTTTTACGGCATTGCATGGTTCGCCGGTTTTGGCAGTCTATTCGCATGCTTCAACGAGCTCCTCCGCCACTACGGCGACCGCATGGAAGACGGCGAGAATATGGCATAGTTTCCAAGATCCTCGTCCAATTCATATTATTCACAGGCCCTGTAAAATTAATGTCTTGCGCGTTTGGTGAAAGCATTTAGGCAAGTGCGGGTGAAACAAAGAGGTATCCTGCGAGAGGTGTCGGCACAAGGGCGGGCACTCCACTGTGGCCGGATAGTGACGCTGAGGTTAAAACCAAGCCCCGTAGACAGTGGTATCATTTTTTTCCGCACGGATTTGCCCAATTATCCAAAATTACGACCGGATATTGAGAAAGTCAGCGATCTACTTCGTGCCACCACCATCGCAAATGAAGATGTACAAATTAATACGGTGGAGCATCTTCTGGCCGCCCTGAATGGCCTCAGCATTGATAATATATGCATCGAAGTGGATGGGCCAGAATTGCCTATTTTGGACGGATCCGCTGAAAATTTTACGCAATTGTTGCATGGTGCTGGGATCATCGAGCAGGAACGAGAACGAGCCTATTTTACATTGCATCAGCCAATCTACGTGAGCGATGGCAATCGTACCATTTTTGCGACACCCCACGATGGCCTTAAAATCACTTGCACCTACGTGGACGATCGAGGAATTCACACGCAGCACTTATCTATCGAAATCACGCCCGAAACTTTTTCATCGGAAATTGCGCATGCGCGCACATTTGTCCATTATGAGGATATCACTCCACTGCTTAAAATGGGGAAAATTCAAGGTGGCGACCTTGATTCAGCCATCGTTCTTGATGGCGATCGAATCATTTCCCGCGAACCCTTGCATTTTTCCGATGAATTTGTTCGGCACAAAATTTTGGATATCCTAGGGGATATTGCGCTCCTTGGGAAACCGCTGAAGGCACACATTGTCGCAATTCGTCCCGGACACGCACTAAATGCAAAATTTACCCGGGCGGCGAGGAAGCATTTTACATTGTCCGCGGGCATTGGCCCGCCAAGGAATAAGTTATTTTCGCCAATGGAAAGTACGGGGCTAGATGTACGACAAATTATCAATCTTATCCCCCATCGTTATCCATTTTTGTTGATCGATCGGGTGCTGACGATCAATGAAACCGGCCTGGTTGCCATTAAAAATGTTTCCATCAACGAACCATATTTTCAGGGGCATTTTCCCGGGCGGCCAGTCATGCCCGGAGTTCTACAAATCGAGGCAATGGCGCAGGCGGCGGGAATTTTCATGCTGCACCGGGCGAATGTGGAGGGAAAGTTAGCGCTCTTCATGAGCTGCGATCGGGTGAAATTTCGCCGTATGGTTGAACCGGGAGATCAGTTATACATCGAAATTCAACTTCGCAGGCATCGCGGGGATCGGATTGGTATCGCGGATGGTACTTGCTATGTGGATGGCAAGGCAACCTCTTCCGCCGAACTAATGTTTACCATTGTGGATGATAACACACGGCTGCGCGGCTAAATATGCATCGTTAAAAATGCAAAAAGGGCATCGGCGAGAATGATGGCTGTAATCCCCGAAACAACCGCCGCCGTGGCAGCCTCGCCAACGCCCGCGGCATCTTTTTTGCACTGAAGCCCGCGAAGGCAACCGAGTCCACCGACGAGAGCGGCAAAGACAATGCCTTTAGTGATACCGATCATGAAATCCGCCAGACGAACGGCTGAAAGCGTTTCGATTATGTACTGTGGCGCTGATACGTTAAAGAGCATTACGGCGACTATCATGCCGCCTCCTATGCCAATGAGGGCCGATAAAACACATAGCAGCGGGACCATGAAAAGCATGGCCACCAATCGAGGTAGAACTAAAAATTCCATGGGTGAAAATTCAAATGTTTTCAAAGCATCCAATTCTTCATTCACTTTCATTGTCCCGATGGTCGCAGCAAAGGCGGCCCCAGATCTGCCGGCCATTATTACCCCGGTCATGATTGCACCCATCTCCCGAGCCATTGCCAATCCAACTAAATCGGCCACGTAGATGGTTGCTCCAAAGCGTTCCAATTGAATTAAGCCGACAAATCCTAAAATCACACCCGTCAAAAAGCTGATCAATGCGACAATCGGCAGGGCATTTACTCCAACTTGCTGCAGCAATGCAATGCAATCGGGCCAGCGAATAAACGCGCGCCCGCAAAAAAATTTCCCCAATATGATTCCGCAATCACCGATGAAACCAATGCATTTCACCGCATGCCCGTGCTGGGAATGATGCTCCCCACCAGATAAGGGAACGGCTTCCGATGTGGTCATGAGTAGTTGTTCCAAGGCATCTGGAAATTCCACCCGTTCCACGGAAAAATTCTTTTCACTGGCCAGCCGATGGATACCAAGCACGAAGGCCGGGAGACGGTCATCCCATTCTTTAATGGATTTATCCATGAAAATTTGAATCATCGGTGAATTTGTGGCCCCATCTGTGAAATATTGAATTTGCCCCTGCCACCAATGGCGCGCCGTAGGCAATGTCCCCCGCGGGGCGTTTTTCCAATCCCCAGAGATTAGCAAATCGATTCGCCCGTTTGCCGAGGAAGAGATTTCGCAGTACGTCGTCTTCACATTTGGGCGTTGCATGATGGCTGAAAGGTATTAGTCCGAGTCGTCTTGTAAACGATGAAGAAATTGATTGATACCGTTCTCTTTGATCTCGATGGCACCCTCATCGACCATCTCCTTGCCATTTGCCGTTGCTATAATCAGACATTGCGAGAATTTGGCTGCGAGGAGCGATCCATACAGGAAATGCGAAAACTCATTGGGCCAACACTCCCGGAGATTGTCGCTCAACTGTTACCAGCGGAAAAGCAATCGTCCAAGGAAGAATTTTGTCAAAAATTCCGCTCGCTGATGTCCGCCACATATTTGGATGGGCTCAAACCAATGTCGGGCGCCTCGTGGATTTTGGAAGGCCTAAAGGGAATGGGCAAGAAAGTAGCCATTTTCACGAATAAGCTGCAAGTTAACGCCGATCTTGCATGCCAAGCGTTGGGGTTGAATCATCATGTGGACTTAATCCTTGGAACCGATTCTGAAAATGAAGGCCTCTGCAAACCTGATCCGATTTTCACGGAAAAAGTACTAAAAATGATCGGCGCCAATGCCATTTCCTCGGTTATGATTGGCGATTCTTATATCGATATGGCCGTTGGCGCCTCGGGCGGATTGCTCGCCACCTATGCGGTTGCGACGGGAACTAACACTCGCGAGGAGCTACTTGTCTGCCCGCATCCACCTTCTGCCATCTTCGAAAATTTGTTTGAATTGGGCAAAAGTGTTTTTGGACTTCTATAGATTTAGAAACCTACTTTTAAATTGTCCGATAGAAGACCGTAAATCGTAATTTATGCGCCATGCCAACGGCAAAATTCTAAATTTCAGCTGAAGCTTTTAAGAGTCTTGGTTCCTGATGGGGTAAGTCGCTATATTGCCAATATTAAAGTGATTCCCCAATAATAGCGGGAAATGTTGGCCTGATGGCATAATTTTTTAAAGGCAGCGGCAAAAATTCCACATCTCGAAAAGTTTGTAAAATTGCTTGCGTTATTCGATAAACTTTTTGCCTCAGCAACGAATAAAACCGTGAGTGTATTTACATCGGTGTGGAGAACGGTTTTTGGTGCATCTTCTTCCGGAGATAGCGCGGTAAAAGAGGGGATACTTAGTGAATTGGATAATGAGACGAAAAGTCAGGCAAAAAGAATGCCTCTTCACGAATTGATGTGTGCGTATGTTGGTGCGACCTTCTATGCATTTCAAAATCCTGAAATTTGCGATGCCGCCATTCATGCATTTGGTCGCATGACTGATGCGCAAAAGCGTTTATTCATAACAAATGCAGCAGCAAGAATTCTGGCAGTATTGGAGTCGGACGCCAGCCCTATTTTACGCGGCAATTTAATTAATCTTATCCTCATGCTACCCGAAGGGCTATGGGGAAGAATGTTTTCATTCTTACGCAGCAACGAAGCCCGGAGTGAAACGGAAGTACAGCTCCGCGCACGGATTGAATCTGATCTCATTGACGGGTTTACCTGTTTCCCAGAGTTGTACTCAGAGTTATTTCTTTTGAAACATGGTGTTGAGTTTATTCCCTTGTTCTCTTGTGGGCACCAGGAGGTTGTGGCAATTGCATCCATCATACTGAAAGCGGCACCGGGAAAATATCGCGATGTTTTTGTTGCAACGCACGGAAAGATATTATTCCGAGCTCTATCTTCTGCCCCGGTTGTTACCAGACTGAGCAGTCTTTTTTTGCGCCTTTTTAAGGACAAATCAGCATCTGAATATGGGTCAGCCTGCATGGCTACCGTGCAATCGGTGAAGTTTGCCTTTGAGTGGATACCTCAACTTGGACAAAAGGCGAAGGAAAATATTTTTTCTGCGGCATTTCCAGAGTTTTGCATGTTGCTTTTCATGCATGTTCTCGAGTTACCACCAGATGTTGCCGCCCAAAAAGTGAACGAAATTATAAGCCGCATTTCATGCAACATGTCTCCAGCCTTGTGCGATGCATTTGTGCGAGGTCCAAAGTCGCCTCTTGCGTTTCTATTGGATGCATCCAGCAAAAATGATAGTAGTGATGCCGTAGTATCCCGCGTTAATAATGCAATTTTGCCACATGCTAGTGATTTTTTGTCATTTGCCTCCGCGGAGGCCCAAAGTTCATTTGCAATTCAAAATCCCGAAATGTTTTTTGAAGCTTTTAGTCGTGTGGATGTGCCCCGGTTGCCCACGTGTTGTTTGGCGATTATCCAAGCAATGCCGAAAGCAAATAGTACGCAATTTATCGAAAATTATGCCGATTTATTTGTGCGGTTTGTCGTACTGTCAAAGATCGGACGCATAAGAAATGCCAGCATAGAAATGTTAGGTGATCGCAGGGAGTCGTTTTTAATGGAGCATGGTAGTAGTTTGCTGAGACGATTTTCCGCATGCGAAGATCAGGCCGTGCGTGCGACTGCTATTACGTTGGCAACGTCTTACCAACATAATTCATATCGGAGGCGAACAATGGGATAGAATGTTAATCGGACTTCCCGGGGAGTTAATTGAATTTTTCCAATTTCCACGTCAGGCTATTTTTGGCGCATGAGTTTAGGATTTATTCATTCGACAGCATTTACTAATGCATTTTGAGGGAAAGTATTTTTTGCATCTCAAAACCACTTGGGGGAAAGGCGTTAATTTAACGGCCCGGCGGCGCGGGTTCTGGATTTACTGAATCCGTGCAGAAAAGCACTTGACACGGGTGCGGTAATTTTTGGTCCCTCGATAACACTTATTGATTTTCACATGCAAAATTTTGCGGCACAAAGCTGGGATATAGCCCAGCTTTTATTAGGTGGCTATTTGGAACGCATTGAAGAAAATGGGACAATTGCGCCCATTGGCGGGGAGCAGGTGCGAACCGATGAATCTGGGCACATCGCCTATGCTTTGGCCGTTTACCATTCCATTGCCGAGCAAACATCGGCACGTGTTGTTGAGCTTGTGGCGGGATGCATCGCCGCGCAATTTCACTTCAATGTGCAGGATGTGGGTGGATGCACGCATGCGGCGCTGGCGCTTTTAACCATGGGACTTAATCTTGCACGCAATGATGCTTGGTCCCGCTTTCGCGATGAAACGCAAAAAATTATCGAATCCTGGCTGAAAACGCCTCTCCAAGTTCCGCCGCACCAAGAGGCCTTTCGTATCGTGCATGCCATCGTTGGGCACAGTCTCGGATTTCAAATTACTGACAATTCGGATAAGCTCATAGAGCAGTGGCTGAATCGCGCGCGAACAGGATCCACGGGCGGTTTTATGGATAGCAGTTCGCGCGGGATAGGTGGACGTTATGATGGCGCGGCGCTAGAACAATATGTTCTCGTTCGGGAAGCGCTTCAGCGGCATGCGAGCATTCACATGCGTGCGCGTCGTCTTCCAATGATTCGAACCTATATGCAACGCTATTTAAAGCTTATTCCGGACTTGGTGCGGGATGATGGAACCAATTGGACTTTTGGTTCCATGCGGGGGTGCACTGGAACAATTTATACAATCAGTTTTATCGTTCGTGCATTTGATGATGATTGGATTGACGCTGACAAGCAGACCATTTACGCGGATATTTTGCGAAAACTGGTGCAGCATCTGCTAATGCATTATTTGGATCAAGGGAGCGCTTCCGTATGTATTCGTGACGGGGAGCGGGATGCGGAGACCGAAGAAGCGACGGTCGTTGTGAATTTTGAGGCCATTCGGCAATTTTTTTTCTGGTCACAGCTGGCAAAAAGGAGTAAAATCTCTCTTGGCGTTGCCGGAACCGAATCCCATAATACTTTCGCAAAATACATTCCATTCGATCATGGGATGAAGGCGGAACATGGATTGCTCATTTACCGCGATGCACTGCTGGGATTGCCGCTCCAACTTCCGCTCATCGGAGGAAATACGAATGGTAATCCAAGCTGCGACGCATTTCCCCATTGTCCTGGAGTTTTCGATGCGCCGATCAATAAGCGCTTACCGGTACTGGTTCCAGAATTAACCTTCGGCGATCTGGTAACGGTTCCCTCCTTCTATGGGAAAAATGTTTCCACCAGCCTTGGCCCACGGAGGGAATTTCAATTTCGTTATGAGCAGCCGGAACTGATTACCGTGAATGAGGAATTGATTTCCAATATCGCCAGCTGCAAGGTCGTATGGAGCTTTGTTGAGGGTAAGGTAACCGCCGAATTTATATATCTTCCACGGCGGGCAATTCGCCTGGATTCATTTCGTTTTACCTTCGCCATTTCCGTGCCGCATTCCCGTCTGACGTTTCCGATCATGCCCTCTTTAGGAGATAATGGTCTCCGGCCGCAAATTTTGCGGGATGATTTTCATGGGGAATGGCAGCAGTTGCAAGATGTAACCAAAGATCCAACCTATCGAACAAATGGTGGAAAAATAACCTGCCTCTATGTTTATGCGCGATTATTGGCGCTCCAATTACGACAGGGAACACCCTATTGGTTTTCCATTTCCTTTGAACCGGAGGTCATAAGAGGATGAATTCCGCCGTACGCGTACGTTTTGCCCCAAGTCCAACGGGGTTTTTCCACATCGGTGGTGCCAGGACGGCACTTTTCAATTGGCTTTACGCGCGTCATTGCGGAGGAACCTTTATTTTGCGCATCGAGGACACAGACAAAAAACGAGATAGTGAGGAGTCCGTTCGTGTGCTCATCGATGGGCTCAAATGGTTGGGCCTTCATTGGGATGAAGGCCCGGAGCTGAGTGGTCCACATGGGCCATACTTTCAAAGCGAGCGACAGTGTATTTATGATAATTATTTGAATCGGCTTAGGGATTACGGACGGGCCTATGATCAGGACGGCGCCGTTTGGTTCAAGGTCTCAGGAAAACCGGCTGTTATTCACGACGAGATCCGCGGCGAGGTAACCCGTTTGGAGGAAAAGGATTTTGTTATTGTCCGCTCCGATGGTTCCCCGGTTTTTCATTTCGTCAACGTTGTTGATGATATTGACATGGCTATTACTCATGTGATTCGCGGGGAGGATCATTTATCTAATTCCAGCAAACACGTCGAAATTTTTCAGGCGCTTAATGTGGCTACACCAATTTTTGCACATATTCCACTTATTCTGAAAACCGTAGGTAGCGGAAAAATGAGCAAACGTGACCAGGGGGCCCTTGTCGAAGATTATAAAGCCCGCTGGTTTTTGCCGGAAGCCGTGCGCAACTACCTATGCCTTCTAGGTTGGTCGCCGAAAGATGATCGGGAAATTTTGCCAATTGAAGAAATTATTGCGCTCTTCGACCTTAAGCAGATTAGCAAAAATAATGCCCGATTCGATGAAAAAAAATTAGCACACGTGAATGGTGAATATTTACGCAAATTACCGGCAAAGGCTTTCATCGACTTTTGCACGCCGGCACTCAAATGCGCCGGCCTGATTTCCCCAAAAACGGATTCTTCCCATTTGGAGAATGTTCTGACTGCCTGTCAGGAGAAAGTTCGCGATGTGGAATCGCTTCCAAATTTTTGTACCCATTTTTTCACGAATGATTTTCCCGTGGATGAAAAGGCGCGGGAAAAAATTTTTAAACAGGGCAATCCGTTGGTGTGCATCCGCGAATTTTTGGGAGCGCTTTCTTCATTACGCGATTTCACTGAGGAGGATCTTGAGACTATGGTCACAAAACTGGCCCAGTCCAACAATTGCAAGACAGGGGACTACATCCATCCAATCCGATTTGCCGTCTCCGGCCAATCCGTTGGCATAGGATTCTATCGACTTCTATGTATTTTAGGAAAGGATGAGGTCATTAAAAGATTGGAAAAATTTTTACAGACCACATCCTTCGCATGAGAAGTATTTTTTCCGCGTCACCCTCTTTCAGCTTTCAGAAATTCTCCCGCCTCATGGGCGATTGCTCCAGGAAGATTTTTTTTGGCAAGGCTAGCGAGGACCTTTCCCGCTCCACACTCACAAAAATTATTCACACCAATGGCTGCGGCACTTTGCATACATATTTCCCATTGTACTGGTGCGGTAATTTGTTCTATTAGCAGGCGGCGAATATCATTTGGATCTCCATGCGGTTGCCCGGTTACGTTGGAAAAAACGGGAATGAATGGTTTCCGAATATTTAAATTTTTTATTTTTAGTAAAAAAGCACTTTGAGCTTCCGACATTAGTGGGCAATGGTAGGCGCCAGCAACATTGATAGGAATAATCCGTCGGAAGGAAAAATTTCTAGCCAAATCCATAGCCGACGCAATGCCCGCAATTGAACCGGATATCACCACCTGGTCCGGAGCGTTGAAATTTGAAGGATAAAGTCCGGATTCCCGACAAAGTGTAAAAACTTCCTCCCGCGTCCCGCCAATGAGGCTGAGCATGCCACCTGGTATCATTCGGCAAGCCTCATTCATGAGTTTCCCGCGCAAGGCAACCAAAGGAAGGCCGGCCTCAAAGGTAAATGCCCCAGCGGCGGCAAGGGCGGTCCATTCGCCCAGACTCAACCCAGCGCAACAAGCCACATCAGTTAAAATCCCTCGGTCCATCAAAGTACTAAATACGCCATACCCAACGGCATAAAGCGCCACCTGGCATACATCGGTCCTAGTAAGCTCCTCCACAGGGCCGGTGAAGCAGATTTTTTTTAAATCCAAATGAAGCAGGTCCGAAGCCAATGTGAGACAATTGGACAAAATGGGAGAATTTGCACATTCCTGCCCCATGCCGATCCGTTGGGCCCCCTGCCCGCTGAATAAAACGCCAGTGGCCATACACCGGCAAAGACTGGCGAAATATTTTGCCACTGGCAAAAGCAAAATTTTTTGTACCATTTGGAATAGTAAGCCGTACCGGGGGCACTCATTAGCAGATGGTTATGAAAAACATTTTCTTCACAATATGCACATATGTAAATTACCCCACGGAAAAGGATGTCAGGCCCCCGGTGTGCGGGATCGATTTTGTGGCGACCGATTTCTTGGACGAAAATGCCGCCCGCCACCGCTCCTTTGGCGAGGGGCCGCTTGACATGTATTTTTTTCTTCTCCATCAGGGCCAGCCACTTTATTACAACGCTTGAATGGCCAAATGGCACTCAACACTTTGCGCAAAATTCCACCGCCACAGCTGCAACTTTTCTTCTGCGAATTTTCCCCGTGATTTTTACAATGGTGGCACGAAGTGCTATGTCTCCCTCTTTGGGTTACGGGGCCATCGCTTTTGTGTGGGGACGGCCTTCCAACAACCGCCGTTGAATATTTCGATTCACCTTGTGTACAATGCGATTCCGTTGGGTTGCCAGGTTCCGCCATGCGCTCCATGCGTTCCTGAACCATGTCACGGGTGTTAACTCCATCCCATGGGCCCATGTTGTTGGACTGAATCGCTTTTCCTCTTGCACCGCCACGTCCAATTGGATGCCTCCGGCGGTGTCTGGTTGTATTTTGATGGTTAAAATCCGTGATCGTGACCAACTCCTCCGTCTGTTCCGCGGGGGCTGAATCCTTAAATTCGGGCATTACTATTTTCTCCTAATCAAACGATAATCTGCAATCCCGTTGCAAGAATCCCCCGCCACTGAAGCGGGGCAACCGCATCATTCATACTCATGATACGAAATTCACATCCCAATGGGATATTCTCAATATTCTGAGGCACTAGTAAAAAGCAAGCATTTTTCTGGGGTAAATTATATGACCCAGACCGCATAATTCAAAACCAAGGATTATGGCAACAAGAGATACCGCGATTACCGCTTTGGCAGAGGCCCAGACGTGGAACCGGTAGAAATTTTCGCCGACTTAATTTTTTCTAGCATTTGCCGCACCGACCCATGATAAAATATCTTGAAATCCTTTATTCCTGCGCATTGCCAGAAAGTGAGAACCGTTAAAGAATACCAATGCTCAAAGATTTACTTTGCGAAAAAAAGCATTTTTGCGATCGGTATAATATTTCCAAAAAATAAACGTCACATATCTCGTGCTAAATTCTTCAGGGAACAAGCTCGTATACGATGTACATAACATTATTGCTACGCACCGGATCTCCGGGCGTAAATTTTCTGACGCTGCTATCACTAATCTCGTAACAATCGCCTCCGCGGAATACGTACGCAAAATAGTGTCCGCCATTCAAAGTGCCTGAGTGGCACCCATAACATCGAAGGCGGTACGTTTTATCGCCAACTATTATTTTTTGGGGAAATTCAAATTGGGCATCCGACTTTGCGAGCTGCCCTCTTCCAGTCTCAATAAATCTTTTTATTTGGAAAGTTAAATATTGGCAAGAGGGTTCCAGTGTGACCGCGCGATTTACATCGCGATAGTCACGACATTCACGACAATACAGTCCGTTGTCTCCTCGCATCAACTGCAGGCTTTCATATTCGACTATAGATTCTGCTAAAGAACAACTCACGGCAAGATTGTTATAGTCTCCTGGTTGATAAATGTCTTCAACGTGTCCGCATGATGGAAACGTTAATGTGGCATGGTGTCTGCCGCCGAAAAAGCAAAGCGTGCTTCCAACATTCGGTGTTTTATCATTGCTTTCGTACTCGTAAGTGCATGTGTGTTGTTTGTTTTTATAAATTCCGGACAAAATTAACAGTGCCAAATCTTCTTTCGAAATTCTTCTTTCCTGAAAGGCTGCTTCAATAGTTCCATCCACATAATCACGTGCCATCCCATCAATCTCAAGTCCGGTTACCATACACGCTAGACATTCAAACGAGTCATTCTGTCTAGAATCTGCATAAATACGATTTCGGCGCGCAAGCGCATTTTTTAATTTATCAAACAATTCTCTCGACACCTGAATTCCGGCCGCCAAACAAGCAAAAAATTCTTTTAGTACTTCGCGCATATCGCCACCGGGTAAATCCGGTGGGAAAATTTCACATAGTACGGGAACTAGCATGCGAAACAAGTTGTGATGATACATGCATTGTATTGCGGTATTTATATAGCATGAATTTCCGTAGTTTGGAATTCCAATTGGCGGGCCTGTCGGATCCAAATTCCCTTCCAACATCCGCAGCGCGACACCGCGCGCCCAAGACAAGTTAAATTCTTCCATGGATTTTTTCTTGGGAAGTTCTATTCCAGTGTCCGATTGGACTTCCGCCTCTGTCGCAGGTTCTAAATTTGAACTAGGCTCTTCTCGTGCATGTTGTGCGGGGAGCTCTTCTAGCATATGTTGTGCAGGGGATTCTTCTAGCGTATGTTGTGCAGGAATTTCGCATTTTTCATGTGTCAGAGAACGAGAGAGCCACCAAACAATGCCGCCAATGGTAATAGGCACTTTGTTTCTTCTGTCGATGGCGATGCGGATCGCAACCAGCGCTGCACCAGCGGGGATGAAGATGATGCATAATATGAGTACTATCACATCCCCCCACCAAGCCGGGGTAAATCTTTTAGTATTTATTCGCACTAAAATTCTATCCAATTCTTCCTGCGGAGATTTCGCTGGCGCAGCGAGAATTTGTGATTTCGGTAGAATGGTATCACTTAACATTGCAGCAATGCAATGTGTCAAGGTTGGGATATTGCAACGACAAATAATTCATGCTGGCCTTTAACTGCAAACCCGAAACCCTACCATGATCACATAATCGCGGCTAAATTAAAATGCCTATGTGCCTTTCGATCGGCGGAGGAAGCACTATTTTGCGCCGGTAAAATTACATAAGGTGATAATTAACCGTTATGCCAACGGCCACGATGGATACGATAGTCATTAACTTGAGCAAAATATTTAAGCTCGGTCCGGCGGTATCCTTGAATGGATCGCCAACTGTATCCCCGATGACTGCCGCATGGTGGGCGCTGGATCCTTTGCCTCCGTGCTGACCCTCCTCGATGAATTTTTTTGCATTGTCCCAGCATCCGCCGGAATTTGCCATGAAGATGGCCAGCACAAACCCCGTGGAAAGAGATCCGGACAGCAGACCCAGCACCCCGGGAACCCCGAGAAATAATCCAACTAAAATTGGAGCGCCTAACGCTATGAGTGCTGGAAAAATCATCTCCCGTTGGGCTGCGGAGGTGGAAATGCGCACGCATTCGCCATAATCCGGTTCCGCGGACCCATCCAGGATACCTTTAATTTCGCGAAATTGCCGGCGCACCTCATTCACCATTTTCGCCGCCGCCCGGCCAACGGCATTCATTGTCAGGCCGCAAAACACAAAGGAAAGCATTGATCCGATAAAAAGCCCTAGAATGAGTTTAGGATTTAGAACGTGAACTTCAAAATAAGTCATAAAATCCCGTAATGAGGCGGATGAGAGCTCGACCACACGCGTTCCCAAGTGGATGACCTTTAGACCACTGCGCAGCAAACACATGCGCACGCCTTCAACGTAGGAGGCCAAAAGGGCGAGAGCGGTGAGAGCTGCAGATCCGATGGCAAACCCTTTCCCGGTGGCTGCGGTTGTATTTCCAAGGGAATCAAGGGCGTCAGTGCGTTCCCGTACACTTGCGCCGAGACCACTCATTTCCGCATTTCCGCCCGCATTATCAGCGATGGGCCCGTACGCATCCGTGGCGAGCGTTATGGCGATGGTGGAAAGCATACCAACGGCCGAAATTCCGATGCCGTAAAGTCCCATATTTACCTGGCCAAAATCGAATCCGCTGGCCAATGTATAGGCGCACATGGTACCAACGACCACGGATAAAACTGGAATAGCGGTGGAAACCATACCAAGGCCCATGCCTGCGATGATAACCGGCGCAACACCGGTGGCACACTGTTCGGCCACATTTTGCGTTGGCCGATAGGCTTGCGACGTATAATATTCCGAGGATTTTCCGATGACAACGCCGGTGATTAGGCCGACGACAATGGCTCCCCATAGGCCCAAATAGTTTGGAAAATTCAACCACCGGGAGAGACCAAAAACGAAGATGGCTATCAAAATGCCACTCCAGTTAATGCCTTTCCCGAGAGATCGCAGAAGCGCGCTTGTATCCGCTTTTTCTCCCGTACGCACGGTGTAAATTCCGAAAATGGACAGGAGCGTGCCGCAGGCTCCGATAAGGACGGGGAGAAGTACCGCCTTAGCTTGTAAGGTGGTCCCCATGCCGCTGAAAGCAATGGCGCCGAGGGCGGCGGCGGCGAGTATGGAGCTATAGAAGGATTCGTAGAGATCTGCACCCATGCCGGCCACATCGCCCACATTATCACCAACATTGTCGGCGATGGTTGCCGGATTACGCGGATCATCCTCGGGAATTCCCTTCTCAACCTTCCCCACCAGGTCTGCGCCGACATCCGCCGCCTTTGTGAAAATTCCGCCGCCGACACGGGCAAATAAAGCCTGTAGGGAAACACCCATGCCAAATGTGACCATGATCCCGGTAATCACGGACATTTTTACCGCCTCCGGAATGTGCACATATCGATTAAGTACGTAGAACCAAAATGAATAATCCAACAGTGCGAGGCCAACAACAGTTAACCCCATAACCGCACCGCTGCGGAAAGCCACTTTCAGCCCCTGATTTATGGATTTGGACGCCGCCTGTGCCGTTCTTGAAGACGCTTGCGTGGCCGTTTGCATCCCGAAAAAACCGGCAAGCCCGGAAAAGAATCCTCCGGTCAGGAATGCAAATGGCAGCCAACGGTTTTGCAAATCAAACCCGAAGGATAAAAGCGCCAGCAATGCGGCCACTAGCAGAAATACAATCCCAACGACGCGGTATTGTTGCAGCAAATAGGCAATGGCCCCCCTGCGCACATGGCCGGCAATGGCCTGCATTCGGCCATTACCGGCATCCTCGGCCATCATGTTCCGATAAAATGTCCACGCAAAGAACAATGCGATGCATGCCACCACTGGCACGGCCCAAAAAATCGCTAACATAAAACTCCCTTTTTCCATATGCACATGCAGTGCGCCACAAAACATTCCAAAACTTAGATGTGGTTTAGGTAATGTTGCCTGGCCTTGTCAAGACGTCGGTGGTTGGATCGGATTTGACTTTATGCCTTCCATTGCGCTTGGTGGCTCGATTGAAGGGATCCGAAAGTGAAGCCATTGAAGAATGCCATAAGTCCGACACGCGGGGAAAACTACGCCGAATGGTATCAGCAGGTAATTCGCGCCGCCGATCTGGCGGAGAATAGCCCCGTGCGTGGATGCATGATTATTAAGCCGTGGGGCTATGCAATTTGGGAGCAGATGCAAGCCGCATTAGATCGGATGATCAAGGAAACCGGACACGTGAATGCCTATTTTCCGCTGTTCATCCCCAAAAGTTTTTTCGAAAAAGAAGCCACCCATGTGCAAGGTTTCGCAAAAGAATGTGCCGTTGTCACCCATTCTAGATTGGTTGCCAATGGAAGCGGGGGACTGATGCCGGCGGCACCGCTGGAGGAGGAACTCATTGTTCGGCCGACGTCGGAGACCATCATCGGTGAATCTTTTTCCAGATGGGTTCAATCCTATCGGGATTTACCCCTGCTCATTAACCAATGGGCCAACGTGGTCAGATGGGAAATGCGCACCAGGCTATTTTTGCGCACCACTGAATTTCTATGGCAGGAAGGCCATACGGCGCATGCGTCCAGTGAAGAAGCTTTAGAAGAGGCAATGCGCATGTTGGATGTCTACCGCGTGTTTGCCGAAGAATACATGGCCATGCCGGTCCTCCGTGGCCGCAAACCGGAGAGTGAGCGATTTCCGGGTGCCGTTGAAACTTTTGCCATCGAGGCAATGATGCAAGATGGCAAAGCTTTGCAGGCCGGGACATCGCATTTTCTGGGACAGAATTTTGCCCGAGCTTGCAATATTCAATTCGCCGATCCGAACGGCAAGATGACATACGCCTGGACAACCTCCTGGGGGGTAGCCACCCGGCTCATAGGTGGACTTGTTATGGTTCACGCCGACGATGATGGATTGGTGCTTCCGCCACGGTTAGCACCCCAGCAAATTGTTATTCTTCCAATTTTGCATGCCTCTGGAGAGGCGCGAGAAATATTGAATTATTGCGAGGCCCTTCGCGAACAACTATGTATGAAAATATTTCACGGCCAACCAATCCGCGTCCTAATCGATATCCGTGATCGGCGTGGTGGCGAAAAGTCCTGGGAATGGATTAAGAAGGGTGTTCCCATTCGCGTGGAAGTAGGCATGCGCGAGCGCCAAAGTGAGCAAGTGTCCATCATGCGGAGGGATGGCGGACAAAAATTTTCTCTGCCGGTTGGAGAATTTGCCGAAGGGGTCGAATCGCTGTTAAACGATATTCAAAAATCATTACTTCGGAGGGCGATAGAATTTAAGGCGCAAAAAAGTATGCACATTAAAACTTACGCGGAGTTTGAGAATTTTTTTTGTGACGGCGGTGGATTTGCAGAAACATTCTTTTCCTTCGACGCAGAAGCGGAAGAAAAAATTCGCTCCATGGGCATTACGCCGCGTTGCATACCATTTGCAACCGAATCCCAAACTGGCCCGTGCTTTGTTCATCCGACCCGGTTGGGAAAACTTATCATTTGGGCCAAAACATACTGATAAGTCGACTAGGCAGTTTTCGGCGAAGCAAGCACCGTGGCAATTCGCTTAATGGCCATGGCTTCCGATGGGCCAGACGCAATGAGCACGCACGGAGTCCCGGTTTTTGCGGCCAATGCAAGCAAATGCAGGAGATTGTTTCCGCTTACCAATTTTCCAGCGCAAAGTATGTTTATATTAGTGTCAATAAAGTCCACGCTCAACGCTCTGATATTAAACGCTGTACCATAGTCGATGTCCGTGGTCAATGTGATGTTGGCCATTATCACGAAAGTATGATATATATTTTCGTGATAATGTTCAAGTAAATTCTTTTCCAGACACGCATCATGTATCAAACAATTCAGTGCGCGAGTTAATGGGCAGCATTTTTAATACATGGTAATTACTTCGTAATTCACATATTTGGAATGGCGTTTCTGGCGAAAGCGAATGGCCTCAAAGGCCTTTGTTGATGTCGGATAATATTGTATATACTTTTTATGTGAAGGCAAAAAATTCACGGTAATTGATCCTTGGCGAGTGGAAGGAGGTTGCAAATCTTCTTTGACAAAGTGTCACAGATTTGTGAGGCTGCCTGTCTTTTCGTCTCGATGAGGCTCGGACTTGTTGGCAAGGCAATCACGGCTTGTGTTGTCCGGGTTGAAAGAAATTCTTTCCTCGTATCTTTTTCTACAAGCTTGCAACTTGCGGTCGCTGTTACTATGTAAGAATGCACGGAATCAGAGTCCACTGGCGATGTGGTTCCGATGGATTGGGCAAAATCATCGATGCTCACGTATAAAATGAACTCAGCCTCTGCCAAGGTCCCCGCGGTAAATCCTGGGCATGTACTAATTTCCTTGGTAAGCTGCTGCCAAAGGATGCCGTTAATACCGATTTGCCCGGAATTATTGACAACGGGGTACACATGGATGACCTGTCGTGGGGTGTTGTTCCAGCCGACGCGGTGATAGGCACACCCACACAAAAATAAAGACACGAAAGTTGCAAAAGTGCTCACCCAATAATAATGAACTCGAGAACAAAGGCCCACTGGAGGGAACTCCCCATCGAATTTTCCCGGGTGTCAAGCATTGCTTCTTTACCGCAAGTTGCCAGCCTGTGTCATTGTCGTTTGATTTATGGCGTCGAAAAGACTTTTGAGTGTCTGATTCATGGTATTTATGGCTTGTTGCATGTTGCTGGCCGACTGCTCCATGCGACTTCCCATGCTTTGGTGCAGTTGTGCACATGCTTGAAATTTCTCTGCTTCAATATTGAGAACCGTAGCATCATGATTAAGCTGTGCAACATCCATATCAATGGCCCCACCAGCTATTTTCCCGCCCGCACTAACAGCCTGACCAAGTCCTTCAAGCGGTTTTTTTGCCACACCTCCCATGCTTATTATGGACCCCGCAACTTGGAGCGCGCCTTCAATAATCTTGGCCGTGGCTGCCTTCTGATCAGCTTCCAATTTTTTATCGGCCGCTTCTACCTTTTTGGCGGCAGCCCGCAAATTGGTTTCAAATGTGTTAAATATATCCTGTTGAGATGAAAGTGCAAATAAGGCCTGCGTATCAGATTGCGTGGCCATAATTTCAGCAAATACGCGGGCCATTTCCTGCATAATGCTTGCCATTGTGCGCAAAGAGGCCGACGCGGTTCGCGTGGAATCAATTTGATCATTCTGCATATTGGCATCAGTAATGTTAAATTCGGCAATGACATTCCCATTATCAGCGGAAACAAGCCTCAGATTAACAGCTACTTCATCGATGGCATCAAGCATTCCGGCTGCATGGGCAAGAAGTTCCTCTTGATTTTGAAAATGATATGCCTCTGGAATGTCGATATTTATCCCGAAAAAATCATTAAGCAAGGTTTCCAATTGCTGGACATCTTCATCGGTAACTTGACCGCTTGGATTGCTCACCGAAATTGTGAGATCGGTGACTCCTTCAGTTTCACCGGACTCTAATGTATATGGTGATCCGCTACCAACAACACCCATTCCTGTCATAAATTTTTCCTCAAAATGGCTAGATCCCTGCGATGTTACGCGTAACCGTACGTGATCCATCGCCCAAAGTTTTGATTATGTCGCCCTGGGCTTTGATGAGACTCTGAATGGTATCCATTAGCAGTTTTAAAGATTGTGCCATGCGAGCCAAAAGGTCTTTAAAAAACTTTGACATAGCCGACAATCCATCCACCTGCGCCCTTACAGTGTTAATGGCATGCTCCATGGCCGCAACTCCCATCATGATCAATCCCTCAACAATCGCGTTAATGCCAGATACGAAGGAAACAATCGCCGTGGCAACTGAGACGCCAACTCCAACTACGGTAAGTATTATTGCAGCGTTCATTATGCCTTTTGTTACAACACTATTCATAAAACTTTGCGCAAGGTTCTGCGCCACTTGCGCAACCGTAGTATTAATCGCTGCCCCGCCGTATCCCATCGATACGGCACTTATGACAATCATAACAACCGCCAATGCAAAGGCGACGTCAATCGCTTTTTGTATTTCATCATACATTTCCTTAATTTCCTTTGGCATATCCCCCACATTGCTATATCCTAGTTCCTTCATGAGTTTGTCCATGGACGCTTTATCTTGGGCATACTTGACGGAAACCACGGTTATGAGCGCGGCGGCAACGGCCACTGCAAGCGAAACGGCAATAATCGTTACTGAAATTGCCGGTATTATGGCCGCGGCCGCAAGGCCGCCAGTAAATATGCATAATGCAGCAATGACCACCGCCGCAATTACAAGCGTGAAAATAAACCACGGAGATGAAAGAAATTTCATTAATTTTGAATTTCTAATTTCTTCAATCATTTTTTCCATCGCCACCTGCTTGTGCAATACCGATTGTGAATGCCGCATACTTATCATATCAAATGAAATTTGCGTTGACGAAAGACACTTTGTGGCAGTGGCTACGGTAATCATGTATGGCATGATCGCCTGTGCGCATGTGTACAATAACAATGATGCGGAATCCTCCGTTAATGCCTGCATTATACTGGATGAATACTGGCTTGACTTCGGATCAATGTTGAGCATTATCCCTTCGCCAATTGTTTTGCTCGTAAATGATTTCCATATTTCGCAATCATCAACGGCCCCTATGATGTAATTTGATTGCTTTAACGTATTCAGTGAAATGCGATATTGCTCACGCGTTCCGGCGGTCGGAGTTCCATCTCCGGCTATGCCATACTTAAGCACGCTAAGCTCATTCCCATTTCGGTCGACTGAACAGAAGTAGGAATTTTGATATTTGTAAAATAATGCTCCATAGGATGGGGTGATAATTTCGTAAATTTTTCCTTCTTCATATTGCATGATTCATCCCCCAAAAATTGCCTCCCCACTAGGATGCCGCCGCCTCATTTGCTGTGGGGTCCTTCACTACGGTTGGGGCCCCACCAGTTTTTTTCCGCTTCGCATAATTATCCATCATGGAATCGCCCTTATTTTTGAGTGTTGGCAGTAACTCGCGTATTATATCACAGTATTTTTTATTTTCCTCCGTCATCGGAAATTTTTGTGCAGCCAAAACATTTTTAAGAATAAAATATGCCTGCGGAAATTCGCCCGCCTGTATCATGCTTTTTCCCGCAAAGAGTGCTAATTCTAAATCTTCCGGGTGAAAAAAATAGGCCATGAGAAATTGAGTAGCGGCATCGAACGGGTTTCCGCTCATTTGCAAAGTGGCAGCTTGCGCCTTTGCAAAATCTTTATTAAGCGGATCAAGCATGTGAAGGGCATTGAAGATAATGAGTGCCTTGTCATATTTTTGTTGTTGATAAAATTGATAACCAAGAGTATAGGCACTCTGTTTTTCTTCGGTCGCAATTTCCACGGCTTGCGCTAGCGTGCCCTTTTTTTCCAAATCCTTTTTGATTTTCTCCACACGTTCCATGAGCAATTCAAGATTTTTGCGGTACACCGCATCCATTTTAGGGTCCATTCCCATTGTCGTTTCCTCGGTTAACGCGTATTTGCGGTCACTTCCTGGCGTATCTGCCCTATTCTTTTGGATAGATTAGTTGCCTGACTCAAACTCTGCTGCGACGATTGTAGTGCAGATTGCATGGCAGAAAGCCGAGTGGAGGAGTCGCTGCCAATTTGACTTGTGTATAAACTCCCGGTATCCTGCCAAAATGTATAATCCTCACCATTAAGACTTATGGATTGCGCCTTAGCATTGATGCCGTCATAATTATCCCAATTTGCACCCCCCCCCGAGGGGCCGACGAAAAATTTCGAGTAGGCATCGCCGCTGATTCCAATATTCCAATATTCTCCAGGATTGTAGTTGCGGACCGTTAAATCCGCAATTTTCGATCCGCCATAACGAGCTTCTTGGCCTTGAAAACTAACATAAAAATACCTTGAATTGGGAGTGTTGACAATATGAACGGCTAATGTTGTATTCGCGTTTTGAAGTGCAGACTTAAATTCTTCAGTAAATACCATTTGACCGTTATTATTCCTCGTAAACAAGTTTCCATTTATGAAGCTAATGCCGCCGTATGGGCGCGCAAGCAGTCCGGCTGTCCCAATTTCAAAATCTTCAGCTCCAGACGGTGGATTACGGCCAAACCAGCGTATGGATTTATCGCCTGCAAATACCCAATGCTCTCCTATGCCCGCCATTCCTATGCGCGCATTCGTTGCAATTTCTGAAACCTTTTGCCAATTCTTCGGATCGTAAACATCGCAATTTTCTACGCCATTAATTGTCCCGGATTTATCAATCATGAACATTTTGTAATGTTTTAGTAGCGCATGCAAATAAACCCATGCTTTAAATGAATTTATTAATCCCAGGGTGTAATCGCCGGTAGAATCTACCGTCTCAACGCCATATCCCACATCAAAATAGGGTAATAACATATTATAAAACACATGAATGGCATTTTGATCGTCTTCCGATGAGGCATTTGCATCCCCAATTACAGTGCATCTTAACGAATCAACTAATTCGTCAAACAATGATTCACTTCCATCCGATTCTTCGGATGTGGTAAGCGCTTCCGTGGCGGCGGTAAAAAGTTCCATTACCGTACGCATTGTCAACAATTGGTCATGGGACACTTGCGCTGTCCTATGGCTTACATTTTGAATTCTATAGGTAAAATATACGGTGCCACCATTTTTGATCAGGGAAATAAACCTATCTATGCTATCGTCATCATCTGATATATGAGCCATGGAATTTCCGAGCAGGCGAGCGCTTGAAATTGATTCCGTTTCTGAATTATTCTCAACGACCAACTCCCAGGCCGTGCCGGCATGGCTTAGGATTGGAGCAACTTCATGCGTATAGAAGACAGTCCGCAAAATATCCAATGCCATTGCTGGATCGCTGGAAATATCATCCGATAAGCTATCACTATAAAAATCTTCACTTTCCTCCGAGATAGAATCCTCTCTGCAAAGATATTGCAATGCCATACTTAATGCTGCCACGGATAAATCCGTTTCAGATGCGTCTCCCCATAGCCTTCGATCGTCCCTGTAATTTTGAATAAATGCCCCAATGCTCGTAGCCTGATATGGCTTCCCAAGTTTCCCGGCTGTATCTTCACCAACTAAAATTTTTCGCAGGTCGGCAATGCCAGATGTTGTAAGGCCAGAACATTGCGTTAGATTATCAAGAAGTCCACGGGTAGAAAAAAAAGCCAACGCAACCGCGTCCATTTGTCGTTTTGTCCGCTGGCTGAGGTTAGCGGCAGCGACGTCGAGTTGCGACAAATCATTTTTTATACTTGCGAGTATTGACAGAATTGTGTTAACCTCCATTTGCTCCATATTCACAACTTCAATGTCATGCAAATGAAGTTCCATTGCTTTTTTTTCGGAGCAGCTGCGTGCATATAATATAGCAGCTGCTCTGGCAGAGATGTCGCTGTAATACGGAGAATACTTATTTGTTCCCTGGATGAAAAACTTGTTGCAATTCAGTTGACGGAGTGCGTACACTTGAACGAGTCTTCCCCATTTATCTTTTAGATAAAGCTCTACGCTGGAAGGAACTCGCGTGTCCGGATTCGTTACCTGCGTCAAAACATGTTTTCCGCCGGGACCCATGGTTCGAGAATAAAGAACAAATCCTGAAAAATTTCCAGCCGCATCCAATGTGAATTCGTAATTACTTTTAGCGGCTTCAATTGAACTAAAAGATTCATCTATGCTATAGGCATCTCGATTAAATGTATCGTTAGTATCCATCATTGCGCAAAGGGCGGCGTAATCCACGGTGTTTTTCCCGGCGAAGATTTGATCAAAAACCTGCCGCAACGTGATAATTTGGATTGCCATATAATTTTCTCCTTTTCCTAACGAATATTGTTGATAGTCTCTGAGCTATACCTAGAGATCCCCTTTGATAAATTGGATGACATACTTAATGCTTGCTGCGATAGCTGCAAAGCTAATTGCATGGCGGTCGATTTCTGGGTTGTTTCATTATTGGTTTGATCCGTATGAACGCGCGCGGTGTCGGCCCACATGCTACAGTTCTCAGCGGACACTCTTAGATCATTGCTAACGGTTTCAACCGTCCCCTTAAGCCAATTCGCATATGCCCCAGTGCTAGACCCATTTCCATTTGGCACTGGCCAATAGTCCTGTCCGGGGACCATTGCGAGGTAAGCACTTTTTGTGACTGTCGATATACTTTCCGACCCGGTATTCCCGTCATTGGGGGTAATATTTGAAATACCATGTCCGGCGAATTCTTTGACGTAAAAAAACCTTGGTATCCCTCCCTCTGAATAAAGGGAAATTGAAAAACTTTCGTCACCCTCCAGTGCCGTGCGGAATGCGTCTGTAAATACTTTGCGTCCACTGGCATCATTCCTGAAAAAGGAACTGTCTATGAAATACTTTCCGCCGTATGACCGCGAGAGAATTCCAGCGATGCCATTTTCAAAATCGTCCACGGATGTTGGCGGATTTTTACCAAACCAACTCACGGAATACTCGGGCGAAAAGTTAGTGGCGTTGGCTGGTGCGCTGCCGCCAACATTTTGACCGCCGGAATCATAAATAGTTGCTAAGTTTTCGCAATTCCGTCCGGTATTAACGGCTGAAAATCCTCTAAAATAGACATCGCTTCCGCCCGAAGCCGCATTCAATAGCTCGCCATTTTTAAGACGAATCCGCGGGTCAAAAACCCAGTGATCTCCAAGCCCGATAACGCCTTTGAAGGTATTATTGCTTGAGTCAAAAGCTTTGACCCAATATGCTGATGAAAGTACATCTAAATTAATGTCATTTGAAATTGCGACACCTTCAGGTAGAAGGCGACTTGCTGGCCCGCTGCCAAAGAATGTGTCATAATGTCTGAGAAGCACCTGTAATTGCGTCCATGCCCGGAATGAGTCGACAAGCCCAAGGGAATTGCCGCCGAGAAGCGTTGACGTAACGCTATGCGATACCATCTTCTGCAATCGACCGAATGTATCGCCGCAAACATGTCGCACGACGGCAGCCAAATCAACTGGCACACTTTCCGAATCTTGGATTGTGTCATCAAAATAAGTACTGGCAAATTCCTCTAACATTTCATCGGTCAACGTGCCAGAATGGGCTGCCCGGAGAATGTTCCATCTATCAAAAATCTCATTCTTAGATATGGAAACTTCCGCACTCGCACTTCCGGCCACACGTAATGAGACCGTTGATGCATCTCCTAAAAAATTTAAAAAATTTGTCAGATGGTCCACTGGTTCTAGTCTGGATCCGGAATCAAAATCAGAATCAGGGTCCGAATCGTAATCGGAATCCAAATTAAAATCAGAGTCCGAATCGTAATCGGAACCAGGATTTAAGTCGACGGATGGGGCGCCTGAGAAAAATGCATTCGGCAGTACTCGCTCCACGCCGTTGCCGGTTGCAACCATTTCGTAATTATTTGCGATAATGTGCTCGAGTGTCACGTTGTGACCATAGGCAAACGCCTTGATAATATCGTCGGCCGTAATGACGATTTGTGTTGAATCCGTTTCCCGCGAATCGCTTTCCGGTGAAAAAACGCGTGACAAGCTATTGTATACGGCAAATAGCTCCGAATTATTATCCTCTCCGCACGCAAATGCGCCCACAAGATCGCTTGCCGTCGCCGCATTTTGATCAATGAGTGTGAGTACGGATATTTGATCGACTAGCGTGGTAATAGCTTTGCCTAACGCGAGACCTTTTAACGTGTTAACCAAGTCCGTATTGATTACCGTTCCGGAAGACGTTGTGTCTAGTAACCCTCGTTGGATAAAAAATACTATAATGGCGGCGTACAACGTGGATAGATGCCGCGCATCGACGCTCTCAACCCCCGTATCTCTTTCCCGCAAATCGTTTTGGATAACAGAAACCAGGGAGGAAATGTAATTGAGTTCTTTCTGCTCGCGATTAACAGCTTCCATATCATTAATATATAGCTGCAACATTTTCTTTTGGAAGCAACACTTTGCATATAATATGGCGCAAATGCGTAGTGCCGTATTTATATATTGGCGTAAAAATCCCTGTGAGCCGGCGGCTCGAAATAGGCGTGGATCAAGTTTTTTCAATGAATGAATTTGCACATATTTATTGTTGGTATTATTCGCCTTGACAAAGAGTTCAATAGTGGATGAAATAAGTTCATCCGGTGTCCCTACGGCCGTAAATATTGCATTGCCGTCGGCGTCCGTTGTTTTATTAAAAATGACAAGATTTCCATTGGCATCAGCAAGATAATTACGCACAGCATCACCGTGAGAGGCAATTGTAGGATCAAGTGTGTATGAACCATCATTGAAGCTATCTTCAATTTCTATCATGGCAATTAATGCGGCATAATCAACTGCGTTCTTGCCGGTAAAAATTCTATCAAAACTTTGTCGTAATGTAATAAGCTTAATTGGCATGATCTTTGCTCCGAAATTACCCCATGCGCACTTTTTTGACGCGCTTCTTTCCGTTCACTTGCGAATTTTTGATGGAATTGTGGCCTTTTCGATCCTCTTGCATCACTTCATTAAACGTTTCGGGCAAATTTGCCTCATTTACTACCATCGGATTCATTACGCGATATCGCTGGTAGCGTGTTTCATATTCTTTTTCCATTTTGGAAATAGCTTCCAGCGCCTGACGTTTCCCCTCGGGCGTGATATGCGGCGAATTTAAAAAAATATTTTCTCCGGAATCCAAATCGGCGCCCAGAGACTTCCAAAAATCACGCATTTTTTGGATGGTCTCCTTGGCCTCGGCAATAATCCGCTCGTTTTTTTCAATCTGTTTTTTTACCTGCTCCGAAAATGCTTCCATAAATTCTCCCTTATAAACGTATAAATTTCGCCGCCTGACACAACTGTTGTCCGGCGTTGCTAATTATGCCCGTGGCCGTTGAAAAATTCTCCTGCACGTCCTGATTTGCTTGGGATATGCAAGTTGTTGCCGGTTGCAACATGTTGTTCGTATATTCAATTTTCTGGCGCACATCATCCATGAATTTGCGCACGTCCCATATGCGAACAAGACTTTCTTTGCCGTCTTTAATAATTGTTTCAATGGTATCGCCAGTTTGCAGCATGAATGGAACAAGTGGAATGGAAAAATCATTTCGCTCATCATTATTGTAGCCACTATCGCGAGACCCTCCAAACTTTTCGTGTTCCGCAATGAGGTTGCCAATGCGCCAAGTGCCATTTCCATTATCAATCGTATCATAGCACTGCGAGTTTTCACCGCCGAGCAGTAGGCGATTTGCCGAATTGATGTTGAAGTGTACTTTTTTATTCTCGAGACTAAGGATCCTAGCCGTTTCTACCGCACTCGGGTATACGTGAGACGCGTTCCCTCCGCTTATCTGTCCTAGTGCTTCACCCTGATCATTTACGCTCCAGTTATTGGTAGTAAGCGCCGCATTATGCCTAGAGTATTGATGCGACTTAATCGCATTTTCGTTGCTCGAATATTCCAGCCAGAAAGCGAGCCAATCTTTGCCGTCAGTTAGATCAATTCGTAGCAAAATGGGTCGAAATTTTATACCCATTTTTATAACATGGGCCAACTCTATGAATCCATGGGCCGTCAACCGCTCCCATAGCTTTTGCTCGGGGTACACCGTCGTAACGGCATATTTATTCCCGAGGTCAGTAAAGCCTGAAAGTAGCAAATTTAAATCCGAATAAAGACGATTTAAGTCCGCAACTTTAGCATTTATCATTTCCGCTTCACGGATGTAGTCAGCCATCTTTGCCAATTGGGTCTTAGTGTTTTGGAACGCCACGGCCATGGTCGTGGCAATGACGCCCATGGCCCTTTTTGCATAAGATACAGGTTTGAAAAACTGTGATCGGTGTATGTAAAAAGTTTCTAATATGCTTCCGTCAGTATCCTTATATCGCACCTGAAAAAAATCACCATCGGAATCATAAACATATCCGGCTCCAGATTTAGCCCGATATGCGCATGGATGGCTCGTGTCAGACTCTGCTGGATCCTGATTGCAAGCGAACTCATATCTATCAGGGGGGTATGCTTCGGTAAATAAATCATCAAGAAACGTTGCCCTCGACTTTGTGCCCCCATTATGTTTGTAAAGGCGATAGTAAAAGTCCCTTTCGGCAGTAAACAAACCCCAGTATATGGAATCAGCCTTAAACTCTTCGATCGAAACTACCACAGAGCCGAATTTATCGTCGTTCACAGCGGAGTCAAAGTTTTTTTGAGAGACTGACAATTATCGTGCATTTGCCGCCGTTCGCCGCCTACCCTCGCCGGAGGCTTCAACGGCCGCCGTCGCGACACTAAAACTTTGCTCCAGGTCATTATTTACGGCAGCTATCAGCGTGGTAAGCCCCTGAAGGTGATTGTTGTCATGATCAATGCTCGCTCGCATCGTATCGCGGAGCGCCTGGGCCTCTTCAAAAGTGATATAACCATCTTTGCCGCTTGTTACAATTTCCGCCAAGCCTTTAATATCGGCTCCGCAAAAATAAGGCTTAACATTTTTTTTACATTTGCCGACCCCGTTTTCCAGTATTTCATATGCCTTATCAACGGTATTGTTATCCCCTCCCCCGCAAACAGGTTCGTAAGCAATTTTGCCTTCGTCGGTAAAAACGCAGCGATAGTAAATGGCGGCGGCGGATCCGCCATACCAGTGATGGTGATGACGAGTATCAAAAACGTCCGAATCGTTGCCAGTTCCAGATTTATTCGAATTCTTGCCCACAAACGCGCCTTCCGTGGCCTTAAGCTTATTCGTATACTCCCCTAGGTCATAATTAGGTTGGACATTCGTTTTATCGGATCGGTCGTAGTAAATGCGTGTCTCGTGGACTACATTTTTAAATGGTTTCCCATCACTTCCCACATCTATGAAAAAAAACTCCCATTTGTAACCCTGCCACCACAAGTCAGGCTGTATCACACGGGCATATAATTGCGGTAAGCTGCGCGTATGAAGGGCCGCAATGGGAGACGGAACTTTTAATTTTTCCAAAATTTCCATTTGCCCATTGGCGAATGGCACTACCATCCGCCTGTTAGCAGGGTCATAGGAAGTGCACAAGGAGGAAATATCATTAAAAAAATTCCTGAGGCGCTCAATGGTGGCATTAATTTTTTCCGCCTCGCGGATGAATCCCCTTAACTTTGCTATTTGCCGGTTTGTGTTCTGGAAGGCAACTGCCAATACTTGCGCCGTTATCCCCATCCTCTTTTGCGCCGCATGCGTGGGCCGAAATACTTGTGTATAGTGGAAAAATATCTCCTCCCCGTCGGGAGAAATGGCTTTGACGAAATCGCCATCCCCATACGTGGTACGCACGTAGGATCCATCGATCGTTACCCTATAATAATACATTGTACCGTCCGGAGCGGCATCGAAGCGATCCATTGAATATACCGGGTGTAGCAGCACCGTTTTCCCGCCAAGTAATTGATAATAAACGCTTACCACCGCGAATTCATTAAATTTTCTTGGTAAAATTGTCCCATTTTCCATATTCTATAAAATTAAAACATGGATATGATCAAGCGGGCCGACGGAAAGGTCAAAATTTTGAATGTCGAATTTTTGTAAAATTAAAATTCAAAGTCCGTAAATCCTCACACTCATCGCTCGAAGTGGCGAAGATCATTGGTCGTACCATACTTTTATTGCTCTTCTGTGGCGATTTATTCTCCTTTGAAGCATATTTGCGTCAGCTCCGCCGGACTCGCCGCGCATATGTGCTATTTTCCAAAAAATGCAGTAGTTATCCCACCAAAACAAATAAGAAATCCAACGGACACCGCGTAAACGCCAGTAATTTTTCGAGCCACATCTAGCGCAAATTTTCCAATATACCGCGCACCGAGCAAGGCTGCACAGACGATGGCGAAAAACATTGCAAATGTAATGGCGATGGCAAAACTCAAAAATAATTTTTCGACAAATGTCGCACTCTCTGCACAACGCATTAGAACAACGGAGATCATTCCGGGTCCCGCAAGGAAAGGGACGGCCAATGGCGTAATTGCCAAGCCCAAACATGTGGCATCGCCAGTTGGTTTGCGCTGATCTGGTGAAGCTTTTTCCTCCGTTGGTACGTCAAACATAAGCCCAAGGCTTACAATTATCAGATAAGTGCCGCTCGCAATTTTGAATGCTGCAATGGAAAAGCCAAAAAATTCGAGAACATAGCCCCCGAATAATGCAAAAGCCGCAAGAATCGCCGCCGCAACAACACACGCAAGAAAGCTAACACTTATGCGCTCCGCCAGAGGCCGTCCCGGCGTTAGCGCAAGAATGACTGGGATAAAGCATCCTGGGGCCGTTAAGATCAAAAGCTGCCCTACTATCTGCCAGAACATATGAGGTATCCTCTACCCGTCCGGATTCTTCTGTAAAGAATTTTCCGCGGGAGGGAAAACGGCTGCTTTTGTGGAAAAAAGTGGTTCAAATTTTGCGTAATTTTCCATCGTTATCATCGCCTGATGTTCAAAGCAATCCTGCGTCGAAGGGAGGCACCAGATGGCAAAAGCGGCTAAAATTTTCGCCAATAACGGCGGGTACAGTTCCCGTTTTTTTGACAGAAAAAGCGCATAGATGGCAAATTTGCACAATGCATCCGCGTCGTAGGCCAACGCCTTTTCCGCTCGCACCGTTTCGTCCGCCGGCATTTGCTCAATTTCTTCGATTTTGCTTGCCCCCAAAATGGCCGATTCGACTAAAAATTCCTCGCCGAGCGCTGGAATAATCATTTCATCGGCCATGAAATCGTGCATCATGTGGCAAAATTGCGCTAAAACATCCGCGGTACGACGCAGCGTTTCAAATCCAGTGCTTCGCAACGTCAATCCGGTCTCGACAACCTCTAATTCTGGAATGTTCATCACTTGTAGGGGGCGGGAAAATTTTTCCCAATCGTCGGGATTTATTTTATATTCTCCAGGTTGCTTGCCTGGAAATAGTTTTTCCCGTAGGAAAACTAGCCGAATAAGTTGCCTTTGGCATCGGATTAGTCCATTGTCTTTGCGTGCAAGAGCCGCCAGTATGCCGAGGAAGACAAGTGGAGTACAAAAAAAATCAATTTGTGAAAAATTTTCTTTCCCTTGGACTTCAATCCATTTAACTAACCTTGCATGGCCAGGTTGAGGCAAAGAAAACGAGCTTCGGCGTCCCCTTCGGAGTACGCGTTGGGAAATTCGTTTGATTAGTGTTTGGACGCATCGAGGATTCCGTAAGGTGTTTTCGGTGATAATAATCGGAGAAAAAGGGGTGGCGTGCATGTTGCGTCCGGCAATTGTTTGCTTATCGCCCATGTTAACATAATGACGGAGGCAGCCAAAATAGTCAATTGTTTTCCTTCTTGCAAGGCCAAGGGTGGTTTTTTGCGATTAATTTTTAGTGTTTTATCCCGGAGGCATAATTTGTGATTCCGTCACAAATGGCAGAAGCAATTGCCTGCCTGTAATCCGCCCTGGCAATTAGCGCCCCCTCCGTGGGGTTAGTAATAAACCCACATTCAACTAGAACAGCCGGGCAATGCGCGCCCTCGAGCACACAAAATCTACCACGACGCACCCCACGATCGCGAACTCCCTTTAGCTGTATCAGTCTCCCCTCAATGCTGTGGGCAAGCAATAGGTTATGATCGTCGAATTTATTATTCGGGTAAAAGACGCCATCCTGCGTCCGAAGCGGCGAAGATAGCCGTGCGGTTGCGGTGGTGCCTTGCCGTGGTATAATATAAGTTTCAATACCTTGAGCGCTTGAGTTTTCGGAGGCATTAAAATGAATGCTGACCAGCAAATCCGCTTTCCCGCAATTGGCTATGGAAGATCGCTTTTCCAGCGGAACAAATCGATCTCCATCCCTGGTCATGAGCACCTTAAAACCCTTGTTTTGCAGTAATTTACACAATCGCTGGGCTACATCGAGGTTAAGAAATTTTTCCGATAAATTGAGAGCCAATTGATTGGCGCCGGCATCGCGCCCGCCGTGGCCCGCATCGACGCAGATGCACCGGACCTCCAGGGACTTGCGTCCGCTAACCAATGGCTCTAGAACATATTTCCAATCGTCTACAGTAACCGTTAAGCCCCTTTTGGAGCGCTCCGTAGCCCCATGCCCATAAACGCAGACCCCGTTGACGAGATAGTGCGATTTATCCAAGAAGCATGAAATTGAATAGCCCGATCCCGCCATGGTTGCGGCCCTATCGCCATCCTCACGAAATGCCATCCCGTGGCGCTCGGCAAGGGTCTTTAATGCAATTCGTTCGGGCGCATGGGAGGCACTTGCACTATGTGAAAGGATGGATAAAACACCGGCAACAAGGACGAGTCTCGCCAACCTCATCGAATCATCCTAAGTACACACCTTGCGATCACAAGGCATAAAATTTCACTCACACGGTGAGAAGTTCGCGTTCCTTTTTTTCAAATAATTTATCAATTTCGCCAATTGCGCTATCGGTTAGTTTTTGCACATCTTTCTCTAAGCGTTTGAGATCATCCTCGGATATTTCACCAGCATTCTGCTGCTTTTTGAAAATTTCATTACCTTCCTTGCGGATGTTGCGAATACTAACCCGGCCCGCCTCTGCGAGTCCGGACGACCGCTTAACCAATTCCTTTCTTCGCTCCATGCTCATTTCCGGAATAACGCACCGTACGCGGGAGGAATCCGCAACTGGCGTAAACCCAAGGTTGGCAGCGAGCAATGCTTTTTCAACGGGTTTAATGGTTCCTTTGTCCCAGGGCTGAATGGAAATGGTTCGAGCATCCGGTGTCGTAATAGCTGCAATATCCCTAAGGCGGCTACTGGAACCATAAACATCAATCAACACCATTTCTACCATTGCGGCCGAGGCTTTCCCCGTATGGATGGTGGCAAACTCATTTGCGGTAAACTGCACCGCTTTTTGCATTTTATCTTCAATTTCCTGAATTATTTTTTCCTGGACCATGGCTCCCTCCTTATGAGATACGCGAACAATGCTCGGCAGCTAATTTCTGCCATTTTGCACCGGAAATACAACGGCGAATTGTGCCGTTTTTTACTTTGCGTCAATGCCTAGTTTGCTAAGATCGCCACCAAGACAGACCTTTAAGGAAAATCATCAATCGGGCGAACCATTTAAAAAAAATAAATTTCTCAGCCATGACAACACACTCTTTCGCACCGGCGGCATTCTGCTCACGCATATTTTTCCATTGCCGTCGGGCTCTTTCCAGAACAGAAAACTTATTCAATCAACCATGACACCAAAGAAACGGCACATGAACGTGGATGCGATTGCCGAATTGGCACGCATTGAGTTGACCGACGGGGAACGGCAGCGATTCGGTGAGCAGTTGGAAAAAATTTTGGACTACATCGATATCCTGCAACTGATAAATGTGGATGGCGTTGAACCATCCGCCCATGCCTTCGAGGTGGTTAATGTTTGGCGGAAGGATGTGGTGGAAACGAGTTTCCCGCCGGAAGTGGCCTTGCAAAATGCCCCGGAGCGAAAGGACGGTCAAATTTGCGTGCCAAAAATCGTTGATGACGCTTAGGAAACTAAAATGATATACTATCAAACACTTAAGGATCTTTCATCCGCGCTTCGCATCAATTCCCTGCTACCATCCGACATCACGGCAGCTTTTGTTGGGAGAACCAAGGCGACGGGAAAGGCGCTGCATTCATTCATATGCTATGATGAAGCGGATGCGATGGGGCAGGCGAAAGCGGCGGATTTGCGATGGAAATCAGGAAAAAATTTAAGTCCCTATGACGGTATTCCAATCGGCATAAAGGACATGATCTCCGTCCGAAATCAGCCAATGGCCTGCGGCAGCCGCATGCTGGAAAATTATATAAGCCCTTATGATGCAACGGTAATTGCAAGACTCCGGGCGGCCGGAATGATCATTTGGGGCCGACTCAATATGGATGAGTTCGCCATGGGCTCTTCCACGGAAACGTCAGCTTTTGGCCCCACGCAAAATCCATGGAATTTGTCATGCGTTCCCGGCGGGAGTAGCGGAGGAAGTGCCGCCGCCGTTGCTGCCGGACAAACATGCGTCGCATTGGGTACGGATACCGGTGGATCCATCCGGCAACCGGCCGCCTTCTGTGGAATCGTTGGGCTCAAGCCCACCTATGGCCGCGTAAGTCGCTACGGCGTAACCGCTTTTGCCAGTTCCCTGGATCAGGTGGGTCCCCTCGGCCGCTCCGTGGAAGATGTTGCCGCCATTCTTGCCATCATCGGGGGCCAGGATTCCTATGACTCCACGAGCGTGGATATTCCCATCGAAGACTATGTCCATGCGTCCACCGTTGAAAAACCATGGCGGGTTGGAATTTTAAGCGAATTCATGGATGGTGATGGCCTTGATTGCGACGTTGCCGCGGCCATAGGACGAGTTGTGCAATTTTACGAATCCCATGGTTGTCAGATTCGGCCCGTATCGCTGCCAAATGTCAAAGCGGGGCTTGCGGCGTACTACATCATCGCAACCGCCGAGGCTTTTTCAAATTTGGCACGTTTTGACGGAATTCGTTACGGACATCGGTCCAAGGCGGCAACGAATGTGGCAGACATTTATTCAAAGTCGCGGGCAGAAGGCTTTGGCGAGGAGGTTAAACGACGCATCATCCTGGGTGCATTTGTCCTCAGTGGCGGATTCCATGATGCATACTATACGAGGGCCCAAAAGGTACGATCGCTCATACGCTCGGAGTACATGCGCGCCTTCGACGATGTGGATATTATCCTTTCACCTACAACTCCAACGGCCGCCTTCTGCGAACACGAAAAATGCGAAGACCCGTTGGCCATGTATCTAAATGACGTTTATACAGTTACCGTAAACATGGCAGGGCTTCCGGCCATATCCATTCCGTGCGGATTTGACAATAATCACATGCCAATTGGTGTGCAGCTAATTGGAAGGCCATTCGGCGAAAGTGACTTGCTTGCCGCCGCACGCTTCTATGAAAAAGCCCACGATTTTCATCGGCAACATCCACCGCTCTGAAATACCGCAATTGGTAGACGAGCGATCCGTCGAAAAGATAAAGAAAACTCATTTCAATTATTTCATGCACTTGTGTCAACTAGTCGACTATACCAGTTGCCATTTTTAATTATATCTATTATAGGAGCTGATTCCGCCTCGAGGGTATCTTTTCTCGCGTTTTTTGTCATTATCTCAGATTCTATATCTTCTTTCTTGCGCGGCATACTTTTACGAGATAATTCTCTCAATTTTCCCGCAAACGCCTCCGCACGCTGTACACATTTTTGTATATCGCCCATAGGTAGTTTGGAATTTCCTTTTTTGATTTTTTCTTCAAGGCCTCTTTTGGCGGAGGCGGCATTCGAAGTCTTTGGAGATTGGAGACACGCTTGCACATATGCAAAAATGGCACTTCCAAGAGCACTAACATTTTCGCCAAAAATGCCAGCATCACAACAAATGGTGTCACTAAGCTTCTCACATTCCGCTCTCTGCGAAATTTCGTTTTGCAGAAGCGAAATTTCGGTTGTTGCTTTTGCAATTTCGGCCTGTTTTTCATTCAATAAAGTTTGATAGTGGCTTTCATCCTTTCCGAATGCATCCACAAGCAACTCTCTTGATTCAGTAGAGAGCAACGTGTTCGGTATTTTAAATTCACTAAAAGACTCATTCCAAGTTAAATCCTCAACCGCGAGTGGTTTTCCGTCTGGCCGTGTTAAAGCGGTAGCGGCTAGCGATATTTTTCCGTTGGTGCTAGCTCTAAACTTAAGCTTGCTCGCAAGTGTCTCGAATATTGCAATTTTTTGCTTCGTCTCAAAAGAAACAAACCCACTACGCCGCCTGATATCAGATTGTATTTTGTCTGGCGCAAAGCCTGTACACGAAATGGCATTTTTTGGAAAATCCGGCGTATCGGCAAGCACATCTTGGTGAATTTTCCCATTATCCGACAGGTAATACCACGGGATTGCCTGTCTGCTTTTATCTCTGGCATATTGCCATACGCCTTCACTATCTTTATATACAACATAATGTTCACCACCTTGCATCGTAACACCATGGCCATATTCTCCATGGACATCGACATTTTTCTGGATTATTTCCGGTAATGGTGTTGTGGGCGATTGTGCCGTAGCAGTTTCTTGCGTCGTTGCTGGTTTTATTGTTAAAGCACGATCGATCCACTCCGCCGGGAATGTACGTATTTGCTCATCGGTAAGCACATAGGCTGGAATTTTATTGTTAACCAAATTTACTGCCTTTATCACTGTTCCGTTTCTGCCGATAATGGTTTTGTAGGGGGTGTCGCGCAAATCTACCAAATGTCCATTATCTATACGGCTGCGCAAATTAGTCTGATAAATCTGATTGCCTATTTTGCTCCTATCCACCGTTTGTGGAGTCATGTTTCCTATCCGAATAGGCCCTTGAGCCGCCTGTGCCACCCCGGGCGGCGGAGGAGGCGGCGGCGGAGGAGGCGGCGGAGGAGGCGGCGGTGCGCCGGGATTTAGATTCTCCGATGCATCCACATGCAGTACCTGTGCCGGGAGAAGCTTCGCTACGGCAGGGAATACGCTTTTTGAGTTAATTTTCCCGTCAATAAGATCAAACTTATGCAATTTAGTTGCCTCATCCCTTGTGGTAATATAAAAGTATTTATCATCCCTCTTAATTGCAATAAATCCTCTCGCATCGTGCGAAATTTCATCCGCGATTTTCTTTAACGCATCAATGATCGTCGAGTCGGTTATTTCGGTCAGGTATTTATTTGGCGCGGATGTATCTTGGGGCTTATCGATTCGTGCCGTTTGAGTTTCTGTCGTTTGTGAAGTTTGCAATTCTCGTAATGTTGTGCTCAAGAGGGACGGTGAGTTCATGCGTCCAGTGCTTTTCGGCTGTCGCGAGGAGCCAGAATCGGCAATGCACGAGCCGACTAGGCCGCCGACACTTACCGCAACGCCACTGCCGCCAGTGCATGCAATAGCTGTGGCGACCGCTGGCCCGGCCGGTCCGCCAATAGCGCTTGCCAAAATAGGGATGATTGGCCCACAGAAAATAGCCGCAGCAAGCAGTGCAGCTGTTACCACGCCAGTCAGCAGGCCAATGCCTATCGCTATCGCTGTGGCGTTGCTCGACCGTTGGGCCCTGGATTCAATTTCTTGATTATTCTCAAAAGGCAGATGTGTAGCCTGCGCGTTTGGCGGACTAAGTGGTTGGGCGCTCATACAAAAATAAGTTTAGTCGCGCAATTGGGCAAAGTCGATTTTTTTCTATAAACATCAATAGTTATTGGACGAAAACGCGCATGTTTCTTGCTGGCAGGGTTGTGGGGAAAATCCTTGTGGTACTTTTGGCAAAAGTCATTGCTGGATCATGGATGAGATTTTAGCATTAAATCAAATGCGCCATTCCGCGACACACGTGCTCGCAGCGGCGGTTTTGGAACTCTTCCCCGGGGCAAAGATCGATATCGGTCCGGCCACGGAAATTGGTTTTTACTACGATTTTGATATTGCACGACCATTAACCGCCCAGGATTTGCCAGCCATTGAGGAAAAAATGGCTCAAATTATCGGCGAAAACATTCCCTTCATACGGGAGGAGGTGGATCGCACGGAGGCGCGAGAAATTTTCGAGCGCCTCGGACAAGGCTATAAATTGGAGCGCCTGGCGGACATTCCTGATGGCGAACCGATTTCTATTTATTCCATCGGAAATTTTGTTGATTTGTGCCGAGGGCCACACGTATCGGCTACTGGCCAAATCGGAGCAATAAAGCTGCTAACCATCGCCGGCGCATATTACAGAGGCTCGGAGGCTAACCGGCAACTGCAGCGTATATATGGTACCGCTTTCCAAACCCAGCAGAAATTGGATGAGTATTTGAAATCCATCGATGAAGCTAAACGGCGTGATCATCGTAAGCTTGGCAAAGAATTAAAACTATTCACCATCGACGAGAAAGTTGGCAGTGGCCTTATCCTCTGGCTTCCCCGCGGAACAACCATTCGCATGGAATTGCAGCGCTTTATTACCGAGGAACTTGTAAAACAGGGCTATGAATTGGTAATGACTCCACATATTGCGCGACTTGGACTATTTCGCACGTCTGGGCATTTCCCCTACTACAAAGAATCTCAGTTCGAACCGATGTTGGACCGGGAAAATTTACCATTGGACATGACCATCGCCGATGTGCGAATATCCCTCGAGCGGGGCGAAGTGGACGGCTTCCTCCTTAAGCCAATGAGCTGTCCTGAGCATATTTGCATCTTCAAAAGCAGTCCCAAGTCATACCGGGATCTGCCCTGCCGGCTGGCAGAATTTGCTAGCGTCTACCGCTGGGAACAGTCCGGAGAACTCACTGGCATGACCCGCGTGCGCGGATTTACCCAGGATGATGCCCATATTTTTTGCACCGAAGACCAACTGGAGGCGGAAATTCTTGGATGCATCTCCCTTGTGGAAAAAATTTTTATCACATTGGGCATGGCTGATTACCGCGTGCGTATTGGGCTACATGATCCGGCATCCGACAAGTACATCGGGTCGCCGGAAGGTTGGGAAAAGTCGGAGAGCGCCTTGCGCCATGCGGTAAAAAAACTGGGTGCCCCATATCGGGAGGAAATAGGCGAGGCGGCATTTTACGGACCTAAAATCGATTTTGTGGTGCGGGATGTGATTGGCCGCGATTGGCAGCTGGGAACGGTTCAAGTGGATTATAATTTACCGGAACGCTTTGACCTGGCCTACATAGGAAAGGATAATTTGCCACATCGTCCGGTTATGATTCATCGGGCACCCTTTGGGTCCATGGAACGCTTTACGGGAATTCTGATCGAACATTTTGCCGGTGAGTTTCCCCTCTGGCTGGCCCCGGAGCAGGCACGCGTCCTTCCCGTGAGTGATCCATTGATTCCGTACGCCGAAGAGGTGCATCACGTCCTGCTGGGAAAAAAAATACGTGCCACCATTGACGCGCGTCCGGATAAGCTTGGTGCGAAAATTCGTCGGGCGGAGAAGGAAAAAATTCCATACACACTCATTATCGGGGAGAGGGAAGCGGAGAATTGTACGGTTTCCATCCGCTCCAGGCTATGTACGCCGGAAAAAGAAGTCATGACAGTTGCCGAATGTGCCCAATTTCTCGCGAATAAAATCTCCAAGCGCGCCCTTTGAATGTCGCAGTCGAACCAATTTTGAAATGAGGAATAAAAGATTTTCGTTGACAACTATCGCCACATGAGCCAGTTGCGTTGGACTAGGTGATTTAGTTAGGCGATTAAATGATGAACGTATTCGAAACAGCGCGAAAGATGTACGATGATAAGGTTGCTCAATGTGGATGTGCACCTGTTTTTGATGTGACAGATGCCATTGCAAGCGTCAAAAAGCTAGCGGCGGTGGCGCAACCGGAAGATGCGGCATCAGCTATTGATCTTATTCGAACCGTGCAACCAGTCTCGCAGGAAATCTTTTTTAGCAAATATAGATCGGTCATTCGGTTTATTCATCAGTTTCGGGAACATGATATTATGCGCAAATCCGGGACGGCAATTAATGCGTTTTTGGCATGCAATCTTCCCGGCATATTCCTCTGCGGATGTGGGCGACTATGCGCATACCTTCGTGTGCTATTTCCTCCAGATGTGGGCATCCGGGTAATTAGGGAAATTCATGCGCGCCAGATAGAGTCGCGTAATTTTTTGGAGGCCATGTTTGCCCATGCATTTGAGCCCGAGAGTCAATGGTGTCCCAAGGCGGCGGAGCGAACGCTCGCGGCCGCAGAAATCGGCAAAATGTTTGCACGCCTTGGATGCGAATCTCCAACCATTGATGCAGAAATTTGGACAAATCCAGGCAGTGGCACGTCGTACATTTCTATGACAAACGCAGGAGACCAACCGCTTGAAGAGTGGTTCACAAGTCATCCTAATGTTACCGGAGAGCTTATAGATCGATTTGCTTTACTTCAAGCGTTTCTATATATAATTGGGCAATGTGATGGCCACGCTGGAAATTTTTTAGTCGACAGCCGAACGGGACGAATTGCAGCCATTGACTTCGAAACGGCCTTTCCGCCATTCCAATTTGGCCGATACAGATTCGAACTCATTGACAATATCGTTGAATGTTTGCATGCCTACGACACGGAATGGGGACGGTATTCTTTCGATCGAATAAGGAGAGAGATTTTTCCTAATGATGCAAGTATTGACCAGTGTATTATTCTAGCTCCTCCGCCGGTTATGGCGCAGCAAACATATGATATATGTCTAGGAATGACCAGTTCCGCTGCCGTTGATGGAATAGACGAAATACTTGCCCGTAAAGGCTGTACGGCTAACGAGCGCGCAGCTACAAAATGTCGGCTTAAAATACTGCGTGAACAACTGGAATCCGTTCGCACGGTGAACGACGTTGAAGAACTGCGCATCCTGTGGCATGATGCCAATTCGCCTTTTACTAGAAACAATTGTTGGTTGCGACGATTTCCCAAGTGATTTTTGCCGGTTGGTAGTTGTTTGCAAAATTTCCGGGGGCCGAGAGCGCAAAAACACTTCATTCGGACGCATATTCAAAGCCGCATTCTCGGATCATTCCGATGGCATCTTCAATTCCTTCTCCGGAAGCGGTCAGGTATCCGGCGGCAAAGATTGAATTCACCGCACGAAACATGAGTGCATGATGTCCCTTCAGGTAAAGTTCCCGCCCGGCCGCGCAACGTACATCCGCTCGAGGATTTAGAAGCCGCGCCAACATTAGGACCCTTAGGCAGTATTCCGGGGTTAATTTTTGCAGATTCGCTGCTGCCAGTGGAGTGCCTTGAATTGGTATTAGGAAATTGATCGGAACGCACTCCGGCCTGATCCTCCGCACCTCGAGCAGCATGTCGATAACGTCATCATTTGACTCGCCCATGCCAACAATACCACCGCAGCAGATTTCAAAGCCGATGGATTGCAGCATTGCGATATTTGCTAGTCGTTCGTCGTAGGTGTGCGTGGTACAAATTTTAGGATAAAAATTACGTCCCGTATTTAGATTGTGATTGATACGCGTAATGCCGCTTTCCCTAAGCCTTATTGCCTGAAATTTGGTTACAAAGCCTATGGAACAACAAATAGGCGTTCCCATTTTAAGCCGGCGAATATGACCGCAGAATGCCTCGATTTGATCATCGCCAAAGCGCATGCCTGAAAGCCCGACGCAGTGACGATTCACGCCTTTTCCCGCGGCAGTGGCGGCGTTGTTTGCCAATACTTCAAATGGCGCCAGCGAATATCTATCTATTTTGGCGCTGGAAACAGCTGATTGGGCGCAGTAAGCGCAATTTTGATCGCAATTTCCACTTTTGGCATTTGTTAAAATTTGAACACTGACCTTTTGCCCGTGGTATCGCTGGCGCACCGTATAAACATGCATGGACAACTCTTCAAATCGCTCCATCGGACATTCAAGTACCGCGCAACACTCTGAACGACTGAGCGATTCATTGGCGAATGCCCTATCCCGCAAATTTGCAAAATTCATCATTCATCCGAGAAGATCGCACGGCGAATCTGTCCAGACAATTAACGCCGCCCATCCATTTATTCCGCGGGATTGCCAAATTCGCTAGTAGCTTTGCGCAGGGTTTCAACTGCTGCCAATACTTCGGCGAATCTGTGATTTTCATTGCAAATTATTGCATTTGTTTTACTAATCAGTGCTCTAAAATTGACAATTTTTTCATCTTCCCGGTAAAAAAATTTTGTGTTTTGCGCCACAATCTTTTCTATTTCTATCTTAACTAAAACACGTGCCGCATCGATGTCCGCTTGAAACATTTTACTTTTAGTTTTTCTGATTTCATTATTGAGTTTCACGATGTTGTCATGGATTTCTTTCCATATTTTCGAATCATTAAGATTAGTATTTCGAGTCGAATCTTCGATGGTCTTTTTTAAGGTGGCAATTTCGTCAAAGCTTGATGATGCATTCCCGTCGATAAAATCGCCACTTAAAAGTATAGCTTTTTGCACCTGTAGATGTTTATCCTGAGATGTGATTTCTTCTATAACAACATGCAAAGCATTAAGCGTTTCCCGGATATTGTCATCCCTGCCTAAATGATCGTTCGCATTTTTTATAAGATTGCTTATGGTGGTGCAGTCAATCCCAAGCGTTTGATAGTCTTCAGTTATTTTAGTCATATCGTTCAGAAAACTGGCATATCCTGCAATATTGCTATGAGAATAAAAAAAATCTATTCTCTTGTTGTAGATCGTAATAGCATTACTAAGTTGCGAGCTTGATTTATCATTGCCTTTTCCGGAGAAAATCTTTTGTGCATTTTCAGCAAGTTCCAAGAGTTTTTTATTTTTTCTACCTGAATTTCCGCTGCTCACAAGCTGCTCACAGAGATCATCGGTAAATTTCTTTAACGCATCAGCATCACCATGTTGAATAATTTGTTGAATAACCGAAGCGATTGATTCAATGTCGCTATCGTTAAATTTTTCGAATGAATTAGCGAGGAGCGTGGCAGCATCCACATAGGCGTCGGAATCTGGAGATGAATTTTCGCCATTAAGACAATCAATGGCGCGAAACAGTGGAATTTTTTCATGCTCAGCAATGGCAAAGCTAATTTTTGCATATAATATAGTATTACCATGCTTACCAAGAATATCTTGCGCGCTTTTAGCAAACAACAATAAAGCGGCATTTTCCGTGTTTTCATTTTTATCCATTACGAGCTTGGAAGAGATGTAATCGGTAATTCCGATCCAGTCCCACGATGGATGGCCAACGTTTTTAATGATGTATTCGACAAATGGCGTAATTGCCGAGAGATTCTCAGCAGTAAAATTTCCAATGTTGTTACGAATAAATAATGCAGCAAGCTCACATATTTTTTTATTGGTCGGCATTCCGTTATTTCCCGCAATTGCATTCCTCAGATCGGCAATGATAGTGTCCAAAGTATTCCGGACGCCATCAGCGTTAGAAACAGATACAGCTTCATTGAGGTAATTTTCATATTGCATAATGGCATTGCCGAGATGCTGTTTATTGTTTCCATTTTCTGCATCGAGCTCCGGTAGCACAGCTTTGGCAAATTCTAAAAGTTGGTCATTCGCAACATAGCTGTTTGCGCCCCTCTCGAGTCCATCGCAAATGCTTGCGACAAGTGTTCCTAATTCTCTCTCGGTACAGTGCCTGATAACTGGTTGAATGATCGGAATAATCAACGACAGATCATTTCTGTCGTATTTCGCAAAAGAATTAGCAAGAAATGTCGCGACTTGCTCTAATGTAGTTTGCGCGCCCAGTGATGTATTCTTTCCGGAAATCCAGGCCATTACGCAATCAACACAAACTGATAGAACATCCTTAAGATTAATTAATCCTTTTGCATAAAGGTCACGCGCATGTGCAAAATCTTTTATATTGATTTCGAGCGCGATTTCCGGCGAAACCGAACCAGTTGTTGCCACATTAAGTCCAACACCCATAACGAAAGCAAGTTTATCGATATTTTCCGCAAAGTCTATTCCTTTTTTTGAACGTCTTCCATCTTGTTGCAAATTTCATTAAATTTCACACGCATAAAAAATAAACTGCCCGAAACGCATTCGCTATTATCAAATTTTGAATGGCAAATTGGTATAGCGTTCGCATGCGAGCTGCGGATGGCGGCATTCACGAGGATGGTGGCACGCATATTTCTGGGAGCGAGCGGCTTGTGACAGAAGATCACATTCCCGCAGTTTTAGAAGCGGCGTGGCGTCGGGCGAAATCCCACGAACTTGGATGCGCGCGGGCAATTAACATCCGCATCGATTCGGTGGATTCGGCAGCCATTCGATACATTCCGCCGCTGCCAATTGATTCAAAGTGTTACGCTACAGTCGAACAGGCAAGAACTGCAAGTTGCGTCCGGTTGGAAAAGAGTGGGATCTCAAAAATGGCCGCACATCGAGCAATGGAGGCAATTTGCAATCTTCGCCAAAGCATGCGCGGAGCAATGGTGTTTGACGCCATTTCCGGCGAGCGCTTGGATGAATTTGGTGAACGCGGCGTACGAATATCGCACATGGATTGCGAGAATGAGGAAAATTTTATAAAACGTCTCCGGGCGGTCATGCCACAACTCGGCATCGATGGCGCTGCCTCGCCGGTAATAACCAAATTGCGAGAGGCACTCGTTTTGGCGTCGAAGGCGGCGGCGGTCCCTGGCTATGCCGGTGAATTATGCTGGTCCGATGATCCAAACTATCCAATCGGATATGTGGCAAGCGGAAAAGTTTACTGCCGCATTGTGCCAATGAAGGAATTGGGAAGCTCCGTGGGCGGGCGAGTTTTATTCCTATGGCCCGGTGCGCCATTGGCGGAAAGCATTGACTACTGGCAGCGGCAACCGGTCCTAGTGACCCATGAGTTTCGCAAATCGCTGTGCTGAAAGAGTTCGGCAATTACAAATTCATGGCTTGCTTCGAAATGTGCATGACTTGAAATTCTATGATGCTTGCCATGCGGTTGACGGGACGGGGAAGCGGCTTTTTGTGGCGTGTTCCAACGACTATTTAGGGTTGCGTTTTCATGCCGATGTGATTTCCGCAGCCCGTGGGGCAGCGAAACTGGTCGGAACCGGTGCCGGTGGGGCGCGCATGGTGACCGGATCCAACGCAATGTGTAGTACTTTTGAGCAGGAACTTGCCGCATTTAAGGGATCGGAAGCGGCGCTGCTTTTTCCCTCCGGCTACATGGCCAATATTGGGCTCATTTTTGCCATCGCCGGAGAAGAAGACCTCATTCTGAGTGACGAAAAAAATCACGCCAGTATCATCGACGGCTGCCGACTTTCCCGGGGGAAAACACTCATTTATCCCCATCGCGATGTGAAATGCGTGGAAAAATTACTTCAAATAAATCGCCCAACGGCCCGCGACTGCTTTATTGTCACCGATGGTGTTTTCAGCATGGGCGGTACCATTGCCCCACTGCCGAAACTTTTGGCACTCGCCGAGAAATTTGATGCTCAGTTGATCATTGATGATGCTCACGGATTTGGAGTCCTTGGCATTCGTGGGCGTGGAAGCCTTGAACACTTTGCCCTGACCATGAATCCGCGAATCATTTCCGTTGGAACTTGCAGTAAGGCGTTGGGAAGTCTGGGAGGATTCATTTGTGGTTCTACGACACTGGTAAATTTTCTACGTTCCAGCTGTCGCCAATTTTTGTGCAGCACTATGCTTCCGCCAGCGTCCGTTGCAGCCGCACGAAAATCCCTCGATCTTCTACGGCAATTTCCGGCGTACGTGCAAAAGATAAAACATTTATCCACTGTGGCTGAGAATATTTTTCAAAAAAATTTGATCCCGATCGGCGGAGAAACACACGCAATCTTTTCCATTCCAATCGGAGATGAAAGGCTGGCAACCTCGCTAGCGCGAGGGCTGTACGACAAAGGGATTTACCTCAGTGCAATCCGCTATCCTACGGTACCAATGGGAAATGCCCTCCTGCGACTAACCATATGTGCATCCTATGATGAGACGGAGTTTGTAAAGGCGATTCTCGAAATTTCCAAATTTCTTGGCCACGGCAAATAACGCTCTTATTGTAACATATCAAATCCTCAAAGAGTCGATTCAATAAAATTCGATGAAAATCCTTCAACGCGCTTGTGATTTTTACTGAATTTATTCAGGCTGTGCAAATGAAAAAGCAATTGCACTGGAAAGAGACCGCATGCGACGAAGAGGCAGCCAATCGACTGCATCGGCTCCTGCGAATTCCGCTGGTCGTTGCGAAAATTTTATCATCAAAGGGATTGCGAGATGCCCAGACCGCCAGGCTGTTCATCGAATCGCGTTTAACCCAACTCGATGACCCATTTAAAATTGTAAATATGCATGAAGCTGTGGCGCGTGTTTGGCAGGCGATGCTCCGGCGGGAAAAAGTGTTTGTTTTTGGAGATTATGATGCCGACGGAATTACGTCAACGGTGCTGATGGTCCACCTGCTGTGCCATTTTGACATCGATGTTAAATATTTTGTTCCTCGCCGTTTTGAAGAGGGATATGGCCTTTCTCGCAATGTGGTGGAAAGGGCCTACTCGGAGAGTAAGCCAGATCTGGTTATCGCATTGGACTGCGGAACAAATTCAACGGAGGAAATCGAATGGATGCGTACGCAACAAACGGATGTTGTAATCATCGACCATCACCGGGCAAATCGTACGCTGGCTCAAGACCTTCTGCTTGTAAATCCAAACGTAACCCAAGAAAATTGCCGGTCCACGTTGGGCATATTTTGCACGGCCGGGCTAATGTTTAAATTTTCCCATGGATTTTTAAAGCACGGCCGACAGTGCCGGGATCCGCGTGCCGCATCATATAATTTGAAGGGCCAATTGGATCTGGTAACGTTGGCAACCATAGCAGATGTGGTTCCGCTGGTCGGAGAAAATCGTATTTTCGTCAAATACGGACTTACGGAGTTGCAGCATCCAAAGCGCATTGGGACCCAAGCCATTATGCGGCAAGCGATCACCGAAATGGAACAGCCGCTGATGCCATCCGACATTTCCTTCAAGGTTTGCCCACGAATTAACGCCAGCGGACGCATCGCCGACGCATCGCTTCCAGTGGAAATGTTCCTGAGCAATGACGCAGAGGCGGCTGATCGCATGGCCATGGAGCTTTCCAGAATGAATGCCGAGCGGCAGCGAATTGAATCGGAGATTACCCGTGAGGCCAGCCAAATGGTCGAAACTCACTACCCCGAATGCAAATCAATCGTTTTATTCAATGACAACTGGCATACGGGTGTCATTGGAATCGTTGCAGGAAAGCTCATGCAGCGCTATCGCAAACCATGTGTAGTATTAAGCCGCGAGGAGAACGACATGGCAAAGGGTTCCGGCCGCTGTGTCAGTGGACTTAATCTTGTGGACTTGCTCTCCAAATGTTCACATCTGCTGGGTTCCTGGGGCGGACATCCACAGGCGGCCGGAATTGGCATGCCACGGGAAAATGTGGATCGTTTCCGTGATGCGTTTGAAGTGCGCGTTTCAGAGGCACTGCAAATTGTTAACGCTGGCAATGATTTGGAAATTGCCGCATGGGTAAACGTGGCCGACATGCACGAAACGCTCATGCGCCACTTACGTCAATTAGAGCCGTATGGCCAGGAAAATCAGCAACCCATCTTCGGCATCCGCGCTGCGTCCTTTGCTGCACCACCACACATTTTCGGAAATAATCAACAGCACTTCAATTTCACGCTAACGGATGGACGAAGAAATATCCATGGCGTTGCCTGGCATATGGCCGAATATCTGTCGGAAATCCCAAAAACTTTTGATGCAGCAATTCGGGTGAATAATTCATACTGGAATGGCAACCGTGGCATTCAGGTTGAACTGGTAGATTTTCGAACCGTGTCCAAATCGTAAATTAATGTCTGCACTCATTCGCTGGCCAAGGTTCCCGTCAAAGCGCATGTAGTTATTCGTGTAATTTTTACATCGACGATTTTTCCAATCATCTTTTCCGGCGCCGGGAAAAAAACCTTTTTGTGATGTGGTGTATAGCCCCAAAGAATACGCGGATCCTTGGCTGAAGACGCTTCCACTAGAACCGATTGATGCGAATTGAGGAACAATTGATTCCTTCGCAATGAGGTAACAGCCAATCTTTTCAGGAGAATTTGGTTCCGTTCTTCACTGATAATCTTTGGAATTTGGTTTCCCATCGCCGCTGCCGAGGTACCGGCGCGTGGACTATATTTAAAGATAAACGCCATATCGAAGTCTATTTCATTAAAAAGTTGCTCCGTTTGGTGGAAATCCTCCTCCATTTCACCAGGAAATCCAACGATAAGATCCGTGGAAATGGCCATTGCCGGTATACTTCGGCGAAGGTTACCTAAAATTTCCAATGCCATTCGCCGTGTGTACGACCGTCGCATGGCGCGCAATATGCGATCGGATCCGCTCTGAATTGGAAAATGTACATGCGGGCAAAGTTTTGGCAAATCCGAATAACTGCGTATGAGATCATCGCGGAACCCGGACGGATGCGGTGAAAGAAATCGGATGCGTTCCAACCCATCGATGGTATGAATCTTTTCAAGAAGTTGAACGAATGGACTTTTCCCATTTTCAAACGGGATTTTGCGTATACCATAAAAATTAACAATTTGGCCCCCAAGAATAATTTCTTTAACACCATTTGCTACGAGAAATTGCACCTCGTGCATAATATTATTTATTGGGCGGCAGGTCTCTCGTCCGCGCGTTTTGGGAACAATGCAATAGGCGCAGTTCATATTACAACCATTGGCAATGGTGACAAACGCTGAAACACGCGTGATTTTTCGTCGGCAAAAATTAGTATCGTCTTCCGCGAATGTTTCTATGTCTCCGTTGGCGAGAAAGATTTGTTTTTCCCCATGCTCCAGGCGCTTTAGGACTTCTCCGATGGCATATATGCTTCCCGGGGCAATGGCGAAGTCCAATGCCGGAACGCGGCGGAATAGTTCCAAACCTAAATTTTGGGCCATACATCCACTGACGCCGAGATAAAAATTTTTCTCCAATGCCTTACGCCGTGCCAGCTGCTGTAGGCGACCTATGGCCTTGTGCTCCGCCTGCTCACGAACACTGCAAGTGTTAAGAATAACAATATTAGCTGCGGCCTCGGAATCAACCCGTTGGAATCCGCTGCTAATCAGCACGGACTCCATAAGTTCTGAATCGTGCCCATTCATTTGGCAGCCGTATGTTCTGATAAAAAATCGCCGCCCCACGGGGCAAATCCATCACACCATTCGCCTTTGGCAAGAATTAAGGTTCTTCGGCCAGACGCGCATGCGGGGATACGGAGTTGAAAGTTTCCATCCGGATGGGCAAACTTTAATTTGCTAAAAAACTCAAAGTTAACCTTGCTCGGAACTCTCACAGGGGGCAGTTTTCTTCGATCCAAAACCAGGGGATGTTGAATTTATCCGAAATTTTTTGTGCAAGGGCGCGAATGCCAAAAACTTCCGTTGCATAATGCCCACAAATGTATGCATTTAATCCATGTTCGTAGGCGAAATCAAAAAAATGCCTGGGTGCTTCCCCGGTAATCACACAGTCAAAGGAAATATTCTCCATGGCCGCAATAATGCCTCCACCACCACCGGAGCAAACAAGCACGCGGCCAATGTCAACATCGCCAAATTCGAGTTCAATTATTCGCGGGAATAGAACTTCCAGCGTTTCTTTGAGGACTTTCCGTGGATGGTTGTATTTCCCAATTGGCATTGTAAAACCATGCTCGCATGGGAGGTGCTGGATGGGCAATATTCCCAACTCATTCATAATCAAAGCATTATTGCCGATTTCCGGATGGCAATCCAGTGGCAAATGGACGCTATATACGGCAATATCATTATCCAATAGCAATTTATAATTTTCCCGACGGCGGTGGGAGATTGGCAGACTGCGGCCCCAAAAAAGTCCATGATGCACTAAAAGCATGTCAATGCCTGCGGCGGTGGCCATTTCAATACTCATTCGATTGGCATCCACCGCCGCGCCCAAGCAGGTAATTTTTCCGGAATTTGCCACCTGCAATCCATTGTGGGCATTGGGATAGTCGGAAAATTCGGCGACTTTAAGCATCCGGTCACAAAAATCCACGATGGCATCCGTTGAGCACACATTTCCACCCATTGCCACTTTCAATGGCCAATGGATCGAACGGGCAAGCAAAACCGTCGGAGTCTCCTTTTTCATCGAATGGTAAAAATTTCCACAATGGGCGTAAAAATAGATCGCAGTTTTTCCAATTCACCTGTCTCAAACGGTTTCTTCGCACGGCAGGCTTCATTGGCCGCGTATGTGGGGACAAAATTTTGCAGTGTGAATCTGCGCGCACCACGGACAATTGGTGCCAGCGCTTCAAGCTCTTCCATACGGTGAATATCCGGAACGACCGTCGTCCGGAACTCATGGTCAATGGAAGATTTTTTTATCAACGCCACCGAACGCAGGATGTTCTCTGGCAATATACTAATGCCACACGCTTCGACATATCGGTTGGGCAGATGTTTCAAATCCATGGCAATGAAATCTAGTGAGCCGCACTTAAATAATTTTTGTAACATATCCGGATTGCTACCGTTGGTATCCAATTTTGTAGCAAATCCAAATCCGTGGATTTGATCAAAAATTTCCATCAAATCTTCATGCAACGTTGGCTCGCCGCCGGAGATAACCACTCCGTCCAGTTTCCCCCGCCTGGCTTTCAGGAATTCTAAAATAGTTCCCCATGGCACAAAAGATTCCGACTTCAGTGGCCATAGTTCGCGATTGTGGCAATATGGGCAGCGGAAATTGCATCCTTGGGCGAACAGGATGGCTGCTATTTTCCCAGGGAAATCAATGAGCGTACACTTCTGCAATCCGCCAAAGATCATGAATTTTTACCCCTGGAAAACAGCCATAAAAGAAGGCATTCACTGCCGATGATAATTCCAAATGGGAGCAATTGATGCGTAACCACAAGCCCGACGAGCATTCCATTGAGAAGTACAATGGCGCGCCTAAACTTGGTCGGAATTTCCCCGGCGGAAAACATACGCAGCATTGAGACGACCATGTGCACTAATATAGTGACCTTCAGCGGTCCGGGAATGCCGGGAAGAGCCCCAGTGGATGAGGTGGCCAAAAGCCACGGCGATGCATTAATTAAAAAAAAGTGAAATAACATAAAGCCTCGCGGGAAATGAATTAGTGCGTCCGCGAGCCAGCGCGTGAAGGGAAATGTTCCATAAAATGCCAGCAATCCAACACACCACAAACCTCGACCAAGTGAATTGCCAAATTGCATCATAACGGATGCGAGCAACAAAAGTAATGCGGATGCTGCCAACGTAACGAAGAAGCGAATAATTTTTGCCTTTTCCGGCGGGCGAAGTTTCCGTACAATCATCAACGGAAGCAATTCAATGGAAACAACGGCCACCATGAAATAAATTGCTAATGTATTCATATGCCAACCAAAATTACCGTCGAAGCCGCTACGAGAAAAATTACATATGGTACCACGCGATCAAACTGAATTCGTCGATCAATCCATGCCAACGCAACGACGAAATCAGACCAAAGGCGTAATCCTAGACAGGTTTCCAAAATATAGGTAAAAATCAAAATCCGCTGAACAATAGCACGCACTCAAGGTAAAATATCGGCAGGCAGGATAACGCCTGTCAATGATGCATTTACAATAAGAAGCTGCAGGCAAGAGAAACAAAGCTTATTCCAATGTTCGTGCAAACACTGGGAATGAAACTGTTGAATCGTTTATCGAAATAATACTCCACGAAAAACATGATGAAAGTCGGCATATTAACAAGCATGGTGATACCAGAACGAACAACTCCGAAACAGCATACCGTAATAACGCTCCAAAGCAACTGGCATGCAAGGTAGGCAAAAATCCATCGACGACCTCCTAAGTTCACATCCGATAAAAGACTTGGGACATATGTCGCAACGTATGGAAGAAGTGCTGATAGGCTACTCGAAATAGTTCGTAATAGGCCAATGCCAAATGGAAATTTACCGACCGGAAAAAGTGCAATCATGGACGTTACATTTGCCAAAAACAAGGATGGCACTTCCCCTAAGTGCTCTTTCAACTCCGTTTGCTCATGCCAGCGAATGAATGCTCGAATCGGCCCAAGAATAGCAGCGCCAAGGAGCGATTTAATGCTAGGCCCGCCAAAGGCATATACGGCTGCCGATGCCTCAACGGCCCCATAGTAGGATAGTAAATATGCAATTCCAAATGAAGCTGAGCATGTAACAACCCCGATTCCAGTTCCGACGACGATCCATTTAAATATGTATTGGGACTTGCCTGAAAGCCACGCGCGCGCAGTTTTAACAACGGTTAGTAGCGCGCTCCCAGCTTGCTTTACGATCGGGTTGCTGCTGAAATCACCAGATCCGGCACTCGTAGGGGAAAAAGCCTGCGGATTTGCAACCATGTGAATATGTATCTGGCAAAATTTTAATGCGGATGTAAAGAGCATTAGCCCCTTTGCTGCAATTTTCTAAAGATTGCTAAAAATGCGGAGCGTTGACAATGAATTTATGGTATTGCAGCGTTTGCTAATGAAGCAGGCGCTGCCCGGATTTCGCGATCTTTACCCGAATTCCTGCGCCATTCGAAATTACCTTTTCCAAAATTTTCGGCAAGCAACCAGCTCCTTCGGTTTTGAAGAGTTTGATGGCCCTCTCCTCGAGCCGTTGGACCTCTTCGTTGAAAAATCCGGTGAAGAAATTGTTTCCCAATTATTTAGTTTCTCCGATCGTGGTGGCCGTGCGGTTGCACTGCGTCCGGAATTAACCCCAACGCTCGCACGAATGGTTGCTGCACGCGCGGCAACACTCAAACGCCCAATTCGTTGGTGCAACGTTGGAGAACACTTTCGCTACGAACGCCCGCAAAAAGGTCGGCTTCGTTCATTCTGGCAGATGAATGCTGACCTCTTAGGAGGAAGTGATGTTGCATCGGATGCGGAGATAATTACCCTTTTGGTTTCTGTTTTTCGGCAAGTTGGACTTGGCGCGGATGATTTCGTCGTTCGCATTAGTGATCGGCAGATTTGGATGGATTTCTTTGGAAAATTTGGCCTGCCAGTTGAACAAATGCCGGCCGCTTTGGGAATTATCGATAAGTTTGAAAGGGATGATTCGCAAGAATCTAAAAAGAAGTTGGAGGAGCTTTGTCCAAATTTGGCCACTGAACTCTTCGCGGCAATTAATGATTTGCGACAATGTCGAACTTTGGAAGATATCAAAAATGTCAGTGGTAAACAGAATTTGTGCCGTATGGCTGACTGGGAGAAATTTTTGCAATTATTGAATGATTTGCAAGTGACGCCTTTCATTCAAATTGACCTCAGCATCGTGCGAGGTCTCGCTTACTATACTGGATTTGTTTTTGAGGCATTTGAACGATCCGGACAAAGTAGGGCACTTGCCGGCGGCGGGAGATATGACGATTTGCTGGAAAAACTTCATAAAGTTTCCATGCCAGCCTGTGGATTTGCTATTGGCGATGTGACACTCGGGTTGCTACTGCAAGAAAAGCAATTAATTCCACAATACAACGGTGCTCCACGTTTATTTGTTATTTTTTCCGATGAAACACAAAAAGTCGCCCTTCCCCTCTGCCAAAATCTGCGAAATCGGGGAATATCCCTGTGCTACGATTTTGATCGAAAGTTGTCATTTTCGAAACAGCTTCGGGAAGCAAATAGATCAAAGGCTGCCTTTGCACTATTCATCGGTACGGATGAGGTAGCGTCAGGAAAATTTACACTTAAAGATCTTTCCTCCGGTGATGCGCAAATTCTTGCCGATCACGAACTCTTTGCAGCTTTAAGCTAGCGGCGATGGCGCTCCCATCGGGATTCGAACCCAAACCGTCGGTTCCGGAGACCAATATTCTATCCATTGAACTATGGGAGCCAACCCAAATGCAGTGCCGCTGGTCGGCGAATGGCAAGTCCAATTTCCCAGGCTAAAGATATTTCGCTCGAATGCTTTTTTCAAAGGCAAATTTTGGCATGTAACCACTCATTCGCCGGCATTAAAAATATGAGTGGAGTATAATTTTCTTGCGCAACCGTACTGGCATGCTATTACGATAGCGCGAATGGGTATGGCTGAGACTTTTTTCAAGGAATTGTGTGAAGCCTTTCTAACAATTACGGACAACAATGAAATGGAAAATTTTCTTCGCGACCTTTGCACACCGACGGAAATAGCGGCCTTGTCGGAGCGATGGCACGTTTGTCGCCTATTACACCGGGACGAGTTATCCTATCGGGAAATTCATCGCTTGACCGGTGTGAGTCTAGTAACCATCGGGCGCGTGGCCAGATTCCTCCGCACGGATTCCCACGGCGGATACCATGCGCTTTTAAGGAAATTTGAAGACGGGACTCTTTCGCCGGACATAAAAAATAGGAATTGGCAATGAAAAAACTTTTATTATACTTGTGTATTGCCATCGCATTCGTGGCATATGCGGCGCCATGCACATACGCGTTGGAAAGATCCAACGTTTGCATTCTTAAAATTATTGATCACAAAGCATTGGATGAGACCGTGCGCGGCATTCGGGATGCCATCGGGGCCCAAAATGTTGACATTCGGGTGGAGTCGGCGCAAGGAAATCCGTCGCTTGCCATACAAATTTCGCAAAAATTTGCCCAAAACAGGGCACCGGTGATCGTCGCAATTGGCACCGTGGCAGCGCAGAGTTTTGCAAAATTTGCCCGCCGGGAGCAAAAATTGATATATAGCTCCGTAACGGATCCGATAAAAGCTGGATTATCCGGAAATGCAAATATCGGAGGAGTTTCAAATTTCGTTCCTTTGGAACCTCAGTTGGATCTATTTTTGCGCATTCAACCACGGCTTAAAAGATTAGGAATTCTCCATAATTCCGGAGAAACCAATTCTGTGAGCATTGTGGAAAAGTTGCGCGTACTTTGTCCAACAAGGGGCATTCAGTTAGTGGAGCAGGCAGTTACAAAATCGACGGAAATTCCACAGGCGGCGGCGACACTGGCCGGAAGGGTGGATGCTATTTTTATTTCCAATGACAACACGGCCCTCGGTGCGCTACCGGCGATCATTCGCGCGGCTAATGGGCGGAAAATTCCTGTCTATGTGAGTGATACGGATGCGGTGGCCCTTGGATGCCTAGCCGCACTGGGTCCAAATCAGTACCAGGTTGGTACGCAAACGGGAGAAATGGTAAAATGCATTTGGGCGGAAAAATTGCCCGGTCCACTCCCACATGAAACGGTAAAGAGGGTGGAATTGTTCCTAAATCTACAGTCGGCGCAGCACCTCGGCATTCAATTCGATCCCAATCTACTCAGTGAAGCGAAGGAAATCATTCGATGAATGGATACGAATGGAATATCATTCTGCAAATCGGACTCATCTACGGCATTGTGGCCATCGGGATTTTCCTATCCTTTCGCGTGCTTAATTTTGCTGATATGACATGCGATGGCGCCTTCACGCTGGGTGGATGTCTCGCCGCCGTCGGTATAAAACTTGGCTTATCGGTACCAATGGCGCTGATTTTTGCATTTCTCGGTGGTGGTGTTGCGGGGTGGGCCACGGCATGCTTGCACAATTATTGCAAAATTACCGATATTTTGGCCGGCATTCTTGTGGCATTTATGCTTTATTCACTAAACTTGCGCATCATGGGCGGAGTGCCAAACGTTACCCTTCATGTGGATGGTGGCTGTGGTAAAATTCTCACATCGGTTGGCACCGGTGTTATTTTGGTCATCGGGTATTTGCTCATATCCGATTTTGGACTAGCACTACGCGGTTTAGGCCAAAACCGCCATCTATCCCAAAGCTATGGCATCCGAACCGCAAAAACGATTGCCACCGGACTTGCATTGAGCAACGGGTTAATTGCCCTTGGCGGTTCTTTTTTTGCCCTTACGCAAAATTTTTGCGATATCGGCAGCGGAATCGGAACTCTTGTTATTGGACTGGCCTCCATGGTAATTGGTGAAAAGATTTTACCATTTCGATCGCCGGCCGTAGCCGTGGCCGCATGCGTGGTTGGATCCATCGTTTACCGCTTGATCATCGGATTTGCCCTTCACTGCGACGTACTTTCATTGCGATCAAGTGATTTAAATCTCATAACCGGATTACTAATTATTGCGTTCATGACCACGCGGGGAAGGCAAAAAAGATGCTTTCCCTAAAAAATATTGGCATAGTCCTCGGTGGCCAACGAGTCCTAAATGGACTCAATCTGGAGGTGCAAGAAGGAGAATTTGTGGTTATTATCGGTGCCAACGGTACGGGTAAATCAACGCTTTTTAATATAATCAGCGGTGCCATTGCGCCCACATGCGGCAAAATCACCGTGGGGGGGGTTGCCAATAATTTTTGTCAAGTAGCCCGCGTTTTTCAGGACCCACGCATGGGAACGGTTGGAAATTTCACAATTTCGGAAAACATGGCACTGGCCCTACGCCGACACAAAAGACGCAGCCTAATTCCGTTTGAAACTCGCAAACGGCGGGAATTTTTCCGTGAATACCTGTCCATTTTAGGAATGGATTTGGAAAATCGCCTAGATGATCCGGCTTCCACCCTATCCGGTGGCCAAAGGCAGGCATTAAGCTTAACTATGAGCATCATAGGAGACTACAGTGTGCTGCTTTTGGATGAAATTACCGCAGCACTGGATCCAAAATCCTCCGAGAAGGTCATGGCACTGGCGAATAAAATCGTTTCCGCGGAGGGAAAAACATGCCTTATGGCCACACATAATATGCACCACGCATTAACCTTCGGGGAAAAGCTGCTTGTTCTGCGAAACGGCAAGATTGATAAGCTTTTTATGAAGGCCGAAAAAAGAAATCTTTCCCCAGCGGATCTCATCGAAACTTTCATTTGCCATTAATTTTCACAGATGCACGCGGTAATACCACTGCGGAAATTTTCTTGCCTTTCATTGTGCGCATAGTGGGCTTAATTACGGGAGAGGTGACAGAGTGGCCGATTGTGCCTGCCTCGAAATCAGGTGTACCGAAAGGTACCGGGGGTTCGAATCCCCCCCTCTCCGCCAAAATCATAGATCCGCATCAAAGTATTTTTATCTTTATATCGACGTTATAATTATTAAAACGATCGCGTTCAACTAGAACGGAACTCCCACTATTTATGACAAACTCAAATTGGATGGCTTCATTACCCCCGTCATAGACGTCTTGCCCCATTTGGATGCGGACGCGGTCAGCGAAATTTCCACCGAGGAGATTTGATCCCAAGTAAACGCCAAGGATGCTAGCCTGATTGCGATCGGAAAATGCACCGGTCTTATTCCCGGGCTGGCGACCGGCCGTGATCATGTTGATGATGGCCCCGTTGGATAATGTTGGAGATGCACTAAATAGACACGTTGGCGTGAACCCTTCGCCGAAGAGATGTAGTCGCAAATTGTAATTATATAGGCGCGTCTCCGAATCAACATCCCATATTGGAGTAAAATGCGTGGGATCAATGGTGATGACCCCCTGCGTTATGCGAAATCGCGCAAATGGAAATAGGATAACGCCCTGATTAATAATGCCTTGTCCGTAAATTGCGGGGGCGCCGGTCGTGCCATAAATGGTTGCGTGCGCGGAAAGCACCCCATGGAAATAGGGCATATTGACGCGAAGGAATTGATCGCCGTTCAGAGAAATATTAACATCCCAATTTTTCGGAAGTGTAATCCTGTCGTGTAAAAAAATGTTTGTATCTTTCTTCGGTTTTATTGTTTCGGCGTACCATCGGCTTGGGAGGAAATTCACATTTCCTGATAGCGTAGTTTTTATTGGACCTTGCTCTGAAACCTCTGTAACCAGACCAAAGTCAACATCTCCCACAAGCAGCGCGCCATTTTTTTGGAAAAGGGGCACCTTGAATCCGGATGCGTGTAAATTAAATTGAAAATTTTGCCAGCGTTTATGTTCAATTGTCCCATTTAAAGCCATTTCTCCCTGCCGAAAGTGAGCTGAAGCTTCTTCAATGCGAATGACATCTCCATCAAAATTTACACAACACTGCAGATCGCGTATGATACCAACGTTGTTCATGGGCCGCGTTTCAATGCCAAACAATTTAATATTTCCATAAGCCTTCCCAGACTTTAGCGCCAATGTCCCAGTCAATGTGCCAAATGGCCGAATTTGCAGGGAAATGTACCTTGCCAAAACGTTAATTGGAATGCTCTCCGCATGGACGTATCCATTGAATTTGTTGAGCGCAGCCCAGAATGCCTTTAATGAATCATCAGTGGCCTGCCAAGCCTGCAACGCCTTTCGCAGCGATTTTACTTTAATGCTAAATTCTAAACATAAATCCGAACGGTCCCGATGGAACAGTTCACAACTCAAGAATCCATCTTCGAAGTGTATATTTTCAATGGAAAAAGGAAAATCTTCAATTTGGATTTTTTTTATCTGAATCTTTGGGAAACGAAAAATTGGAGATTTTAACGCCAAAATAAAGCGCTTAATAGTTGCCCCATTGTTACTTTCATGTCCGTTTTGAGGTGGTAAGTTTTCCCTATTTATCGCTTCCTTTATCAAATTTCCGCCGATTGTGACGGTGTCAGCCTGTATGCCACCGGTGAAAGGATATTTGAACAGCAGCTCGGTGAGTGCGGAAAAGAGATTTCCAGTCATCACCTGATTTACACTTATTTGAAGCTTTGTAGATTGGTAGCGAATATCCTGCAGGCAATGGGTAAAACTCGAATGTCCCGCTTGCAAGTTGTAGCTTATGGGAATTACGCGCAACAGCCGCGACACCAGATAATAAGCGCCAACGCCAACAACGCAGGAAATACAAAAAATTCCAAGGATGGACCATTTAACTATCCGCCATAATAATTTCACCGCAAGAAAACAATGTCATTAATTTACTAATAATTAGGTATCTTGCAATTCATTTTCTTCTAAAACCACCCCATTCAGATGCTTTTGCATTCTGGACCCGAGGAGACGGTCCATCAGCTGGGCAAATGCGCCGTTCCCAAGCACATTTGCCGTGGTGGCAAACGGGTCCAAAATGAGATACATGGAAAAAATAAGCGAAGCCATGGCACCATTGAATCCAAATACGCGCTCAATTATAGGCAATACGACGACGATTCCACCACCTGGAATTGCGGCAACGGAAAATTTCGCAAAGACGGATTGCAGCGCAAATGTCAAAAAAAGTAACTGGGAAGGCATTACAAAATGGTAACTACGTAAGATGGCATAGATTAGTACCATATCTATGATGCAATCGCCCACTAGATGGATATTGGTCGTTGCGGAAACGATAGATCGCGCTAGAGGCTTATTGATCGTATTTTTTGCAACCGCAGCTATCGTGTATGGCAATGCGGCGGCGCTGGACATGCTTCCGAATGCGCAAACCACTGCTGGGAACATGTTGCGCAAGGATGCCAGCGCGCGGCGTGCGCTGAATCCGCTGGCAATCCAATAGAAAGCAAATAAATAGGTCATCAATGCACAAATGATGATCGCGATAACGGATGCATACTGTCGGACGAGTAATGTCAACTGTCCGTCATATTGCATCTTAAGAAGGAACCCAAGGAGAAGCAGCGGAATTGTGAGCGAAATTGTATGTAATATGTGAGCCACTAACCGATCGAGCGAGAGTGTAAGCGGAATAATTTTGCCAGATGGCAGCTTCGATGCACAGATGCCACCAATAATTCCAGCGGCCATAGCCCAAATATTCGGAATAAGCTTTGGCAATTGAAAGTTAAAGAGTGGATTCAGATCACGGCCGCCGCTCGGAAGGGAGAGGTCCCATGATACGCCATAGACCGCTTCGCCGATGAAATGTCCCACGAATGTTGTGAAAAAATTCGAAATGCATACCATCACGAGTGTTAATCCTATTATTGAGGACGCATTGGCGCCTATGCGACGAAATGCGCAAAATAATAAACTAAAAATGATAATGGGCAGCAGGAACATGATCACCGCTTTGAGCGTCACACTGACGGCCAACAAAAATTGAAGCAATTCAGTCGGCAGGCGCTGGCCAAAGGAAAAAACAAAAACAATGAGCAGCAAAAGCAAGAATGGCATCTTCTTGAACATTGTTTGGAATCTCATCAGATCCGCCTTGAAATACAAGGTTTAACAATAAGACCCTTTTAAAATATTGGGTTCTTAAAAAAACACTTGAAAAATGTCAAAAAGCTCGCTAGCATTTATATGCTATGTTTCCAGGTGGTATAGGTGCTAAATTGTACGACTCGTTGTCCGTAACTTTTTCTTCGATTGTTAAAAGCGATGATAGTGATTGCGCGGTTACTATTAGAGAAAAAGTGCGGACAGACTGCACAGGATTTGCGAACACGCTCAAAAATAATATTCCCCTTTCTCGGCATTTTGATGTGCTAGCAATGATTGGTGTAGGTCAAAATAGATTTTTTGCTGCATTCCGATGGCTTATTTCCTGCATCCCGTTTGTTGGAAGCTCACTTGCCGGAGGAGATTTTAGGAAAACGCAAGATTTCTACGTAAAGTTACTGGAACGTATCGCCGCAGATCCACCGGAAGATGCCGAAGAGGTGGCGTTAGCCGATCCGCAACAAGTAGATCAAGGATCCCTGTCCGACGCCAGGACAATCTGGTGCAAAGGATTTGAAGATGGAAAGTTTGTCCTGTTAGTTAATGGTAATTACGAAGTAAAGGTTAGCAGCTTGAGTGAACTTCGCCACTGCGCGTCTTTGGAGGAATTTTCCATCGATAACTACAGCGGAACCAACCTTAATCTCGCCGGAATAACATCGAAGGGAATCGTTATTGCGAATTGCCCAAGCCTGGAAACTATTAGCGCATCAGGATGCGGATCAAGCACATTTGAGGTTAAAAATTGCGATGCTTTGCGAAGTTTTACTAGTGGAACAATGGCAAATTCAATTCATATTAACGGTTGTCAAAATTTTCAGAGCCTTGATGCTGCTACGTGTGTACGCCTTCACGAAATTAATCTGCGCGACAGTAATGTTCCAGCCGGTATAATATTAAATGAAGCCGCTGTACCGGGATACATTTTAGATGACCTTCGAAGGGATCATGCAGCTACTTGGTAGTCTTAGATCGCGTTATCATCGTCGCGGGGAAATTTCTCCAGCGGTATTTTTTTTCAAAATTCCACGAATTATCATCATCTGAACCACTTGCGCGCAAGTAAATGGCTCCAGATTGGTTATGTTTGCAATGGCCGCAATTGTCAAAGTCCCCCGACGGCAAAGCGCCTGCCAAATGGCAGTCTCTTCTACGCTTAACTGATTTGGCACAGGAATGACACCTTCCGAGTGAAGCTCCAATTCGCTTTGCTTTGACTGTTCCCCAAGGAGCACCTCTAAAATTTCTTCCACACGCGTTACCAATGTGGCTCCCCCGCGAATGAGCAAATGGCAGCCGTCACTCATCCCGCAGCCAATAGGACCGGGAACGGCCATAAGTTTCTTGCCCTGCCGAATGGCATAGCGGGCAGAAATCATGCTGCCACCACTCGTTGCCGTCTCAATCACAACTGTTGCAGATGCTAATGCAGTAATGAGGCGATTTCGAATGGAAAAACTAGAGCGATCAACCTCGCGACCAAAGCAACATTCGGTAACCAGTACACCGGTGCGTCGAATTTCATTGTAGAGTGTACGGTTTTCCGGCGGATAAACGAAATCGAGCCCGCCTGGCAAAACCGCAATTGTCTTTCCGCCCGCGCGAATGGCCCCTGCATGGGCAGCCATATCAATGCCAACGGCAAGCCCGCTAATAACGGTATAGCCTCGCATGGCCAGTTCGTAGGCAAATTCATTGGCTAACTTTTCGCCATAAAAAGTACATTTTCGGCTTCCGACGATGGCAATCGTATCGTGTTCTGCGGAAATTTTACCAGTGGCATAGATGCCAACGGGACCATTTTCAATGGCCGCAAGGGAAGGTGGATATTCGTCCGACCCATAGGGAATAAAAGAGGCACCAAAGGAAATAATTTTAACCACCTCCGCCTTCCAATCAAAGGAAAGCGGGATGGAATTAAGGTATGCAGAAATCTTTTGCGGGAAATGGCAACATGCGCAGAGCTCGGCACGGTTCTCATGAAAAACTCGCCAGATTTCACCGGACAAAAGCTCATAAACCTGGCGAAAACACTTAAGTCCGGAAGCCGGGCCGATTGCATTAAACACCAATGCCGCATCAGAGAGATTATCTGGAAAATCAGACATTACCGCTGCGAGCGATGTACGTACGGAAAGGCATCACTCGTGAGTCAGTTGCCCCCAACGGGAACGCCGTCGTGGCGCGATCCGACAATAGCCGCGACCCCGTAGAAATAGCAGGAATCTGGGGTACAACATCCTTTATCGAAGATACCGGATGTCCGCTGGTTGTAACAACTCGCGCCTTCCGGTTTTCAAAAGGTACACCCACATGATTTACCGGCGGAGAACCAATCTTTTGCTGTAGCAAAGGTATTGATGTAGGATTTCTATTATTATCAAGTCGCATGAAATTCTCCCCCTAATCGGAAACTAGCGAAATCTCTTCCGCCTCCTGAGTCATTGAGGCTAGCTTATGCATCCAGGTTTCCGTTGTGTCAACAAAATCCGCCAAATTTTCTTCAAAAGTGTCAGAATTTTTTAGCGGCAATTGGAAACGCATCATTAGGACTACCGTCTGCGACTGCTTATCGATGCCAATCGTCATGCCATTGGTTCCGTTCCAAAAAAAATTTGGCTCGAGTAACTTTTCAAAAATATTTTCCCGGCCAACGAGGGGAACCTCCCCAAGGTAGGCATAGGCGATGAGGTGGTCATGCTTTTCGTCAAGCTCTAAATTTAACACGATCTTATCATCAAACATCAACATGCAATGCTGATTGTTGTCGAGCGATAATTCACTTAGGTGTAACGATTTTGCCAGACGCGCCAAAATACGATTTACTTCATTCTTCAAATCCATCATTATGGTCCCCGTAAACCCTCAGTTAGCCCTCGTAACAATCTTTATTCAAGTGCTTTTTTTGAATATGTCGAGGTTTTTTCAAAATCTTGCGAATTTCCGTTGACATGGCGCCATCGATCCGATGCTTAAACTGAAAGGTATTGCTTCATGGCTAATCTTAGATCATCGCAAAAAGATGTACGTCGCATCGTTCGGCGAACGGCCCGTAACCGATCGGTAAAAACATTGTTGAAGTCTTTGGATAAGAAAGTGCAGGGCGCGTTGTCCGTTGGCAACGATCATTTATCCGCGGAATCCGCCATTGCCTGCATTTCCGCAATGGATAAGGCGGTTAAACGGGGGGTAATTCATAAAAATAAAGCAAATCGCTATAAATCAGCAAAGACAGCACTTATTTTTAAAAAAGGTGCGTGATGCGTAGGATTTTGTGACTTTATGACACAGAAAATGGAGCTCTTCGAGCCGTGAAGCTCGTAATCAGGCGATTGTTGCCGAAGCCACCATTTGCCGAAACAAAAATTGACTTATGACGCCAATAATGAGTCCTGCGAAGAGTAATATCGACGATATGCCGAGTGGAACCAAACTCGTTGCGCCGGAAAATGTTGCATTGGCAAGAAAGTAATCAGCCCCCCCAAGGGGCATGACGGCGGAAGCGAATCCACCACCGCTGATTTTAGCGAAAATGCGTTGAGGCCACTGGCTAGGGCGCGGGCGGCTTGCATCTCACACTCCATATCGGGGCCAATGGGACATTGAGATGTGAGCCGACAACCGCAATTTATCTTGCGTTGAGGCTTTCGGCGGACTGAACATGTTTCTTCTCTTTGACCAACCACAATGCATGGGTGGAAGATGTTCCTGCAAAAAATAAAAAAATTTTCAAACTTCTTTAAATGGGCAAAAATAATTTTGAATTTAACTTTACCCCGATGGACAAACTCAAAAATTTCCTCGCCTACGAGGAACATTCGCGTTGGTAAATTTGAATGATTAAACAACCAACGCTTGGGGACGTATTCAAAGTGGTTTGCAGATTTTGCGAGAAAAATTCGCTAAAATTTTTAGCATCAACGGGAAGAAAACCCATTCTGCCCATTGCCTGCGTTTTGACACTCGTCATTTCCTGGCAACTCTTTCGCGTACGGGATTTTAAGACATTTTATCATGGACCAATGCGCCAAATTTTGGAAAAGTTTTTTGGAAAATTGCCCGAATATTCAGGAATTATTTTACGGATTCAAGGTGCACATCGTGACGAATGACAGAGGGTCTGAAGTGGTGAATTTCCGATTTTCAAATGGTTCCGACCATGATGTGCGTTTTCTTGAGGAAATGTTCCAAAACCTTACGGGAACAGGCATCGGAGACAGTGGATATGTTTCAAGCGATAGGGCAGAAAGGCTAAAAAAAATGAATTGCGCTTCATTACTAGGAAGCGAAAAAACATGAAAGTGCAGAACACGGCCGAAGAAAAGCGTTTCCTGAAAAAACGGTTCTGAGTCGAAAATTTTAACCAGCTGTTGAAAAAATTAGTCGGCGAAGATTTCTCCCGTTTTCGCGTCTGGGCCTCTGCCAAAGCGGTAATCGCGATCGGAATTCTGGCAATAAACTTGGGTTTTTGAGTTTGTCCATCGGGGTTTAACTTTATTGTTGGCAAAATTCGCACTCGACCCGAGGAAAATAACAACGTAAGGCTCAAAATTCCTCCATCGCTTTAATGATTTATTGGACGGTGAGTTCTTTGGCTCAAAATTATTTCATTTTCGATCTCCGCAACCCTGGTGTGATGATTTGCGCCAGAATCTCAGCGTTTTTTGTTGTGCCGATCGAATTAGCATTCATTAGTTTGAGTCGGTGCCGTCGGCAACGGGTAAAAATATTTTCGGGAAGTGGCAACTTTGATTTTAATGGAATAAATTTTTAAACTTCGGCTGACAAATTTGGGTTCCAAATTTGCCCGTCAAGCTTTTCAAATGATTTTTGAAATTTGCGTCGTTACTAGCAGTTCACTGGGTGTTGATGGGAGAATTTTTCCAAAGCTATTTGCACGGTTGGTAAATCTCCAGGGTGTACTCGGCTTTCGTCCGTGAAAAGGACTCCATTATTGTGATCGATTTCATGTTGCAGACATTGTCCAAGCAATCCATCGGCGCGAATCTCATGAAAAAATCCGTGTTGATCCTGGTATGAAACGGCAACCCATTGTGGCCTCTTCGTGCGCGCATAAACTCCCGGAATCGATAGGCATCCTTCCCCCTGCTCTAATAACTCCTTCGATCGATCAATTACTTTTGCATTAATGAGAAACAGTGGAAATGGAGTGATATCCATTTCCGTGCAAAGAAGATTTTTGCCATCCAATTCAGCAAGCGTTTGGCTCGACCATTGGTTAAGGGTATCGATGACGCAAATACGCTCCCTAAGGCCAATTTGTTGTGCGGCAAGGCCAACGCCATTTGCCCGATCCATGATTTCAAGCATGGCCCAGCAAGTGGCTTCCAAAATTTCCCCAAATATTTTTACAATTTCACCGGGAATGCGCAAGGAGAAATCCCCATAAGTTTTGACCGTCAATCGCTTGAGCAAATGCAGAATTTCCTTACGCACAACTGCAGGCCAAACCCGCAGCTTTTCTTTATTGCACATGACGTACAAGAAAATTATAGGGCGCTCCCTCGCAAGTATAATTAGGGATTTTTCCCGAAAGAGCCGACCGAGGACAACTCCTTGCGTAAGCTGTTGATTTCACAAATAAGACTCGCCTCTTTTGAGAGGATTATTGAACCAATAGCCTTCCATATCAGCGAAATGGTCGAACTAACCATTTATCTATGCAGATTTAGCTTCTATCGTAGCTGGGTACATATACCATTGGTAAGCAGCAGCGATAAATCCTGCGAGAACTGCTCCTGCGAGAGGTGTCCCATATGCAACAATCGACGACCCCACCCGCATGAAAAATAACACTGCTCCGGCGATACCACCAGTTGATGTGCTAAATAATGCGAACATGGCAGCAAGCGACATGTGCGCTTTCTCTTTAACCGGCTTGAGCGCGCCCTCCGCAGTTTTAACTGCGTCATTAAGCGCTTTGGGAGATTTGCCGCTTGCTGTAGCAGTGTCAATTTTCAAAATATCTTCATCGGACCTGCCTGCATTGGCCGTATCGTTACGGGCTCCTTCGAGCATTTTTGTCCTTGCCGTAATAGCGTCATCAACCATTTTTTGCTTTTCCGCAAAATCATCAGCGGTTTTCTTCTCATCAAAACGCAAACTAAATAACAACATAGCGGAATGCAACGAATGAGTTATTATACGGAAGTCAATCAAAAATAAAAAAATTCTTACCTTTCTTAACGAACGAACTCAGAATACACCAAAACTAATTTTAAAAATGAAAATCCATATCAGGGCCATATCAGCGATTTTTTGCCGACTTCTGCAAATCGCCTCGGAATCCGCGGCAATTGCGTGGTACCAGAGGGCGGATTTGAACCGCCGGCCAAAGGCTTATGAGTCCTCTGCTCTACCCCTGAGCTACTCTGGCGTCATTTCCACGAGTGCCCCGGAAGGGGCAAAGTGCAAGTTTTTTTCAGTTTGATACGTCGAAATGTGTCCAGCGGCGACTTCAAAATCCGCTCGCAAGGGAATGAATTTGTGTTTTTTTGACTCAATGGAGAATACGCTCGCGGGGAAAACAGCCTTGGTTACCGGCGCAAGCCGAGGAATTGGTCGGGCAATCGCGCTTGCCCTTGGCGAATATGGCGCGAATATTATCTGCATCAGCCGCTCGGCGAATTCCAGTGCGCAAACGGTGGCGGATTTGGAAGCTCTAGGCCGAGAAGCGACGGCTTTTGGGGTCGACGTTTCTGACCGTTTCGCCATTGAAACGGCATGCGAATCGATTCTAAGCACACACCAAAAAGTTGATATTTTGGTAAATAATGCCGGTATCACGCGTGATAATCTATTACTGCGCATGAAAGACGGAGAGTGGGATGAGGTGATGCGCACGGACCTGGACAGCTGTTTTTTTTGGACGCGTCGTCTTTGTCGCCAAATGGTGCAACAGCGCTGGGGAAGAGTCATTAATATATCATCCATTGTCGGATTGGCCGGGAATGGAGGACAGTCGAACTATTCGGCGGCGAAAGCGGGCGTAATTGGATTTACGAAATCCGTCGCACGAGAACTTGCAAGTCGCGGGGTGACCTCCAATGCCGTGGCGCCCGGGTTCATCGAAACGGGTATGACTTCCGTATTGGGCGATGGGGTTACAAAACAAATTTTAAACAATATTCCCATGAAGCGCTTTGGCCGACCGGAGGATATAGCCAGCGCGGTGGCATTTTTAGCCTCGGATGCCGCCTCTTACATCACCGGACAGGTATTTGCGATTGATGGTGGCATGGGCATGTGATCATGGATATGTTTCTCCGAGCGAAGCTAACTGAACTCGCGCATACGGGACGATTACCTCATGCAATCCTTTTGGTGAGTACTAATTCGTGCGCCCTTAAAGCAAATGTGGAGGCCTGCGCAAAATTGCTTCTCCGGTGTGAAAATTTATCCGCATGCGCCGACTGTTCAATGATTCGCCCATCCGGAAAAATGGGACAAATATCCATCGATGATATCCGCGAACTTACCCATCGGATTGGTCAATCCTCCTTTGAGCAAGGCTTAAAACTGGCAATTATTCACAGGGCTGATCGCATGCATCGCTTCGCGGCCAATGCATTATTAAAGTTTTTAGAAGAACCGCCAGATGGTACCATTTTTCTCCTATGCACCCGCCGACCTTATGAAGTTTTACCAACCATCCGAAGTCGCTGCATTACATATCGTGTGCGCGAAATTGATGCGAAGGAAACTTTGGATGAAAAATGGCAGGGGTGGCTTTCCCAATGGCAGTGGCTAATTCAGAGCGTTGACGAAAATCCAAGGGATAACCTCTGGTGTGAAGCTTACGCGCTGATTCACAATTTTTGCGTGCTACTCGACGGGGTGCAGCCGAGTAGTTCGGAAAATGCGGAAAATAATGAAAATTCAGAACGGCGTGCATGTTTGGAGGCAAGATTGGGCGACTGCGCTAGGACACTCTATGAAATTTCCATGCGAACCATGCCGGTGGATGCCTTTAGCCGACGCAAGGCCATTGTCATTCTCGCCCGTCGCATGGAGGCCATTGAAACAGCTGCGATGCTTCTGAGACTCAATTACGGGGAAGCAGCGATTATCGAGTTTTTTATCATTTCACTTCTAGGCCAAAATTACTCACAGGACCACAAAACAAATGGCGAATGATGCTATGTGTAACGACCCCATGCGGCCACCACTTTTTTTTGCTCTCGGCCGGTGGTTCTGCCGGACCATGGTGGAGGACTTTTTTGATTTCGAATGTTGGGGAGAGGAACATATACCCTCGTGCGGATCGTGTATACTAGCGGCAAATCATTGCAGCTTCCTTGATCCTCCGGCGGTCGTTGCCGGAAGCGCTCGTAACACATTTTCATTTGCTCGGAAGACGCTTTTCAAAGCAGGGATACGGGGGAAATTTTTTAGCCAGCTCTTGACCATTCCCGTCGATAGGGATGGTGGTGGCGACATTTCCGCCATTCGAAATGTACTACAGCTACTAAAGGCGGGCCAAGCGGTGCTCATTTTTCCCGAAGGAAGACGCGTTTTGAGTGAGGAAATTCAGCCATTTAAGCGCGGAATTGGACTGATCGCTGCCAAAGCTCGGGTGCCGATTATTCCAGTACGCGTCTTTGGAAGCCATAGGGCGTGGAGTCCAAGCATGGATCATCCGAAATTTTTCACATCCTTACGCGTCGCTTACGGGCCAGCCATACTGCCGGAATCATATGATCCAGGGCCGGCGCATCCGGAACGCTATAACTTCATTGCATGCTACATTCGTTCGGCGCTAGTTGCCATTTCATACCCGGTAGCACGTTTGTAGTTGCATATCGCGCGCGAACATCATATCAATATTTGTTGCAGGTCTTTCCGGATGTGCATATATTTTTTATATTATCATGATTAATCCGCTTTCAAGGCCGTTCTTGTCCGATCCGGATCACCAAGATCGCCGGAAATCATCGCCCATATTATCAAGGTGCGCAAAACAGGTTTTGATACCCGATTCCATAAATGAAACTGACGACATATATACTATGGGGCAATCCGAGCTATCGGTTGGTACACAAGTACTTCATCAAATGGTGAGCACTTTGCGGGATGATAAGGCGAAAGGAATATTTACAGCCCTGCAATCAACGTTTGAGCAGATGCAAGAATTTTCCACGCTAGCGAAAAATGTGCATGAATCAACGCCAGATTTTAGACAGCAGGAAGAGCAAATTGCTCTAAAATCGGAAGAAATCGCCGCAAAAATTCGCGCGAATCCCGGTAAACAATTTTGCCTGCCGCTCCGCCGTAATGCACCACAGTGTCATTATGTTGTATTCGAAAAAAACGAAGTCGATGAATGTTTTTATGTCCATGAAGTTAATGTCGGCCCAAATCAAGCGCGCGGCATCTACGATAAACAAGGACATTCGTCCTTCGCGGAAAAAGGCCGCTTAGGCCAATCCCTCAAACTGGATGATGCTGCGCTCGAAAAAACCATATTCGCATTTGCTAGATTTGCGGTGCGTAATAGTGAATACGATAAGAGCGAATATGAAAAACTCTGGCTTGCAGACAATCCAGATTCCAAAATTGTCCACATTGCCAGTCATGCGGCGTTGCGCGGAGATTTATTCGCTAAAAATTCCAACAAGGGCCTATGGGCATCTCAGATGGCGCTGACGCGCATGCTAACTTATAAAATGCTCTTGCGCGAAAATGCGCATGGGACACGGGAAGAATTGCATAACCTTGTCATGCTTAGTGGAAATTATGTGCGATTCATCGAATTATGCAGCCGCCTGGGGGCGTTGACGGAACTTCATGATCACTGCGTGAAAATATGCGCCGATCCAACTTCGAATCCCGCGGAAGTTCGGAATTGCTTATTGACGCTACGTGAGAGCACTGGAAATACGGAGTTTTTCCTGCGAAAATACGGACACAGGCTAAAAACCGCCTTCCCGATAGATGCCATTGCTTTTGTTGATTCCCTTGCCAATCTTGTAGGAGCATGCAACGATGCGCTTGAGCAACCAGCACATTATCTGATCATACATCAGGCGGAAACAAGGAATGCATTTCCGGAAATCATCAATCCTCCGCAATCCGATGTGCAGGCCGGAATTCAACAGCTATTTCATACTCCAGGCGAAGATGCTGCGGTTCCCCATACGGAGATTAATCGTCCGGAACTTGAATCCCTAAAAGGGGATCCCGCCAAAATCATCGAAGTAATGGAAAGTTTTTCCTTTGATTCCACAAACGCCCCCCATTACGACCACTGTGGCATTTTTTACGCCAAGGATTTAGCCGCACTTTTGCCGCTAGCGGATCATCCTTTCTGGGGAAATGGAACTCCTGAAGAGCAAAAACGCTGTGTTGTTGTTCTTAGCAATTTTTTAAATAAACTATCAGAACATATGGGGCCAAGTCTATCCCAAGTAATCGATGGCTCCGGAGGATGCCGCAGTTCCTATCATGAGAAATTCATTGTTGACTACGATAATCCGGAACTTCCGTGGCATATTGTGGCACCATTCGCAGCAGAAATCACAAATCTTCAATTAATCACTTTTCATCTCCTCACAATGCCAGGAGGCCTCAGTGGAGTAACTGATTCCAGCCTATCCAAATATTGGTTGGATTGTTCTGCGTTCTCGTTATTTACCGCCAACCAGACATGTGCAAGCATGTCCAAAGCGGATCGCGATCGGCAACTGAGCGTTTTAAATTTCTATAATAGCCATAAGCAGCAAAGCATGCCACTTTCATTTAATTTTGCTGCCATTTCTCCCACTTATGACTGCAAACATATGCGTGGCTACGGTTTTCATGGCGGCTATTACCATACGCCTAGGATGATACGATTACAACAGTTTACCGCAGAGTGTCCCGTTTATCAAAAAATTAATCAAAGTCATGTTTGCTTCAATGAAAATTTTAAGGAGCAACTTTTTGAACAAAGAAAATGGGCATATATTTTTGGCTCAGACTGCAATACCGGTAGGATTGATGGCTCTAGCCTTCCGTCCGAATATGTATGGCTGGCACACATTCGTGATGTTTTGGTATATCCGCATGTAGGTTATTCCTTCAACGCATACTATCCTGAAGAGCTACCATCCGTAAAACTGCAAAGAGCGTGCATTCCCTCCGATCAATTTTCGAGAATGTGGGACTGTTATGATAGGCACAACCAGCATAACACTTACAACGACGAAAATCACATATCCGCCATGGATAAACGTAAGATAGGCGGATATGACATACTAATACATGATGGCGACGGAAACCCGCCAAGGAAGGAATTCAGACTTGATGGTTTTTTTGATAGAAGAGATGTGCCGCATGTGGAACATTCACTGTTTTCTGAAATTGGGAAAGCCCTCTCCGTCCCAGGAGTAAAGGTGTATTCCATTTTTGACGTTATCAATTCGCATTTGAATCTATTAAGCCACTATTGTGATGGGCATGTAGACTTCTGTGAAGGCCATGAAAATCGGCACAGAAAAGGGATGCTTTTAGCACTACTTGATAACGTGCTATTTGCTCGATCTTACGCTGCCAATCGACCAGAATCTATTCCCCCCGGAGAAGATACATCTCATAAATTTTCAATGGACGGACAATTTTTTTCAGAACGGCCATTCGATAGTCGGTTTACCAGCAACCTCCGGGACGAAATCAAGCAAAATCCGCAGAGGTTATTTGGAGTGTTGCAAGACACGCATAAATTCATCCAGCGCCTTTACATGGACATGAGACCATTCCAGCGACCTGACGTGCGCGCCATTTGCTACATGGAACACCTTATCCACAAATGTCAAGAAATTCATATGGAAGTACATGGTGCTTCGTTTGATGCAAGAGGAGATTCTGCATTTCCATCCCTCGAGCAAAGATTGAAAATCTTTGATGATGTAGAGGAAAAATTTGGCCGCTTCATGAAACGGGATGAATTGGCAATCATGAGCCTGGCACGGGCGGAGGGCGCCATTGAAAAAATGGGATTCCTAACCGATAGCTCAAAATTTGAAAGCGTCGATCCTGATGATTTAGCTAATTTCTACATCGATGTTTTTGCCTTCCGCGCAATGCCATTGAGAGGGATACCATGTTCTTGCCATAGAATCGTTTTTCAAACAGTTCCAGAATTGGGTGCACACTTGCACAAATTCCCCGACACGAAAAGGCGCGTAGAACAGTTAGTGTTGGAGAAATTATGCCGACGCATGGGAAGAGCTGCTATCCCAGATGCATCTTGGGTGGAATTCAATAACTTTCGCGTATTTTTGAGCGGGCATGAAGTACAACCCGTTTCCGCACTAACAAGCTCGAAAGATTATCAGCGGCTTTTTGGTTCGGAAAATCGTGAATTTATGCATCGCGGGGAGGAAACATTTTTTGCCCATCCGGTCCATGGGATGGCTAGACTTTCTCGAAAAAAGGGATTAGGACAGGTCGTCAGCGTAAACTCAGGGAATCCTGATCAGTGGTGGCAATACGCATCCAAGAAATCTTTGCGACGACTTCGTCTTCCGGCCTTCCTGTGCAGTGAGGCCTATACCGTATGGACAAATTCCGACGGACAACTGCAGGTGCGCGACCGTAAAAACCCAGAGATTATCCACTTCCAAAGCGAAGGAAGTGGCAACGGGTGGAGAGCAAAGTGCATGCATGGACCGCACGAGGGTCTTTTTCTGGCAATAGGATACAAGCCCGCGGATGTGACGTGGATTTCTGATTTCGAGGCTGCAGAAAATTGTGCCTTTTTTGTGGACGCCGATAACAAGCTGCAAAAGGTTTGGGTACCGCGCTATAATTTGTGTTTTGAACTGCGCGGCGACAAATGGATGCAGTTTGGCACGGATTACCAGCTGGTGGATGCGCCGCTTGTGCATACGGAACATGGTGGTGATCAGAAATTGAATCCACTTGGCGGATATAAAGGCGCGTTTTTTTTACACAATACGAAGCAACCAGGTTCCTACAAAATCGTAATGCCTCCAATCGGTATTCAAGCGCGTGGTGGCGCGGTGCAAATTCTTTCACTCGATAAAAGTAGCGCTAATGTGCCTACCACGTGCGCGATCAAACCCTCCATTGACAAACCATTCATTAGCACGGCATCACCGGTTGAAGTGCACTTCTTCCAGCGACGGACGGAATTGCGCGCAACCCGACTGGATGGCTTATCCAATGACGGAAATTTTCAGTTGGGTGTTATTTTTTTCGCGCAAGGGAAATATGACCGTGCTGCAGAATATTTTAAAAAACTTTACGCCGGAGACCAACTTTCTCCGGCCAATCACAGCCTTTTGATAGACTGCATCATGCAAGGAAGGTTTGCAGATACATATTCCGGTAAAACCGCCGCCATCCATCTGCTTTTATTGGAAAAGTGGATGGGAATGTACGGGCTTGATCGTGATGACATCGCCGGGTTTAGACCTACGGACGGAATCTTAAAATTTGAAGACACGCCACTGGGGAAACTTTTCGAAACATACCTCGCAAATCTACAATCCATCCCCCTCCAGTTGCGCATGGACCCCAACCAAGAATTGCGCCTCCTCCAACATCTCAAATCCATTGGTGTCTTGAACCTGGAAATGAGTAGGAGTGTTTCATTGCGTTGGCTGTCATTGAACCATTTCCTTCGACGAGAAATAATCCCCGAGGACCAGAGGCAAATTGCCGAACGGCTGCGGCACTATGATCCCATGTTGTCATTGGAAAAAATTCGCGCCGAAAGCTCCGAGGGCCATGAGACTGCCTTGCCAGCATTGCGCGACGATATACAGAGACTTCCGATGGAGGAGGAGTTTTTTGCGGCCGGGAGTCCCATGGGCGACCTGCTGGTGGCATATCAGAACCTCACATTACCAAGCTCAAACATACCAATTTTGCCTCTTCCGGATCCGGCGGTTTATTTGCGGCAATTAGACGAAGATGACAAAAGTGCCATAGGCCGTACATTCCAAGAATCACTCCATGCCCTCAATGATGAAATTCGGTCTGGAACTACCCAGCTGGAACTGTCTCGAAATCTATGTAACGCTTTTGCGCAAATTTCATTTACGTGCAATACTGCCATCGAACACATTGAGGGCATTCGCAGCAGAATGCGGAATACTACAAGAGATTTGCATAAGCAACTTCTCGCATTAGTTAATAAGCCAAATCCTATCCAGGGAAACCAGGACGTTGTTATTTGTGCAACACCAGTAAAACTTAAGGAAATCATCGCAGCCTATGGTCGTTTTGCAACACGCATACCTCCTGATATCGCTGGACTTTATCATTTTCTCCGGAGATATAACACAAGCATCGTCATGGATGATATGCGCACAATTGTGGAATGTGCCCATTCATATATGAAGCACAAAATCATGTTCCGCCGCATGGCAAATGTGTTGCAAATTATTCGAGATCTTCACCAGTCGCATGGACCCTTACGTTTGGCCAATCAAAGTAAGCTATGCGCCTGGCTAAGCGAGTGGGGAGATGTCTATGATCCGGAAGTTTATCCCCATGCTCTTCTGGCTGAATATGTAAGTGGCAAACAGCCCCGCCATGAACAAATTGAAACACTTGTAAAGCTATGCGGTGGGCTGCCCGAAGAAAATCCATCCGATATAATTATACAAATGCAGATGGGTGCCGGAAAGACAAGTGTTATCATCCCTACATTGGCCGCCCAGGTGGCCAGAGGTGGAAAGCTTCCCTTTATTTGCTCACACAATCGATCCCAATTCGATGCCCTTTGCGCGGAACTGGCCCCCAGCTTTTCGCGGCTTAATATGCGAGTGGTTCCGATAAATTTTACCCTTCGGGAGACGCAAAATTTGCAAAATCTACGCTGGCTTTTGCAAGAGATACAAACGGCACTGCTGGAACGGGACCGCGTTTTCATCATCAATCCGACTACCATTGAGATACTTGAGGCTCAATTTAAACTTTTGGCACGGAAATCACCGCGGGACGAGACGGACGAATTTTGTTTCCAATCTCTTCTGCAAATTTTCGCGCATTTGCGGAAGGATGGTTTACTTATCGGTGATGAGATTGATCGTATCCTCAATCCATTGGAATATTTGAATGTTTCCATACCTCCGACCGATGGGCAACCGCAGGAGATGTCGCAGGACCATTTGAATTTTGTTAGTAATGCGATCGCCGGCTTGGGAGAAATTTGCCCCGAATTTCTGCAAAATCAGCAGCATCTCATGGATGTGGATAGGAAGCGATGTGTTTTACGCCAATTAACAGAACACATACTTAAAGAGAATTCCATCGATGAAATTTCCGAAGAAATGCATGAACCATTCGTGAAATATGTTCTCGGCGAATACGATAATATTTCACCGGATGACATAGGTTTGCGTGCTGAAGCGGATGAATTTTTAAAAATTTTACACCGGCAAATGGCCTTACACACCGCTGAAGCGGATTGCTTCGTCGATCATATGGCAATATTTCGTGGCTTATTAAAAACGCTGTTGCCCCATCTATTAACACAAAAATATAATCAAAATTATGGCTTTAGTCCCGATGGTGCCTGCATCCCCTTCAAAGGACCCAACGAACCCAACTTGGGCAGCGAATTTAAAAACTGCTTTCAAACGGCCTGTTGCTTCTTTGCAGGAATCAGCATCGATGGGCTTCCCCGGCGAATGCTTGACGGGTATGTAAATGCACTTTTGCGGCTTGTGGCTGATGAAGAAAGTCAGCGGAAGGCATTTGATGAATTTAATGACATTTTCAAAGGTTGCATATGCGAGGGACAGCCGGTAAGCATAGAAAGGCTCGGCACTACGGAGGACTTGTTCGCCCGAGAGAAGATTCTCGCACGCATGCATGAGTTTCTCATGCAAGAAGATCAAGTCATAAATCGACAAAAAATTGCATGTTATCTTGCCCAAAAAAGCATTCATTTTTCCACCACATCCGTTGAAAGCAAATCGGCGCAATTCCCGCAATTATTTGGCCAAGTCATTGGATTTTCGGGAACCGTGGCCAATCGAAGTATATATAACTTTAATCGCCGAGTGGATATCCGTTTGCAAGATGGCAGTGCCGGACAGGTTATTGCTAGAAATTTCGAAATCATGAATGACCACCCAATTCATTTTGTGGATAATGGTGACATGCGGCCAACTGCAAAAATGCTGCTAGATTCTTATGCCGATCAACATCCGAATGTGTCAAACATGCGGGCACTCATTGACGCCGGGGCATTGCTCAACGGGCAACATCCACGGGAAGTCGCCATCGATGTTCTAAACTTTGTGGAAAAGCACATCCCGGAAGTGCGATATGTGCTCTATTACGATCCAGATACACAAACATTTTTTGTTCGAGACCGTGATCGAAGAGAACCCATCGAAATTCGCCCGATGAATCGGGCGACCCTAGCAGCCGTCGTCAACGATTTTAATGCCCTTTTTGTATACTTTGATGAACAACGGTGCACCGGCACAGACCTTCCCCTTGCCATGGATTGCCAAGCTATTCAAACCATCGATTTAAGCTGGTTGGCAACCGATCGCAACGCCCAAGCAAATCTTCGCTTGCGTGCCTTTCTTAGTTCGCAAGCCATCGACTATGTGACACTGAAAAAGTCGCAGCCACACTTTCTTTGCGAAGAAGCCACCTCCTTGGCGCCAACAGCCGCAGATTTGTACGCAACCCTTGGTCGGAACCAGGCGCGAAGCGTTGCCCAGCAAAAAATTCATGCCGCATATGATAAGCTGGATGCATTCTTCTGGAATTGGATTCTCGATAAAGCAATTATTCTTAGGAATGAAAGTCCGGAAAAATGCCAAGTTTTTACCCAGGCCATATCGGAACTGTTGGTCAAAAGGGATGATTTTTCCCCAAGAGCCATGTTTCTTCAACTCGAGCGCGCAATTCCACTTGGCAATGCACTCGAAGCCTGCTGCAATTCAAAAATAGAACTGCTAAAATCAAAATTAGCCGAGGTAGGGATGTCATCCCTTTGCGAGAATATAGCCGAAGAAGCAAAAAAACACATCATCCGCGACACGGATGGCATCTTCGTTACCGTTGGTGAAAATTTCGCCCGCGCCCGCGCCGTCGATACTGCCGTGCAAGTTGAAGTATCGCAACAAACCACGATTGAGGTTAACTGTAACATTTCCATTAATCAGCAATTGGAAGAACTTTTTAACAAAATCGGCTTTGATGATCGACTGGACCCAAAAGAGGAGGAACCGCTAGTTATCGAAGGCCCAACGGATATGCATATTTTTTTGGCTAAAAAAAGCCGCTCAATTCGCGAGCAAATCAAGCACCACGGCGGGCCGATGGATGCTAGGGATTTAGAAACTTATTCCAAGCTCGCCGGGTGTTTTTCACCTAAATTATTTTTGAGCCATAATTCCGCCCAAAGCTGCAAAACGGAGCGTTCGGTTTTGGATCCCTCGCAAAAAAACCTTAACTACATGGTTATAATCTGGAATAAAGACAGATCAGATGTATGTGCGATTGCTGTTACCAAAGCGGAATATAATGCTTTACGCGCCAATGAAGATAATTTGCAAAACTGTTGCATTTATCTCGCAGGGAACGGGTCGTGCCTCCATGGACAGCTTCCGGAATCGCTTGAAGATTTCCGTAGGCAAAGATTGTGTGAATTGGCGCTTTTCAATGGCAACATATCCTATCTCCTCGCGGAGGATAGTAACTTGGTTGCGCGCACAATGGCTGCTAATGACCAGGGTGTACACGATCCCGAAAAATTAAAATTAGCTCAGAGTTATCTTCTCCTTCGCACCGACTCCCAGGACAGGGATGAAGTGAGGGCCATAATTAATCACTCTAGACCCATTGGCCTGGGGCATGGTAAGTCGTGGCCAAAGGATGCGAATGACATTCCCGTGGGAGATGAACACCCCGATGCTCAAAGGATGAAAACCGTGAAAACCTGGGAAATAACGCATCCCCGTTGGGCCATAGCTCTTACCATTATTTCGGCGTTATCACTAACCGCTGCCGCGTTGGCTATAACAATTACAAATGTAATTGGTATTCTCGCCATTGGCATCTGGGGCTATTTGGTCGTTTTCTCTCCGGGGGCCGTATTATCAATCGTCTCTATCATTCTTTGGATTAAGTGTCTAGAGGCAACGAGTGATTCGACTATTTATACGTCAACCACACGCCGTCATTGACACAAATGTCAAATTCATGAGTGTGTGGCCGTGCATTGGCAACATATTTGGGAAGCCTTTTGGATCATTTTTGCGCTCGGTGGATCAATTTTTGTCCACGAATTTGGTCACTACTGGGCGGCAAAGCACTGCGGACTATGGGTGCCCTGTTTTTCCATCGGCTTCGGTCCAAAGCTTTTCGCTTGGCATGCGAAGGGAACACGATTTCAAATTGCACTGATCCCGCTCGGTGGATATGTGATTTTGCCGCAAATGGATGGCATGGAGACCAGCGAAGATGCATGGGTCTCTCCGGCGGAAGCTGTCGCCAAAAAAGTTCCAACTTTTTGGGAAAGAGTTGGGATTTTGTCAGCCGGTGTAGGTTTTAATATATTTTCCGCCATGCTCATCGCTTGCCTTCTTTGGGTAATTGGTATTCCGGCGGCAAAAAGCGATTGCACAACCATCGTTGGCGCCATCCCGCAGACCATCGCATACGTAGATATGCCTAATCCATTGGCAATGAGTGACCTGCGCATTGGTGACCGAATACTTTCCGTCGACGGGATTGTGTTGCAAAAGTTTTCCCAATTATCCCAACTAATCGCCACCGGTGTGCGACATACGCACAACGGACAACCTTCCGCGGATTTGCAAATTTGCCGTGGAAATGACGTTTTTCACCTGGAAATTCCTGTTTTCCATCCTCGTAAGGATGGAAATAACCTTCGACACATAGTTGTTTTCCCTGCCGGCGAACTGCTTGTGAAAACCATTTTGGAAGGTTCTCCCGCTCAGCGGGCTGGATTACGCGCCGGTGATCAAATCTTGGCAATTGATGGAAATGGACTCTTTTCCCCGGCAGCATTGGATGAATATCTACAAAAATCGTCCGCCGGAGTGGATTTAACCGTGTGCCGCGATGGAAAAATTTTGCAAGTTTTCATCAATCCTCAGCCTATCATTGCGCAAAAAGCCCACATGCGTGGCATGCGGGGAGAACAACCCATTGTTTTTGTCGAAGGCGAAGGATCCCGGTGGCTGGCACTCAATGGCTCCCGCGAAATAAAAAATCGCAGATTTTCATCCGATGAATTGGCGGCGAATTTTACGTTACTTCAGCGCATTCCGCCTGTAACTAAACGAGCCCTAGGAGTTACATTTGAAAATCCACAAATTTTGCTGCATCCAAATCCATTTAAGCTGCTCCTCTCCGAAGTGCGTTCGGCCGGACATGTCTTATGTTCACTGCTCAACCGCCACTCTGACGTCGGCGTAAAGCACTTGATGGGCATTCCGGGCATCGGACGATTGTTGCACAATTTCATGCGGAGTGATTTGCGTCTGGCATTGGCATTCATCGTAACTCTCAACCTCGGAATTGCGGTTTTAAATTTGCTACCCATTCCGGGCCTGGATGGCGGCCTCATATTTTTTGCAATTATCGAAAAAATCATTCGCCGGAAGCTGCCCAAATGGTTGATAAATTTCTCCCAAAGCTTATGCCTCTTTTTAATTTTTCTACTGCTGATCTACGTATGCGTTTCCGACATTTTGCATTGGAGGTATGACATAACACGACACAACTTGGATGCACTTTATCAAGAACCCAGATTTTCTGATTAAATTGATACCCAGATCGCATAATTTCCAAGGTTTAGTGTCCGCGAGAGCCACCGTTATTACCGCTTTGGCAGAGGCCTCCAGACGCGGAAACGGGAGAAGTCTTTGCCGACTAGCCGGTGAGGCGGAGTTTAACCTGGGTTGAAGCCGTTCGGGCGGTTCCCGCAACTTAACTGCTTGACATTTCCAGGTTTTTATACAGATTGCACCGCTATGATCCCCAATTTGGGAAGCAAATTTTGCAAAAAAGCATGACGATAAAACATTCTATAGGATTATTAATAATCCGTAACGCAACTTCAAAACATGGCCATTCTTTTGCCGGTGTTGTAGTATCATCAGGTGTGGGGGTATATAATGAGTAGTCAGTTAGCGATTAGGGCGGTTGATCCCGCACTTCTAAAAGCAATAAATGGGACATTCGATGGAATTGAATCGGCGTATATTCGAATCCTTGAGGATCATAGTTCGTCGATTAGTGTCGTGCAACATGCACAAACGGAACTTCGTAGGGTGGTAACACTAAAGGCAAATGCTCTTTCCTTCGCGCTAGCTCAGCAGTTTGGTTTGACATCTGCTGCTGCCTTATTCGCTGCCATGCAGGCCTATTTGAGTCTCGATGGATCGGAAGCGGCGAGCCAAAAACTGGAATTGTGGAACAATTTAACGTTGGCGTTAACTACGGTTGGAACAGAGGTAGCGGGACTATCGGAAGCAGCCATCATGGAAGCGCAAGCGAAAGCAAAACAAGAAGAAAAAAGAGTAAAACTTATAGAGGCACAAACTGATCGGGAGAGAGCTTCGGCCGCAGAGGCAAGGCAAAAGGCAAAAGGGTTTTTCAGAAGGCTCTTTACAAGTGAGGAGGCATAACACGTGAATAGTTTAAGTAGGAGGGGGTGCGCTGAGGCCCCGAGTGGTTGGTCGGCTAGCAGGGTTCCTGATGACGAATGCACGTCCGTTGGCACGGAACCAGGTTCTGAGCCGTATAATGAGAATGCGGCCAAAGCTTTGCTTATTCAGTTGTTATGTAAATATGAAGAGTATAAGGACCATATCATCGCCAGGTTTCACGAGTTGCGTACCGATGGCCAGAATCGTACCATCCCCGAGATTGAGCGGATAATTAATATGGAGATGCGGGCTTTGGAATCTGAAATTGTCGCCGATAGGGAAGCGCGTGAAGAGTTGATTCGTGCCACGGAAACGCGTGGGCATGTGTTTCCGGAAACTGAATATGAGAAAAGATTAGCTGCTAGTCTAAATAGAGTCGACGCAACCCAGGCGGAATCGGATGACATTGATGTTGAAATTGCCAAAATTAAGGCCGAAACAGCAGAAATTACCGAGCGAGTTGAAAAAAAAAGCGTGGTTTGTTTGCTTTTTTAAGCTCCAGGAAATCATCTGGCGCTTAGGGAGGTCTTTTTTGGCTGCTACAAAAAATTTTTGGGGACACAGATGTGAGTGATGCGCTGGTGGTAAGTTGCCAGAATGCAAGTGAAGTTTGCAGGAGTCTTGATTCGACAATTGTGAATTTATTACGAAGCATTTCTGCATGTACAAGTGCGGGGCAACGTGATTTTTCAATTGATTTGCTTGTGCACACGTTAACGCTGAAAGTTAATGCGGCGTTGGTACTTGCAGTGTCGCGTTGGGATTCTCCGGCTTTGAGTGCGACAATGCTCTTTCTGTATAATATGGAAGCGTCGCCGGACGACCAATCAAGGACGTTGTTCGCGCGGTCTTTTGCTGTGTTTCCTCGGAGGCTTCCAGGGTGGACGTGGCCACGGCAAAGATCTGCTGCAGGTCTTGGTTATGCACATTAATCATCGTGCTTAAACCGTTGAGTTCGTTGCTCCGCTGATCGATGGCGATGCGAATTTGGTCAATGAATGCATTTGCCTCCTTTTGACTGAAGTAGCCGATGCTATTTCCGCCGGCAACGGATCCCAGTGGTACCGTTGCCGAATAACATGAAGCGGATCTATCAATATCATAGTCGATAGCACATTTAGTAAGCTCGGCAAACTTAGTAAGATCAACATCTCCCGCCGCGCCGTCTTCGAGGCCAAAAAGGTACCTAAAGACCATATCACCATTGGAATTGAAATTACACTTGGCAAAAAACGTCCCTTCGTATGTAAAGAATTCGTTTCGGCGGGAGGAAAGTTTGTATTTTTCCGTTGATGAAAATTGCCTTGCCATAAGTTCCGGAGAATTCACTATGTTGGCAATTGCTGAAGTCGCAAGACAATCATTTATTGTGTGCGCGGAAGGAGATGTCATCTCTTTGCCAACACAATCATTAAAAAGAATAGTTTTCTTAGGGCTCGCCTCCGTGTTATCTATGAAAAAAATTTTCCAAAAACCATTCTCCTCGGGATTAAAAGATTGAGGACGGTAGTCAATTTCCGCATAAAGTTGTGGTATCATACCATTACATATGCTATTGAGCGGAAATCGCAAGCCGTTATCAATGTAACGTTGCAGCAGTTCCGGGTCGATTTGCAACACCTGATTCGTTAGGCCACTGTCGTAGTTGGCAGCATTTGCGGAAAATGAGCAAAAAATATCGCCGAATTTGCGCATGGATTCATTCAGCGCGGCGGCTTCATTGATAAGATCGTTGAGCATGGCCATTTGCCGGAAGGAATTTTGATAACTCATTCCAAGAACGTAGGCGAGGGTGTTCATTCGCCTGCGCGCCGCGCGCGTGGGGCAAAAGACTTGCGAATAATGGAGAAAAATTTCCTGGCCATCGGCTGGTCTTGTCGATCTAACAAATTCCCCTCGGTTGCCAGTGGCGCGTGTGTAGCTTCCGTTGGCCGTGGTGCGATAGTAGGCCATACTTCCATCCGCCTGCTTCTCGAAAAGTGCCTCGTCGAAAATGGGTTGCAAATTGTTATCATCACAATTCAGAATCTCATAGTAGACGCTCGCGGATTTAAGGTCGTTGAAATTCAACGGCGATGATACAATTGACATGGGAAAGCTCCTTCATTTGCAGGCCTCCCGTCTACGACATGAGAACCCATCTCGAACGACAGGTTAATGTTTCGTCAATAAGTGTCAAAGATTTTCACAAAGTTTATACCTCGCTTGCAATTTTCTAGAATTTGTCGCATCGGCCCGTGATAAAATGTCTTAAAATTCCGTACGCGAGAGAGTTGCCAGAGATGTTGAAAATTTCAGCGAATTTTTCTCGCAAAATCTGCAAACCACTTTGAATATGCCACCAAGTATTGGTTGGTTAATCATTCAAATTTGCCAACGCGAATGTTCTTCATAAGCGAGAAAATTTTTCAGTTTATCCATCGGGATTTCGGGTTGAATTTTCTTCGCAAATTACCCAACTTTTTCGGCACTAGGAATCTTTCGGCGCGGATCCAGGTGCCACCTGGCAAGCCAGCATCGAGTCTAATATGCGATGTTTTCCGTCCGAGTCGCATTCAATACTCGTAAATGCGGTGATAAAGGATTCCTCTGGATTAATCTGTGACCGTATCTCTTTCAGACAGACCGCCGCCTCTTCGAATCCGTCACAAACCGTTGTGCTGTCCACGGTAAATGTTGATGATATTTCTATGGTTCCAGTGTTAAAAAATTCGATTTTCGTTTTGTGGTAAGGGTTGTAGAAATTTTTTAGTATAGTATAATTAACGGCATTTCTTTTTTCCTGTGGAAGCATTTCCAGAAATGCAATTACAGGCCTCATGCATTCTCCTTGTGTCCAGTTATAATAGCAAAGAGATTTCAGCGCATTGAATGCTACGTCCGGCGGAAGCTCCGAAGCTTGTAAATTTTTCAAAAAAAATTTTGCCGCATCCTCTCTCGAACCACGCGGACAACCTTCGCAGTCAATAGCTTGCCCGCCAATTATTATTTCCAACATTTGAAAGCTTCTGGGCAGATCCGCGAAAAAAACGAGTTGACCAATTTTTTGAGCCACCGCATCTAATTTGCTCTCAAATTTCCCTGCCGTGAATAAATCTTGCCCAATTTTCTCACTTTCCAAGAAAGTAATAATTTCTTCCTTTATTCTATGTTCATTACCCCATGCCGAATTCACGTTCGTGTTTTTCTGTGATTGTATGAGTTGTTCCGCATTAAGAAAGACGTTCGAATAGTCTGGCAATAGTGATCTGGATAAATCATCAAAAAATTTGCCACTTACCGGAGTTCCCACTTGAGTGGCGTGTAAAAGAATCGACATGGCCACTCCGCAGTTTGAAGAAGCCAAAGCTGTGAATATTTTTTTTTGAATTTCCGGTTCCTGCTTATTGATAAATGCGGCCATTCTCGCCGTTGCATTCAAAAATTTTTCCCCGACGTTCGTGGTACCCTCTGCAAGGGATCCTGCTTTTTTCATGCCATGTGCAACCAGTCGCGCAAGGATCTTTTCTCGATCGATGGTTCCGGTTGATCCGTTGGCATTGGCAAAATTATGTGCAACTTCCGCCACATTTATCCCATTTAGCCGGAATAGCCATAGTAACAGCGAAAGAATTTTTTTGAAAAACCTTTCCACCATGGAACCGAGGATGCGCACATATCGCAAAATTTTTCCCGCAATCGTATCATGTCCAGGAATGAGGACGCCCGATTGCACGGGCGTATTTTCGCGAACAATATCTTTTTTTGAAGTATCTACCATCGACATTAGTTGACTATCGGTCAAATTTTCTTCAGAATGAGGTTTCAGTGATCCTGATGAAGAGGCGGGTGCATCTTGAATGGTAGAGTTTGACCCAAAACCTATGTTCACAATGCATGAATTTATAACTTCACATGTGAGAGTCAAGGTTTTAAGGCGTTTTTGCGGTCGAAACGGATAACCATTTTACTCGAAATGTCTTTTCTTTCGCGTAAAACAATCTATCATATTATTTGTGTTGTCAACGATTCATTCCGGCGCCCTCTGGGGTATCACTTCTTATCCCGTTGAAGTTGAGGTTAATATGGGCGAGCGGGGTGAGTTGCGATTCGTTCTCGTGGGCCTTCCGGATGCGGCCGTTAAGGAATCCATGGACCGCGTCTGTTCGGCCCTGCAAAGCAGCAAATTTAAACTGCCGCACACAAGAACAACCATCAACCTATCGCCTGGAAACATGCGCAAGGAGGGCCCCATTTACGATCTCCCTATTGCCCTCGGCATGCTTTGGGCAAGCGGGCAAATTTCCGTGGAATGTGGTGACGACTTCCTCATCGCCGGAGAGTTAAGTTTATCGGGACGTATTTTGCCAATTCGTGGTGCTATTGCTTTAGCAATTCAGGCGCGGCAAACAGGCCGTCGGGCAGTTTTGCTTCCCGCGGAATCTGCAAGCGAGGCGGCTCTGATCGACGGCGTGGAAATTTATGGGGTAAAAACGCTTGGTGAGGCGATCCAATTATTGTGCTTAATGCCAAAGACGCAACAGGAAAATAGAGCGCTTGTATCGAATGCGAAATTTAATCATAACAACTCGGCAAATCTCGAGTTGTTGGATTTTTCTGACATTGTTGGCCAGGAGCGAGTGAAGCGTGTGGCCGAGATTGCTGTGTCCGGCGGGCACAATCTGCTTATGATTGGCAGTCCCGGCGTTGGCAAATCCATGATTGCCCAGCGTATTTCCACAATTATGCCATTGCCGACAACGGAAGAATTTATCGATATCGTTGGCATTTATTCGGCGGCCGGGCAGACTCACGGAGAAGAAATCAGGCATTTTTCCAGACCTTTTCGCGCACCGCATCATACAATTAGTCGAGTTGGCCTTGTTGGTGGTGGTAGCAGTCCGCATCCCGGGGAAATTTCCCTTGCACACCACGGTATTTTATTTCTCGATGAATTGGCTGAATTTTCCCGGACTACACTGGAATCCATGCGCCAACCTATGGACAGCGGCAAAATCGTCATTTCCCGCAGCTTTGGAAAGGTAAAATTCCCATGCGAATTCACCCTTGTAGCCGCCATGAATCCCTGTCCGTGTGGTTATTACGGATCGAAGGTCCATGCATGCCGTTGTTCCACGCGGCAAATTCGGGAATATTTGGGAAAAATTAGTGGCCCGCTACTGGATCGCATCGATCTGCATATTGAAGTTCCGCCGGTGCCAACGGCGTTGCTCACGGCGGCCCCAAGCGCTTTACGCGAAACGTCGGAGCGAATCCGCGAGCGCGTTGAACAGGCACGACGGCTACAAACCAATCGCTATAAAAATTACACATTTTCATGCAATGCCCGATTGGGCGAAAATCAATTGCGCCGCTTTTGTCCGCTTGGTGAACGGGAACAGGCACTTTTACGACAGGCAATGGATAATGGTGCCCTTTCCGCTCGTGCCTACGGTAAAATTCTTCGCGTTGCACGAACCATCGCCGACCTGGAGGCAATGGATGCCATTGGCACGCGGCATCTTATTGAAGCTATGCAATATCGCTTACTTAACCATGCCATTTGCGAAATATGAGTATTCGTGGTGACACTGCGATTCGCATCTTGCACCTTTTGGTATCTTCCCAATGTCTCACCGGATTAGTCCGGATATTGACATTGAGGCATATGCGCTTTTGGGCAATTAGTGCTGGCGTGGCGGGAAGCAATGATTGGAAATTTCATTAGCCATGGAAACCTTGTCTTGCGTTTGCAAGGGTTGAGCTTCACCGATTGGATGCACTGCAATGGAAAAAGAGTATAACTTTAGGGAAGCCGAATCCCGCTGGTATGAATGCTGGGAAGACTCCGGATGTTTTCTCCGATCCGAAAATCCAGAAGGAAAAAGCTATACGATTGTAATTCCGCCGCCAAACGTCACCGGCGTATTGCATATGGGGCACTTGCTAAATAACACTTTGCAGGATGTTCTCATTCGCCGGGCCCGCCAGGACGGCTATTGTGCATTCTGGCAGGCGGGGACGGATCATGCGGGAATTTCACTGCAAGTTGTCGTGGAGAAAAAACTTCGCAAGGAAGGCGTTGATCCAAATGCGCTCTCGCGTGAAGAGTTTTTAGAACATGCATACCGGTGGCGAGATATGCACGGAAATATTATTCTTAACCAGCTGAAACATTTGGGTGTATCCTGTGATTTTTCTAAAAAGGTGCATACCCTTGACGCTGCCTATGCACGGACGGTCTTAACTGGCTTTGTGGAATTCTTTCGCAAGGGGCTTATTTACCGCGGGAGGCGCATGGTCAATTGGTGTCCCAAGTCGCAAACGGCACTAAGCGATGAAGAGGTGCTTATGCAGATGCGGAAGGGCAAACTTTACCGAATGCGCTACGAAATCGTGGAGGACCCGGGGAGCTTTATTGAGATTTCCACCACCCGCCCGGAAACCATCCCCGGAGATGTTGCCGTGGCGATACATCCGGACGATCCACGCTACCGACATATTATTGGTAAACACGCCAGAAGGCCTTTTCCTGAGATGGAAATTCCAATCATCGGAGATGCCGTCGTTTTGCGAGATTTTGGCACGGGAGCCCTTAAAATTACGCCGGCCCACGATTCCGTGGACTTTGCTGTGGCCCAACGGCACGGACTGGCTATTATTGATGTGATCACGGCTGACGGGCACATGAATGAGCGAACCGGGCCCGAGTTGTGTGGGTTGACGCGGGAAGATGCGCGTGAAAAAGCGGTGCAAATGCTACAGGAGCGCGGATTGCTTTTGGCGGCGGAGGATTATGAACATTCCGTTGGCATTTCCGAACGTTCGGGCGTCCCCATCGAACCACGCCTTTCCGAGCAGTGGTTTCTCCGCTATCCCTGTATCGAATTGGCCAAGGAGGCTGTTCGGAATGGGATTATTCAATTTTTCCCGCGCCGCTGGGAAAAAACCTACCTGCATTGGCTGGATAATATCCAGGACTGGTGCATCAGCCGGCAATTGCTCTGGGGTCACCGCATCCCAGTATGGTATCGGCGTGGGTGCGAGCGGCTTAATCCGGCCAACTTGCATGTTTCCGTGGAGGGGCCGGCGGATCCGGAAAATTGGGAGCAGGACGAGGATGTTTTGGACACTTGGTTTTCTTCGGCGTTTTGGCCACTGGGCACACTCGGATGGCCGGACCAGGATGCAATGGCGCGACATCATTTTGATTTTTTCTATCCCACGGCCACTTTGGTTACCGGACCGGATATCATTTTTTTCTGGGTCGCCCGTATGATTATCATGTCCCTGGCATTTTTGAAGGGTGATTTGGAACAAACCGTACCATTCCGTACGGTATACTTCACGGGAATTATTCGTGATGCCCAAGGGCGGAAGATGTCCAAAAGCTTGGGAAATTCGCCGGAGCCTTTGGACCTTATTGACACATATGGCGCCGACGGTGTGCGCTTTGGCCTGCTCTCCATCGCTCCGGAGGGGCAGGATGTCCTTTTCGATAGTGCGCGCATGGAGCAGGGGCGTAATTTTTGTACAAAACTTTGGAATGCCTGCCGGTTTCGTTTTTTACAGGGAAAATTAGAAAAAGCACAAGCACCCGCCCCGGAGCACATTTCTGTCGAGGATGAGGCTATTCTACAGGGTCTCAGTGATTTAACGGAATATCAGGAGTCAGCCTTTAGAAAGTACGAATTTCACAGCGCCGTGCAACGTATGGAAAAATTTTTTCGTGATGATTACTGCGACTGGTACGTGGAAGTGTGCAAGATCCGCATGCGTTTGGATGAATCCAAGCGAGCACATATTTTAAATTTTCAAGATATAATTTTGCGACACTATTTACAGCTACTACACCCTTTCACACCATTCATCACACAAGAGCTTTGGTGCACCATGGGCTATGACGATCAAGAAAAATTTATACAGAACGTCCCCCTGCAAAGGGCTGAGCAATTAAAGCAAATCGCCAACATTTCAGAAGACAATATTGCTATAGTTATGGAATTGCGGGAATCCGTCGCTGCCATTCGCGCCCATAAATCATCCCTTGGCCTTGCGTCGCAAACACAATTGCGTGCGTATTATCATTCGGAAAATAGGGAAAATGCCATAAAAAAGCATTTCCCGATTCTTTGCTCCCTATGTGGTTTTGAAGAATTGATTGCTACAAAATCGCTGCGCGGTCGTCCGGCAACGCTAACGCCCTGGGGGACATTTGCGGTGGATGTGCCAAACAACACTGATCATGGTCAGGAACGTGCCCGCCTACAACGAGAGATAGAGACCTTGGAGCGCAACATTGCCACCAGTGAGGCCAAATTGAACGACGAAAATTTTCTTTCCAATGCGCCCGAAAAGGTCATCAGCGGGGCAAAGATCCTCCTAGGAGAAAATCGCAGCAAACTCATCAAAACGCGGGAAGTCTTAGAGTCATTGCGCGGAATTCAGAAATAACCCCCGAGTGCAAAAATGTCTTTTTTCTCGCAAAGTAAATTTTTGATCGTTGGCATTTTGGCGGTCGGGCTAAATGCCTTTTAAGAATCGCGTTGTCGGAATAGGCTGGTGCATTTTATGTGCAAATTATGGAGTCCTTTCCCGCCACTGCCATTTCTTCTGCCCTTCTCTCATGGGGCACCGGTCATTTGCGGCTCTTGCCTTGGCGCGCCAATCGCTCCATCTATGGAACAATTGTTTCCGAGTTCATGTTGCAACAGACGCGTGTGCAAACGGTTATTCCCTATTTTATTCGGTGGACGCAGCGATTTCCAACGCTGGAATGTGTGGCGAACGCTGACGACGAAGAAATTTTAAAACATTGGGAAGGTATGGGCTATTACAGCCGCGCGCGTAACCTCCGCCGGCTTTGCCAAATTTTATGTCAAATGGTTACATTTCCGCAAACGCCCGAGGAATGGCAGCTATTGCCAGGCGTGGGACCGTACACAGCCACGGCCATCAGTGCCATTGGGCAAAACTTTGATGCAATCGCATTGGATGGAAATATCATTCGCATATTGGCCAGGCTTATCGGCTGCTGCGAAAACTTTGAAAATAAAATCGCTGCCGCCACCTATTTAAAAAGCCATGCAATTTCCCTGATTATTCCCGGCCGATGCGCGCTGCTTAATGAAGCTTTGATGGACCTTGGTGCAATGATTTGCACACCGCGTGGCAGATTTTGTGATGTCTGCCCGCTGAAAGATTTTTGCCAAACCCACCGGCGAAAACTACCCATGGATGCAATTCCCGCATTTGTGCGCTTTGTTTCTAAAAATGAGATTGTCCATCGGCTATTGGTACTGCGCGGCGGAAAAGTTTTGCTCCAAACTTCTCAATTGAAGCGATTGCACGCCATCCGCGAATTTCCAAAACTGCTTTTGGAAAATACTTTATGCCAATCTCCCTGTTTTGTTGGCCGCCGAATCATCGGCAGTTATCACTATGAAGAGCAGTTCTTCAGCGCAGACGAATTATTTTTCGAACTCATTGATTTTCACCGTGGAACAGTGGAATGGGTTTCCATTTCTGAATTGGAAGATGTGGTTCTATCGGGCCCCCATCGTCGATGGCTTCCGCGATTGCTAGAGTTATCAATCAACGCCCGGATCGGCGATTGGAAGATTCATTTGTGATAACAAGTCTACTCGATAAGTATTTCGCATATGTGTATTTAATCAAGATTTGGTGTAGCGTGGGAAAAGTTATTTTTACAAAAAGCGCGAAAAAAATGCCAATGGCTAGGCCTAAACTAACTTTTTATTTTACAAAACTAGTGTTATTTAGTAAAATATTTCATGACGTTGTCCATATCTGACGTGCGATACGAATCCGTTGGCCAAGCCCA